>CAYOKJ010000284.1:0-2643 GCA_964404485.1 uncultured Bacteroidales bacterium | reverse complement strand
TAAGTAATGATAGAATGATTAAATAATAGAAAAAACAAATCATTATCTATCATAATGAAAAAAAATATTTATTGAAAAAAAAGAAGTAAAAAGAAAATAACATTTGTGTATTTAATCTTTTATGCATTTAATCATTTACACATTTGCGACTTTAATTTCCTACCGTAAAATTATTACAAACACTTGCTTAGCTTGCATTATATTTTATACTTTTGCAAAATATTTAAACTCTGCAAAAACACATAAAAAATGATTAAACATTTAAACGAATTAGTTGGAATAGCAAAACAAAAAAAGACCAGAAAAATAGCAGTTGCTGCTGCCGGTGATCAGGATGTTCTTGAAGCAATAAGAAATGCAAGTAGCGAAGGCATTATTGAGCCAATATTGGTTGGTGATAAAAATAAAATTGAAGAAATTGCCAAAAAAATAAAATTTGATATTTCAGGAATTCGTCTTATTGACGAAGAAGATAAATGTAAAGCCTCACAAAAAGCCGTAAAACTTGTAAAAGACGGAGAAGCCGAAATTCTCATGAAAGGATTAGTAAGTACAGGTATGCTTTTAAAAGCTGTTTTGAATAAAGAGTTTGGGCTTAGAAAAGGAAAAACACTCAGTCATGTAGCACTCTTCGAAACTCCGTTTTATCACAAATTACTTGGCGTTACAGATGCAGCTATGAATGTTGACCCTGATCTTGAAAATAAGATTGCGATAATTAAAAATGCCGTTGAAGTTTTCCACAGACTTGATAATCCGAATCCTAAGGTTGCAATAGTTGGATCTGTTGAAACCATTAATCCAAAGATGGAAGCAACAATGCACGCTGCCACAATTTCGATGATGAACTACAGAAAGCAAATCACAGGATGTATAATTGATGGACCTCTTGCAATTGATAATGCCGTTTCAAAAAAATCTGCAGAATTAAAAGGAATCACAAGTGAAGTTGCAGGTGATGTTGACATAATTTTAGCACCAAATATCGATGGTGCAAATATTCTTTATAAATCATTAAACTTTTTGGGTGGAGCATCAGGCGCAGCTATAGTGATGGGTGCGGCAGCTCCAATAGTTCTTACTTCAAGAGCTGACTCTGAAAAAAGCAAGTTTTTGTCAATAGCATTAGCAGCAGCAATTAGTTAAAGCCTACCCATAAAGTCTTGCTCTAACATTTTGTTTTAAATTTAAGCACTTTTCCCAAAAACTTTTGGGATTAGACATTTATTGTTAAAAAGGGGTTGATTTTTTTTATAATTTTGTTAAGCTTTTTTATGATATAAAATTTATCGTAAGTCAACAATATCTAAATGGAAATAATTCGAATTATAGCAATTAATCCAGGATCAACTTCTACTAAGATCGCTGTGTTTCAAAATAAAGAACCAATCTTTATTAAAAACATAAAACATAGTGCCGAGGATTTGGATAAATTCGATAAGATAAGCGATCAATTCCAGTTCAGAAAAGAAGTAATTATTAACGAACTTAATAAAGCAGAAATTTCTGAAGATAATGTCCTTGCTGTTGTTGGTCGTGGAGGCTTGGTAAAACCTATTGAATCGGGTACTTATCTCGTTAACAAAAGAATGATTCACGACCTCAAAAATAGTCCGATGGGTGAACATGCAAGTAACCTTGGCGGTTTAATTGCTGATGATATTGCTAAATCTCTTCCCTACGCCAAAGCATATATTTCTAATCCTGTTGTTGTTGACGAACTTTGTGATTTGGCGCGTATTTCAGGACATCCATTGTTTAAGCGAAAATCAATCTTTCATGCTCTAAACCAAAAAGCTGTCGCACGACAACATGCTAAATCCATAATGAAAAAATACGAAGACCTTAATCTTATTGTGGTTCATTTGGGTGGAGGAATAACAGTTGGTGCGCATTGTAAAGGGCGAGTTATTGATGTAAATCAAGGTTTAGATGGCGAAGGACCTTATTCACCTGAAAGGAGTGGAACTTTGCCGGTTGGTGATCTTGTTAAATTGTGCTTCAGCAAAAAATATACTGAAAAAGAAATAAAAAAAATGATTACCGGTAAAGGTGGTCTAATCGCTTATGTTGGCACAAATAATGCTTACGAAGTAGAGCAAAGAATGGAAAAAGGTGACAAAGAAGCCGAACTTTATTACGAAGCTATGGCGTTTCAGGTATCAAAAAGTATTGGTGCCTCAGCTGCAGTTCTTAAAGGTGATGTTGACGGGATTTTGATTACCGGTGGAATTGCACACGATAAATGGTTTGTCAATAAAATGATTGAAAGAATTTACAAGTTTGGACCTGTTCATGTTTATCCCGGTGAAGACGAAATGCAAGCTCTTGCAATGAATGCTTATATGGTGCTTACAGGTGAGATTGAGGCTAAGGAATATTAATAATATCTGTCTTTAAAATTCGAAAGTTTAAATAATTATTATAAATTACAAATACTAAACAATTTCAGTTGACGTATAGACAGCTGTTGTTATGAGTGTACATGTTGCTTAAGTGTTTTATACCAACTGAACATCCAAATTACCGATATATTTCGTTTCTTTTTTACTTTTTCTGCGTTAAATATTTATCAGCAATTTAGAAACTCAATTGAATTGTGTTAAAATCCAAACATAATTAGAATTATTTTTCTAAATTTGT
>CAYOKJ010000283.1:0-2644 GCA_964404485.1 uncultured Bacteroidales bacterium | reverse complement strand
ATACTATTATAAATATATAAGATATAAACGGAATATTCCGTTTATACTTATGTTAGGTGCAACATAAAATAAAAACATTGTATAACCTTTAAAATTAGAATTAAATGAAGAAAACTTTAATTGGGATTGCAATTATCAGTATTGCGATTAGCTGTACAACACAGCAAAAGGTGGTGAAAATTGAACCACAAATTCAGGAAATAGAACAAGATTATCAAGGTCTAAAGAGAAAGGTAGCAATTGCTCGTTTCTCTAATGAAACACAGTATGCTAAGGGTATATTTTATGAAAAAGAAAATGACCCTATAGGTAAACAAGCGGTTGATATTTTATCAACAAAACTTGCGTCAACAAACAAGTTCATCCTCTTAGAAAGGCAAGATATGGATAAAATTTTAGAGGAATTACAACTTGCTGGAAGTGATAGTTATCAAAAAGTTGGTGCAGACTATTTAATAATTGGCTCAGTGACAGAATTTGGACGAAAAAATGTAGGTGATGTAAACGCTTTTTCAAGGAGTAAAACGCAAATAGTACAAGCAGGAGTGAGTATTCGTTTAGTTGATGTTTCTACTGGACAAATCATCTATTCAGAAGAGGCTAAAGGAGAGGCTGAAACTACAAATAAAACAGTTATGGGTTTAGGTGAAAGAACTGATTATGATGCAACACTTAGTGACAAAGCGATTTCAGCCGCAATATCAAAATTAGTTGAAAACATTATCAATAATTGTATGAATAGACCTTGGAGGTCATGCTTTTTGACTTATAATGAAGATGGGATTTTAATTTCTGGGGGTGAAAGTCAAGGACTAAAAGTCAACGATAAATTTGAAGTTTTTAAAAAAGGAAAACGTATAAAAAATCCTCAAACAGGTATGATGATAGAATTACCGGGCAAATCTGTTGGTATGATTGTAATTGATTTTTCAGGAGGAGATAATCCGCAAAATGAATTCTCAATAGTTACGTTTACGAAAGGCAGTATTGACAAACAAAATCTTAATAACTATTATATAAAGGAGGTAAAATAATGAAAAAAATAATTTTTGTTTTAACAATTGGTTTGATAATACTTACTGGTTGTACAGGTGTAAAAACATTATCTACTGGTTTAGAAAACGAATCATATTTGGAGTTTTTAGGAAAACCAAGTAATTATAATGGAAGTGTTGATGTTAATCTTGATGATGAAAAGTTTTTTATGGCAGAAGTTAAAAAAAACCATGCAAATCGACCTAAAGGTAAAGTTTATGCAATATCAACAGGAACACATACTATTACAGTATCCTATAATAATAATGTGATTTTTAAGAAAAAAATATTTGTATCAGCTCAAGAAACTAAAAAAATAATATTACCATGAAAAAAAAATAGTCATTTCATTTTTTTTTTTTATGGTTTGTTCATGCACAACACAAAAACCATTGTATACATGGGGCAAATATGAAATTACAAGTTATAATTACTTAAAAAAAGCTGATGAAAAATCTATTCAACAATTGATAGAAAACTATCAGCAAATAATTGAAAAACAAAAAGGAACCAGAAATGCTATTCCTCCAGGAGTATGTGCAGATTATGGTTTCTTGTTGCTTCAAGAAGGAAAAACTAAAGAGGGTAAAGAATTGTTAATGAAAGAAATTGCTCTTTACCCAGAATCTAAAATATTTATTAATAGAATCTTAAAAATTATAGAAGAATGAAAAAAATTATTTATACACTAATAATAATCTCAGTTTTTATTTCAGGTTGTACAACAACATCTAATATTCCTAAATCTACAGCTTATAAAGGTATTTATAACGAAAACCCATTATCAGTTTTATTGATGCCACCTATTAATAAAAGTACCAATGTTGAAGCAAAAGAATACTTTCATTCAACGATGAATATACCTATTGCAAACGCAGGTTATTATGTAATTCCACCATTTTTATCAATGGAAATTTTAAAGAAAGAAAGTGCTTACGATTCTGAATTATTTTTAAATTCCTCATTATCAAAGTTTAGAGAAGTTTTTAACTCTGATATTGTTGTTTTTACCATAATACATAAATGGGATAAATCTGCACTTGCTGCTACTGTTAAGGTCGAAGTTGAATATATTATTAAATCAACTAAAACTAACGAGATACTTTTTACTAGAAAAGGTGATGTAACTTATGATGCTTCAATGTCCACTGGTGTTGGTGGAGCATGGGGTGTACTTGCTGATTTAACAGCTTCTGCAATAAATACAGCAGCAACAAAATATGTTGATGTGGCACGTGCTTGTAATGCTTATACGTTTAAAGATTTACCAGCTGGAAAATATAGTCCAAATTACAATAATGATGGTGAACAAATGTCAGGAAAAAAGAATTATAAAGTGAGATTAAATAAAAATTACAGGTAGTCAATCAATTACGTTGCCTGACACGTGGTATATTTAATTGCCGAAAAAGTGGTAAATTTAAGGCTTGTAGTTCGTATTAAGTCCATTATAACTTGAAAGTGAATAGCTCCGAAATCGGCAACTAGAACATACCACAATCGTTACTATAACATCACTCTTCGCAAACATAAGGCATAATACGACAGTTTCTTGGTTAAGCGGTGTTCAGCCACAAAAAACCTTATAACTTACCGGCAAATGCCTATT
>CAYOKJ010000282.1:0-2659 GCA_964404485.1 uncultured Bacteroidales bacterium | reverse complement strand
ATAAAGTTGAAAAAGATATTTTCTTAAATCAGGATGTTCTCTTTGAGGATCCTCTTGCCAGGGAAGATCAATGTCTGTGAGAAGGAAAAGATCATATTTGTTTTTGTTAATCATTTCTAGAATCCATTCATGACAATTACCGTATTTATGTTCACACCAGATTTTTGTTACTATCAATTCGGTATCGCAAAACAAATATTTTTTTGCTTTACTTTCAAGCTCTTTTTCTTTGGCAAATTGCCCCTTTGCTATTTCAAGAATATCCTGTTTGTTGTATGGACGTTCTAATATATTTATATATTCGCGGGCATATTCGGGAACATAAATTGTATTGTAGTGTGTTGCCAACTGCCTGGCAAGTTGTGATTTTCCTGTAGATTCAGGTCCGGTGATTGCAATTTTTTTAAACAATTTTGCTCGATTCCTTAAATTGTTTCTTCCACTCGATATATCCTAATACTGCAATAATTAAAAATACGGTAAACTGAAAACTTGTAAAAACCAGTCCTTTATAGAAATATAAAGGTATCGAAATAACATCAGCAATTATCCAATATATCCAGTTTTCTACTTTCTTAATTGCCATCAGCCACATTGCAACAATAAAAATTGATGTTGTAAATGAATCCCAAACCGGAACATTGCTATCAGTATAATTTTTTAGGATGTAGTTCAAAATCAGAAAGAAAAATACAAACATAAAAATATTAATTATATGCTCCTTTTTCGAGCACATACTTATTGGTCTTTCCTTTTTCTGCTCTCCAACTCTTGTCCAAGCATACCAACCATAAATACTCATAACAAGATACACAAAATTAATTCCCGCATCTGCATAAAGCTTGGCACCAAAGCAGATATACATATAAATAACTACGCTTATTATTCCTGTTGGGAAAACTAAAATATTGACTTTTTTAGCAAACCAAACACTCAGTAATCCAAAAATAACCGCAATAATTTCGAGATAGCTTGCGTTGAGAATATTTTCTAAAAGAATATCATAAAATTGACTAAAATCCATCACGCAACATTTAAATCTGCATTAATAATTTTAAGTACAAAAACAGAATGTGGCAATTCAAAAGATTTGTGAATTTCTTTAGTTAATATTTTCATAGCTTCAAAATATTCGCCAAATACGTGTGTACTTATTCCACTGGTCTTTACAATAATATTATTGTAATTATTTAATCGATTTATAAAATCTTTTATTGGGGGAATAAATTCCACCTTTAAAGGATAATAACTAATTTCTATTGAAGTTTTCATTTGTGTTTTGTTGCATTTTAATAATCCACAAAAATATCTAAAAATATTACTACATTTGGATAAAATTTATTTTAAAATAATTTAGATGAAAAATATTCGAAGCAGTATTATTTTTTTAGTTCTTATAGCTCTAATTTCATCAGGATGCTTAACATACGAAAAGAAGGAATATCATTTTAAATTAAGCGGCGAAAATTCAGGGACTCTTACAATTAAGTATATAAATATTATGTCGATAATGGACGATACTTTAAATGTTTCTGAAGATGATTTTGATGAGTTGGTTTCAGAATATCTAAACGGAAATATTATTGAAAATAGTTTTCCCGGCGCTTTAAATATTAAGAAGAAACTTTTTGAAGAAAACGGTGTTTTATGTGGAGAAATATCAATGGATTTTAATAATCTCGAAGATGTTAAGATATACAGATATTTAGGAAAAGGTCCGTATATGTTAAATACCTCTAATTTTGATGACTACGAAGTATTTGAAAGTTCAAATGGTGAATTTGGCGGAGAGATAATGCCGGTAATTTTTTGGCATGAGAATTTTACTTTATTTGATTTTATTACAACAAATACAAAACCCGATCAATCTTGTGTAAGCATGATGAACCATTATAAAAGTTGGAGCGAAGCACCAAAATAATTCAGTTTATTATCTTAATAAAAGCAAGGATTATTAAAACCTCATATCAATAAAATCAACATCAGGATAGTCTTTTTCTGAAAATGTAAAAGTGGTATCACTTAAAGAAATATTAGTAATAAATTCATTTATCTGGTATGAATATTCGCTACCGTTTTTATCATAAATTGTAAAATCAACAAGCTGTTTTTTTAGCTTATCAATAGTAACTTTTATTAATGAATAAGTTTTACCTTTAAGAGGTTTTAATTCAATTATCTCAACTTTTTTTCCACGAATAGTTGTCTCTTTCACAAATTTGGATTTATAATCTTCCTGATAAGAATTTAACAAATTTGAAGGGGTAATTGCTTCCTCATTTTCCTCAGCAGAACCTATCATAACTTCTTTATCTGATATTAAATATGTCCAAATTGTTTCTCCATCAGAAATAACCATTTGATTTGATATCAGTAGTCTGTATTTTTCTTTACATACAAATAATATTCCTTCTTTACTTTCATCAATATTCGATTTCTCATTATACATTTTATAAACAAAATCAACTTTAAAAGTCTTATACGACTCAGTATTTTCAATTACTTTATCAAGAATTTCAGTAGCTTTTTTATCTTTTTGTGCATTAACAGATAAAAATAACAAAATTGTAAATGTTAAGAATATTATTTTTTTCATTATGATTATTTTATTATTATACTTGTTTCTTGATACCTTATTTTTGATTTTTGCTTCTTGTTA
>CAYOKJ010000281.1:0-2670 GCA_964404485.1 uncultured Bacteroidales bacterium | reverse complement strand
CGGCGTGGAATATAACTCTGGAGATCCCTCGACTACGCTCGGGATCAGTTCGACTAAATAATTTTGCTTCACAAAATTAAAGTCTCACTGATTTAAAGTGACCAAAGTTAAAACTCTTTTAATTTAATGTAAAAATAGCAAACTTTTTAATTTATATTACAGCAAATTTTTTCAATTTTAAAATAAAATCTTGTTTTGCAATATCTTTTTTAAAGAAAACAATTCCCATATAAAAAAGGTCAATAGTAACAGTAACTATAGTGTTTTTCTTAATTGCTTCCCATGCTTCTTCCATACCTTCCGACCAATGAATATCATCAAAAACAAATATTGAATTTTCATTAGCTTTTGGCAAACAATCATTAAAATATTTTAGTGTTGGTTCTTTTCGATGATTACCATCAAAAAAAACAAAATCTAAATTATCATTTTTTTTCAGATACCTTGGCAAAATTGTATCAAAGTTTCCAATTAATACTTTAATGTTTCTTAAACCTAGCTTATTAAAATTGTTTTGTGCTTCGGAAGCAACACTTGCACAACCTTCAATAGTTGTTATTTTCCCTTGCGGAGAAGCATCAGAAAAATATATTGAGCTAATCCCAAGCGAAGTTCCCAATTCTAAAATCGTATTGGGTTTAAAATGCTTTACTATTCTAAAAAGTAAATGTGCAATTTTATCAGGTTGTTCGGTTTGTCTGGCAATTTTATTGATTTTTCTTATTCTTGTTGAATATGGAAATGCCTTAGCTCCTGCTCCAAAATCAATTGTTTCTACCGGGTTTGAATTTCTAAAAAGACTTATTTTCAATTCCCTAACATCGGAATATACAGGATAATCCGTTTTGTCTTCCATCACCTCTGTAATAAGATCATAAACAAAAGGTGAGTGAATATTATACTTTGTCTTTGCACGAGCAAGATACTTAATATACCGTTTTAATAATTTCAATATTTTCATTAACTTAATTAAATCTAATCTTATTAATATAAAACACAGTTCGTTTATTCTTTTTTGCAATTAAATTATTTCTAATGAATTGATATCCGAAACAAAGAAAGTAATTATTGTACCAATGTATCATATTACTATTTTCTTCTTCTATCACGAAATCCTTTTTATATTTTGATTCAAGATTAAAATATTCGAGATTGCCTATTACTTCATCTCTATAAAACATTTTTGAGGCCACTTGTCCACTCCTATTATAAGTAAGCATAATATCTTCATCAAATATTAACAGGCTAATATGTTTTGTAATATCAAATGATATAATATCCCGTATTTCAAAACCATGATTCCATTGCATATTTCCCTCATTATCGAAACCGGAAATTATTGTATTAAAAAAACTATAACCATCAAAAACCTGATAAGTATAAGGAATAGAATTGCCATAATAATCATAAGAAAAATCTGTAACAGTGTGATACTTTTGATAATATAGCTCAGCAATTAATAGCAAACTGCTATCAGTCTCATAAACATCATGCATTATAAGATTATAGTTTAAAGAAAAATCATTATTTTTTTTATTTTGTCGTTTTGCTTTATTTTTCAACATAATAATATTACGACTTGCCTGAGAACCATAAAAATTTTCAAAATCCAAAAAATTATAAAATTTGATATATTTTTGTTCGTTTTCAGTAACTTTTGAAATATAAAAGCCAGAAGATTTAATTTTCTCTTCGTTTTTCAAATCTTTAATGTTTACACTGTTAATACTATAAGTACCTATTAAAATATTTTCTCCATTTTTATTCGAGTTAAGTCTCGCGTAATTAAGTACATAATTATTTTTCCCTGTTTTAATTTCCGTTGTCCGAATAAGTTTACCATTTAGTGCAAATTCTACCAGATACATTTTATAATGTTTTCTCGACTCAGAATTAGTCAATACTACTCCAACAGTATTCTCTTTTTTATTAATTGAAATCGCGCTAAGAACATTTTTATTTTTAAACACAACCGGCATTTTCGTTAATTCACCGGAAATCAAATCCACAATACTTAATTCAACTTTGTCTTTTCGCATTTGAAATCCAAGATAAGCTTTATCATTATAAATTTTGATATCGACTAATTCAGATTTATCAGGAACAATTTCGCTAATAAGAGAAAAACTCTGTTTTGATAATGAATATTTCAAAATCTGAAGATTGAATTTTGCAGAACCTTTTTTTTCTGAATCATGAAACACAATATATGCAAACTCATCATTAAGAATATATTTATTATAATTCACATTTTTTTGTAAGGGAATTTCCTTAGTCCAGACTTCATCCATCTGTTTATTAAAAAGAGAAAATATCCACTTTATGTTTCCATCATTATCTCTATTAATACTTTTAAAACAAAGTAAAGCTCCCTTTTCTTTACAAGGTATTAGATGAAAAACATTATTGTCAATTTTGGATCTAATCTCTATTCGCATGGGTTTGTTTCCCTTTTGAGCAAATGAAATTTCAGTAATAAAAAAAACAAAACACACTAAAAACCAAATAGTAATAATTCGAAATTTTAGGAAAACATTTTTATTGAGTTTTGTATTTTTCATATTTTTCCTTACAAAAACATTCTTTTTAATATCAGAATAACAAAATTATATATTTATAACCGTATTTCAGAATTAATATTTTAATATTAATAAAAGAGGTTGTCAAATT
>CAYOKJ010000280.1:0-2695 GCA_964404485.1 uncultured Bacteroidales bacterium | reverse complement strand
CAGCGTCAACCATTACTTTATAAGCACGAAACTCAAATATTAAAGATTGGTAATCAGCTTTTACTAAAGTTTTTTCCATATTGTTAATTTAATAAGTGGTCACAAATTGTGACCACTTAGTTAAATATATGATTTTTCAAAATTATTCTTTCATGATTTTTTTTCTAAAATTTTTGAGGACGAAAATTGCGACCTCAAAATTAATGAATCATTCTTTTACAATTTTTTCTCTCATAATTGAGCCATAAATTCTGAATCCCGATTATTTCAATCCAATTCTATTTCTCCCAAATCGTATAAAATTATTTTCAAAACAGATTTCAATTCATTGAATTGTTTTTCTTCAATCTCAAAATATATTTTTACAATTCTTTTCTTCAATTTTAACTCTAAATAATTTTTCTTTAAAATCGCTTCCAGTTTGTTGTAATGTCCGGTTATATTTTCTTCATGCGATTCGATATAGCAATAATTTTCTATCTCGTCTATATCATCATCAAAGAATTTTTGAATTAAAATATATTCTTCATCCTCATTTTCAAATTGAGATTCCGTATCAGAAAATATTATCTGGCAACCTAAAGGTTCATCGGAAATTTCTACTGATTTAGTTTTTAAAATCATTTTTTGTGGATTATTTATTTGTATTGTAGTAACGTTTTGCAGCTACGACCAGTAGCTTGGTTTTAAGTATTATTTTTCTTAATATTTCCAATGTTGCAATCTATTAAATAATTTCTCTAAGAAGCACTAAACCGACTATTAGCAGCAGTTTTATTTTAATTCATATAAATTATTATAAAAGTCTTCAAGTAAGAAAACTTTTTCAAATTTAGTATCTAATTTAGGTTCAAAATCATTTTCAAACCTGTATGAACTTTCACCAATTCCACCAATAACTAAGAGCAACCACTGAGGTAATCCTGTATTTGAAATATATGCATCAATCTTCTTTTCTTTTTTGAGCACTGCTTTCTGGATTATTTCTTCATTGATTTCTTTTTGCCACCAAGCACCAAGATTTGGACTAAGGTTTATTTGTGAATGTTTCATTGAAGATATATGATAAATAATATTATTTTCTAATAGTTCATTTCCTAGAACATGGCGTTTTACCAATAAACAGATTTCATCGATAAGTTTTCTTTTATCTTTTAATTTCCCTTTAAAGTATGGATGAATATAGATGTTTGCTAAGAAATTCGGTAAATCCTTGTCTTTTCTTAATTTTTTCTCAGCAAGCTTACACAAATTATGAAAAAATCCTTCTTTTTCCTTTGATTCTTGATCAACAACAATCTGATGCTCTAAAGCGATTAGAGTATGATTATCTGTAAGAATAAAATCAGGTTCTTCATTTAGTTTTTCAATTTGGAGATTGTTTTCAAAAAACATTAAAAATTTTCCGACATGACAAACCTCTAATATTTTTTTTTGATTTTTAAAAGAATCAACTTTCAGTTCAGATAGAAAACCATTAATTAAAAATCCAAGATTATCTTGATTCTCGGAAATTGACTTGCTATTTGTAATCTTCCTCATTTATAAATTGCTGCTAACTCGTTTACATAAAATTAAAATTTCCCAATATTTATTCCCAACAAATATAACAAATTTCATTCATTCCAAACCCTCCACTATCTCAATCTCCTCCTCCGTCAACCCATAATGTAGATAAAATTCATGAATTTTATCTACTTATCAATTTTGTTTTCTGCGTGGTCTATTGCTCGTTGGAATTGCCGGCGTATTTGGCACTCGTTACAAACGAACACCAGCCGGATTGATTGGATTAAACAATTGTTATTTGTAAAATTTATCATCTTTCCAATTCATAGAATTATTTTTAATGTATTGTTTAATATGTTTATATTCTGTGTCATTTCTAATTACATGGTCGTGGTAATTGTTTTGCCAATTTTTATTTCCGGGTGTAATATTGATAATATTTATTTGTTTTGACGTTTGCATCTGAAATTTACCCATAATCATTGGGATTAACATTTTCCTGCGTAATTTTCGGTATTGTTTTATATCATTTTCTGATGGTTTTGTTTGATTGTACCGTAGATAAAATTCATGAATTTTATCTACATTCCCAATAACCGAAACCCCATTGTCAAAATCATAATCACCCAATTTAATAATACAATGAAAATGATTAGGCATGACAATCCATTTATCTAAAATAATACGTTTGTGATATTTTGGAATTTCTGCAAAATAATCCGATACAATTATTCCTGCATCTGACAATTCCATTTTATGGTTTTCTATCTCGCCTAATACATTTTTTTTATTCTGTACACATACTGTAATAAAATATGATGCAGGTTCAGAATAATCCCAAAATTGCCACCTGTTTGATTCTGCACGGTATTTGTTCCGATATAGGGTCATGTTGTAATTTTTTAAATTTTTACCCATTCTCCACTATCCCAATCTCCTCCTCCGTCAATCCGTATTGTAGATAAAATTCATGAATTTTATCTACTCATCAATTTTGTTTTCTGAATGGTCTATCCAAAAAGACCCGCGAGGTTTATTCTATTGGATTTCTTTAAAACAGCATACTGATAATCTTTTGGTTAAGAAAACCTCGTGGGTCTTGGTTTTACGATTACCGCCAGTTTTTTTCTTATATCGTTTCGTAATAGTTTCTAATTTTTTTTGCTATTAATTCTCGTCTTTCTAT
>CAYOKJ010000279.1:0-2702 GCA_964404485.1 uncultured Bacteroidales bacterium | reverse complement strand
CTCATTCTTTTTTTTATAAATTCAGATTTAAATTGAATGGGATATTCCTTAAAGGTAAAAACTTTATTTGCAGCTGTTTCCATTCCTTTCCCAATTTTAAAGATTTCATTTAATTTTGAATGATTATCGTCAATTTTTTTATTTACTTTAATAATTGTTTTATCGATCAAAGCAAAAACATCATCTTTTTTTAATTCAACTTCAAAATAGTTTTCATCATTATTAATGTTTTTTGATATATCATCTACAAAATAGTTTTTTTCTTTAAGAGAATAAGTTAAACAATTAGTATCTTTTTTATTTCTATTTAATTTTATTACAGCAGTCGTAATTGAAGCGTCACTAAAAACTTGATATTTTTCAAAATTAACTATTTTTGAAATATTAGCATTCTCAATAATAAAATTCCGTAATTTTTGAGCTTTATTCGCGAATAAAAAGGCGTTCGATACAATAAAACTAACAAAATCATTGGAAACAGAAATAGCTTTATAAATAAAATAAAACAAAAAATCACTTTTATCTTGCCAAATGTCAGAATATTTTTTCATTATATAATCAGTTTCTTCTGAATTAACACCAAGTGTTTGAATATTAAAATACGGCGGATTACCAATAACACAATCGAACCCACCGCTCTCAAAAATATCCGCAAATTCCTTATCCCAATCAAATGTATTTATCTTTCTCATTTCATTATTATCAAAGAGAGACAAATTCTTATCCTCATAAAAATCACTGCCGATCAAGGAATTTCCACACTTGATGTTATTCGACAGATCCGGTAATAAGTGATGATGTTCCGCTTTAAAAAGTTGCTCTCTGTATTCCAAATTTTCATCTTCCAGAACCTTCAAAAGTAACGAAAGTTTTGTAACTTCCACCGCCTGATTATCAATATCCACACCATAAATATTATTCACCAGAATTTCAGATTTCTTGCCGGTTGACAATTTATATTTTTCTTTACCCGTCTGATAAATAACGCCATTTTTCAAAGCTTTCTTTTTTCGTGTTTCATTTTTAAGATAAAATTTCAGATAATATCTCAAGATATGATCATAAGCACCGATCAAAAAAGAACCGGAACCACACGCAGGATCAAGAATCTTCAACTTTGTTATCTCATCGGAATTTTTCTTTTTCAGCTTTTCACCAACTGTGTTTTTTACAATATAATTTACGATATATTGAGGCGTATAATAGACACCACCGGCTTTTCGCACTTCCGGTTTCTCCTCAATTTTCACCTTATGCCCGTATTTTGTTTTTCTGATATATTTGATCGTTTTCCCGAGAAACTGCTCATAAGCCTGCCCCAAAATTTCTAAAGGTAAAACAGAAAATTCATAAGAACACTTGGGATAATACATTTCTTCAATAATTGATTTCAGTGCCTTGTCCTCAATAGATAGATTTTTTAGCCATTCTTCAGAGATAAACAGACCTGAATTATATTTTTTATCCGCTTTTTTGAATATGTTTAAAAGCTGTCCAAAAATGTTACTCTCGTTTGCGATTTCTTGTAAAAGATTTGCTTTTTCAATTAAGCGATCTTCTGCGATCCGTAAAAATATCAAACGATCTATTATTTTTTGAACAGCGATATTGAGATGATATTCATCAAGATTTTCATTCTTAAGAGCGATACGAATAGCAAGGTTCTTCCGCCAAGTATCAAGTAAATTTAAGAATTGCTTGTCAACCGCTTCCGTTCCTTTTTTGTTTTTATTCTTCTCTGCATATTGATTGAAACTTCCCGTCAAAATTGCCTGCTTACTGAATGTCTTAAATAAAAAATCAAAGTTCGTTTCAAATCCTTCTAATTTTGTATTTTCAAACAGCTCGTTAAAAGTGCAATAAAAAATTCTTGCAATTCCCGCTTTATCTTTCGGTTCTGGTTTTACTCTTGTATCATAGACAGCGATCTCTTCAAAATCGGTTAATATTGAAAGTTTCAATCCTTGTGTGTAAGCATATCGTCTTAATTGATAAGCAGGCTCGGGGTCGTTTTTTATATCCACAGAAGGTCTTTTTGCTTCAACATAGAATATTATCTGCTGACCAATTCGGAATGAATAATCCGGAGCTTTTTTTCTGCCTTCAATCTCAATCTTGTCTTCTCTGATAACTTCTCGAAACTGCTCAATCACTCCTTGCTCATTATACATATCCCATCCAAAAGCAGAAAATACAAAATCAATAAAATCCGCTCTCGTGCTGTATTCGTCGTAATTCTTGTTTTTATAATCAGCAAGATTCTTTTGAAATAATTTTATCTTTTCTTTTAGTTTTTGGATTGTCGTTTGCATTTATTTTGTTGTCCTTTTCATTTATTCTTTATGAATATTAAATATCAATTAAACTTAAAACTTCATAAATCTAAAATCGGTGTTCGGTGTTCGTTATTCAATTTGTAAATCTTTTTTAAATTTTTTTCTTTTATTATTCCATGCAAATCGATATTTTCCTTTTACATCAATGGTAGAGTTAAAAATATCTGGAACTTTAATCCTCTTAATTTTCTTCATTTGAATAGTTCCAATTAACTCTTTATTCAATCCAAATGAAACTATCCTTCTTTTTCTATAATCCTTTTCAAATAAACTAATTCTTGCATATCCTAAAGGTAATAAATTCAATAATAATTTTTTATTTTGTTTCTTGGCCTTTTTGAGACTTAATTTTATTATTCTTCTGAC
>CAYOKJ010000278.1:0-2715 GCA_964404485.1 uncultured Bacteroidales bacterium | reverse complement strand
TTCCAAATACGAAAAAAATGTGCTGAACTACAAGGTGGAACCCGTGAGTTGAGGAAGATTTATATGGAAAATATCAGAATTCCATTAATTTCAGAACAAGACCAATTTGAATTTAATAAAAAAGCAGATTTAATGCTGTCTCTTCATAAAGAGAAGCAAGTTGGCATTGATAAATTCCTGAAGTTTCTCAAAACCCAATTTAAAACTGAAACATTTAGTAATAAACTACTAAATTGGCACGAACATGATTTTAGAGTTTTTATAGGAGAACTTAACAAATCTATAAAAAATGTTGGTGGTGAAAAACTCTCTAAAACAGATGAAATGGAATGGCTGGAAGTGTTTGAAACCAAAAAAGCAGAAGCACATTCCTTAAAATCTGAAATTGATAAAACCGACAAAGAAATCGACCAAATGGTTTATGAGTTGTATGGATTGAGTGAGGATGAAATTAAAATTGTGGAGGGGAGCTAATGAAAAGTGATAATTCATGCTTGCAACTATCAGGATATCAGGTTTTGCATCCATTCTCAAATGAAGTAAAATTTGAAAAGTTTATCGTTGATGTATTCAACTCAATTGATAAAACTAACACATATTCCCAGTTTGGTAGAAGAGGGCAAAAACAACACGGATTTGATGTTAGTTCGATAGAAACAAAAACGGTTATACAGTGCAAGTTGAAAATCATTGATAGAGACGACTATAAAATCAGGCAAGAATTACTTAAAGAATTAGACGACGACTTTTCTGATTTCAAAATCTTCAATTCAGATAATGAATTCTATTTTTCTAAATTCATTTTTGCTTCAACGTTTAAAAATGATACTCACATTCAAATAGAATGTAAAAAAAAATCCACAGACAAAATAGTTGTTGATTATTGGTGTTGGGATAGAATAATGGAAAATCTGACCGAAGATTTATTAACTAAATATTATCGTGATTTTATTAAACCTATTAACGATTATTATGGGACTGAAAAAGAGACTGATGATGAACACATAGGTATTCAGGGAATTAGCCTAAAATCAAATATATCTGAAAGTACGAAAGCATCAGTTGACAAGCAGAATGATATTATAGTAAAGCAAGATAGTCAGCAAAAATGGAAAGAAAAATTCCAAAATTGCTCAATTTTAGACAGGATTCATTCTGTTTCACATAGATTCTATCCATTAAATATTCTGAAACAAAATACAATTCCCGATTTATATCCATTCAATGAAAATTTAAATCCCCGGCATTCTCAATATATAAATCGTTTCAGTTTACAATTAGCCAATGATGAGATTGCTGGATCATTAAAAAAATGGAACGATGAGCAACATACTAAACCATCTCAACATGTAAAGGAAGTCTTTTCATTTTTACAGAATAATCTTATTAATTCAATCTCAGGAATTGCGGTTAAAGAATTTAATATTCATCATGAAGAAAGTAAGTGCCAATGTTCATTATGCGTATTTGACAACTTGGACTTGAGGCTTTTAGATGAAAGAATAACATCAAATAGCATTTCAGAAAATAATAGTATTCAAGATAAATTAGAAAATGCTTATTTGAGTTTCAAAACTCTAAATCTAAAAGATGCTTATTTGCAAATATCGGAAATTCTTAATTCAGTAAGCAATGAGCAAGACCAAGAAAAAAGAAGAATAACCCGATTTATATGCAGTAGCAATCTACAAAACCTTTATTGGTTATATAGAAATGCCAGACAAGACTCTGAAAGTCGTGAGATTCTAATAGAACTTAAAAATCAAAATCCATACAAATATCTTGTTGAAGAAAATACAGATGAATATATTAAAATTCAATTAGAATACATATACAATGGTAAGTTCATAAAAGATGCTTCTTATAAAATCGACAAAGCTTTAATTGAAATTAAAAAGAGTGTTGATATTAATAGGAATGTTCAGTTTCATATTGAAGATCTAATTTATCATATCGGGTATTTGTATTCATTTATTCGAAAGAATTATCTTTTCTACGACCTTTATGATGACTTTCGTGTAATAGTAGAGAAAGTAATAGATGGTATCTTTGCTGCCTACAGCGTTCAGGAAAATATTCCACCTAATTCGTTTTTTGGTTCATACAAAAAAATTAGTATCAATGAATTTCTATTAAACCTTTGTACTTTTTACTGCGAAACAAAAAACCTGATTTATATTATTAAACGATATAAAATAATCAACCTTCAAATAAATACGGATACGATAATTGACAGAGCAATCAATTTATGCAAATCTCCAGAACTATTTGATAAATATAACAACGGGAATGAGTTCCGTGAAATGTACAGAACTTACGACCATGTTTTTGAAAACCTTATGTTTTTAATTTCTGCCTCTGAAAATAATCCTGCAACAGAAAAATTATTTT
Organism: uncultured Bacteroidales bacterium; assembly: GCA_964404485.1. Taxonomy (GTDB): domain Bacteria; phylum Bacteroidota; class Bacteroidia; order Bacteroidales; family JAIORY01; genus JAIORY01. Next base: position 324 of record CAYOKJ010000278.1, on the reverse strand, counting down.
CTGCAGTTATTAATTTGTTAAAACACTCTAAATCACGTTTCTCATTAGCAGGTTTTAAACATTTATTGGCAGAAAAAAGAAAGTTCATTAAACATGATGACCTATTGACACTTCTAGATATTGCCTTGAAACAACATAAATACGATGAAGATTTACTCAATAAAATTGTCTGGATTTGGAAACAGGAATATCCGAACCGAAAAGTTTCGGACATAACAGTTGTTAATGAAGCTTTAGAGTCTGAAAACAAAAAAGCCCCTTTCTTTTTATGGTTCATATCGACAAATAAATTAAAAAGTAAAATACAGGATAGAATTACAATAT
>CAYOKJ010000277.1:0-2727 GCA_964404485.1 uncultured Bacteroidales bacterium | reverse complement strand
ATAAAAACTTCAATGAAGAATCAAAGGAAATACAAGAAAATTATATCAATAATCAGAAGAATATGTTAAAATATCAAGTAGAGCAAGTTATTGATTTAATAGAATTGGAAAGGTCATTTATCGCAAAACATTCTCTTGAAAAGATTAACGGCAAAATGAATTTTCAGAAGGAGATATTAGAACAAATTGGAAAAATCAGATTTGGAAAAGACGGCTATATCTTTGTTGTCAATTTTGATGGTATTACTTTAATGAACTCTACTCAAAAATATCTGATAGGACAAAATCTTTGGGAAATGACAGATCCGAATGGTGTGAAGGTGATACAGGAAGAGAGAAAAGCTGTTGAAAATCCTGAAGGAGATTTCATTTATTATGTTTGGAATAAACCATCTGAAGAGATACCATCTCCCAAAATCTCTTTTATGAAGGGAATTCATGATTGGCAATGGATGGTCGGAGCGGGAACTTATGTAGATGAGATCGATAAAGTGATAGCTGGAAAAAGAAGATTATTGATAAAGAAGGTGGAAATCAATATTCTGAAAATCGGATTGGTCTTTATATTTTTAGTGATTTTTCTTACTATTTTAGCAAAACATTTTTCAAAAAAGATAAAAAGGAGTTTTGAAGTATTTGTTTCGTTTTTTTTAAAATCAGAAATAGAATCTATACCAATAAGTATAGATAATCTTCATTTTACTGAATTTAAAACTTTAGCCTTAAGTATCAATCGCATGATCGAATTTCGAAAAAAAGCAGAAAAATCACTCAATGAAAGCGAAGAAAAATTCAGAAGTTATATCGAAAAAGCACCTTACGGAATTTTTGTTGCTGATAAAAATGGTTACTATGTTGATGTGAATGAAACTGCCTGCATAATAACAGGTTACTCAAGGGCTGAGTTATTGAGCAAAAATCTTGTAGAGCTTACTCCACCTGAAGACCATCTTTTTGCTAAAAAGCATTTTGAAACGGTTGTGAAAACAGGAATATCAACAGGAGATTTGTCCTTCATTAAAAAAGATGGAAGTAAAAATACATGGGCTTTTGATGCTGTTAAACTTTCTGAAAACCATGTTCTTGGTTTTGTTATTGATATCACCGACCGAATACTGACAGACAAAGAAATTAAGAGTAAATCTATAGAACTGGAAATACAATTTGAAAAAAGCGAAAAACAACGAATTGCTACTCTCGTTGTTATGAATGATCTTAATGAAAATACTAAGGAATTAAAGGAAGAAATTATTGAACGCAAACGTGCTGAGCAAATCCAAAAGGTATTATATAATATTTCTAATGCAGTTACCACAACCGGTACCCTTAAAAAGTTAATTAGCAAGATACGAAAAGAACTGGGAACAATAATTGATACAACAAATTTTTATGTTGCCCTTTACGACAAAACAACCGATATGCTTTCATTACCATACTATGTTGATGAAAAAGATAAGTTTACTTCTGCTCCGGCAAGAAAAACATTAACCAAGTACGTGATTGAAACAAAAAAGCCACTTTTGGCAAATATCGAATTAAAGAAAAAATTTGTTAAGGAAGGTAAATTGGAACATCAGGGAAGTTTGTCAAAGATATGGCTTGGAGTACCTCTTAAAATTGAAGAAAATGTAACCGGTGTTATTGCTGTTCAAAGTTATACCGACGAAAATGCTTTTGATAAATCGGATATGGAAATGCTTGAATTTATTTCTTCCCAAATTAGTATTTCCATAGAACGGAAAAAAACAGAAGAAGAACTCGCCAAATACCGCGATCATCTCAAAGACCTTGTTAAAGAACGAACCAAAGAACTGGAAAAATCACAATATTCATTAAGTTTATTACTTGAAGATGTTAATGATATTAATGTTCAACTTCAAAAAACAAATACTAAATTAGACTCAACAAATAAAGAGATGGAAGCTTTTTCTTATTCCGTTTCTCACGACCTTCGCGCCCCATTAACCAGAATGGATGGTTTTAGTCAGGCTATACTCGATACTTATTCGGACAAACTTGATGAACAGGGAAAACATTTTTTAAATCGTATAAGATCATCCAGTAAGCACATGGCAAAACTTATTGATGATATGCTCGCTTTGTCGAGAATATCAAGAAAAGATATTTTCAGACAACAACTTGACCTTACACAATTAGCAGAAAATATTTCTAAAGAACTGATGAATACCGAACCAAAAAGAAAAGTGGATTTCAAAATTAAAAAAGGACTAAAAATTAAAGCAGATCAAAAATTTATTATAATTTTACTTCAAAATCTTCTTGGTAACGCTTTTAAGTTTACAGGAAAGGAAAAAAATGCAGTAATTGAATTTGGTAAAAAATCAATTGATAAAAAAGAAATTTTCTTTATTAAAGATAACGGTGATGGATTTGATATGAAATATTATGATAAAATATATATTGCATTTCAGCGACTGCATCACGAAGAAGATTTTCCCGGTACTGGAATAGGACTGGCAATTGTGCAAAGAATAATAAATAAACATGGCGGAAAAATATGGGCAGAAAGTGAAATGGGAAAGGGGAGTGTGTTTTACTTTAGGCTGGGGTGAATTAGAAATTAGAAATTGGAGACTGGAAATTGGAAACTGAAAACTGAAAACTGAAAACTGAAAACTGGAAACTGAAAACTGGAAACTGGAAACTGGAAGCTGGGATGCTTTGCCGACTTTTGTAGAATTCGAAAATTTATCTGTGAATCTGTGG
>CAYOKJ010000276.1:0-2745 GCA_964404485.1 uncultured Bacteroidales bacterium | reverse complement strand
TTAGGCTAAATATTGTTGCAATATTTTGGCTGTCGACTGATTTTAAACCTTTATCGGAAACACTTAATATTTTTTCAATTTCTTTAAAATTCTTATGGGATTTAGAAATAATATTGTCTATTATTTTGATAAATGAATTCTTTTCTAACGAACCTAAATTGTCTAAAATCTTCTCGAGTTTCATATGATTATATTTTTATTTGATTATTTTTCTTAGCCTTGTTGGTAACGGTTCATCCAATTGCGGGCTTTAAATATGTCAAGTTACAAGAAAAGTTGAAGCGGGCTACAACTCATGAATTTACTACTATCTCGGCTATTATTTTTATACATTGTTGGTAGTAGTTATTTATCTTTTATCGCTTCTTTAAATTTTCCTTCGTTATCATAAAGTCCTAAATTCCCATTTTTCTCAACGACGTAATAATCTCCGTGGTTATTGTCATAATTGTACCTTATCAAACCGTTTTTCTTTTCTTCTGTAACCTCGTTAATAATTTCTGACGCGTTAGAGTATTTGTTTTTCGCATAAATAGCTTTTATAAATAACTTGTCGTTTTCATTCACTAAATATATTTTGTTTGGCATTATTGCATCATTATCATTCCAAATATTCAGAATGGTTCCTGTAACTTTTTTCTCATTCATTTCTATAGATGCCTCTTTTGTTGCTCCTAAAATCGCAATTTCCAATTCAGGCTTAAAGTGAGTAATTGCCCAAGCTCCATTTCCTGTTTGGTGTTCAGGTAAATAATAAAAAATCCAAAATTTCTCAAAATTAGGTCTATCTTCTTTAATTATTAACCCAATTTTCTTCAACTCATCCTTGTTGATTTCCTTTTCTAATCTTACATCAATTGTTACTTTTTTCAATTTCTCATTTTTGTCTTCTTTAATAATTGTAAACTTTTTATTTGTGACTGAACTTCCACAAGAAATCAATAATCCTAAAATTAGATACATTAATATATTTTTCATTTTAAATAATATTAAGTTAATATTCTGTTTATTATAATTATTGCCAACTGCATAATTTCATTATTTACCGAAAAAATTAATTTGTGACTTTTTGAATATCTTGCCCAAAAAGAGCAATACTTTTTATCCATCCCTTTTTATTTACTGACGGAATGTTAGCGTGATACCATATAAATCCGTTTACTTCTTTTTTTGATATTATTTCTATAAAACTACCTGATTTAATGTAATATGGAGTTATTGACCCAGTGTAAGTGTTACTTTCCATAAGTGGTGTTTTTTTTGTGATTTTATATTTAATTCCTGGTTGTAATTCCATTGCATCAACAGAATTAATAATATCAATCTTATCCATATCAATTTTCTTTTTACTATACATATTCCACTCACCACTTCCTTTTTTTATATAAACTGTATTAAGGTCATTTTCAAAATTAAGTTCAGTGTTGACCCAATAAAACTCTAAAGCCTTTCCTGCACTCAATTGCCTCCATTTATTGTGTAGTTCATTGAACATTATTGTTACTTCGTTATTGTTTGTATCAATAATATATTTGCCTGTTTCTACAGAAACCCTGTTAACAAAATCTTTAGTTTCCTTTATTACACCATTTGGAAAAAATGAAATATAGTCTCCTCCCACCAATATTTTGTTATGGTACACGGGATTTGGATTTGATGCAACAACATACCAATTACCTACCATACTTTCTTCAGTAATCTTAAACTTTTTAACTTTTTTCTTTATTAAGATATTATCATCTATTGTTTTTTCAGATTTGCTTTTTGAAGTTTCATTTTTTTCTTTCTCACTCTTATTTGTAATACAACCTGTTAATAATATTACAATAGTTAATATTCCAATAGTTGTTTTTTTCATTATTTTATTATTTAGTTTACCAATTCATTAGCCGACTGTGTGGTGCATTTTTATCTTGAATTTTGACGCTTGTTAGAATACCATCTTCTCGTCTCAATACAAAAACAAATTAGAAAAAACTTGTTTAGCATATTCCCATATTTGTTTTCCGCTTTCAGGTGTAAGTGCTACTGCAATAATCATTGTTGCAAGAGTTCCAAGAAAAAGCGCATTCCAATCAGTTTTTGTAAGTGAGATAGTTAAAGTTGTCAAATGGTCAAGCTTCTTCTCAATAATTGAGAGTTTGTCTGGTGGTAAATTTAAAGTTTGAACACGCTGTTTTAAGGTCGTTATTTTTGTATTTATTTCCTCTTGTTCATTCGCATTAAAGGAACTTGAATCGTTAAAGTCTGATAGTCGTATATTAGAGATTTCTTTTTTTAATTGACTCCATTTATCAACAACGTTTACCTCTTTGATTAAAGAACTTAACCATTTATTAAATAATGAAAGTTTGGTTGCAAATGAAGTGTCATCAATAAAAACTTTTTCTACATAATCATTCTCACCTGGAGAGAACTTAAGAGAAGTAACGCTTGTAATTCCCAAGTTTTTAACCTCTTCATCAAAATTAAAAAAGAATTCTGTTCCCACATATTTTATTATTGATTTGTTATTGTCTTCATTAATTTGAAACATGTCATGTTCCATATTTGCTATTTGAATAAAATCAAAAATCACGTTTTTCTGTGTCGTTAAAAGTTTCATACAATCCGTATTTAAGTTATTTAATTCGTTTTATTTTTGTCGTTTTAAGTTGTTACGTGCTCACTTAAGGTTGCCGATACATAAGATATAACCGTAATATTCCGTTTATATCTCATTTGTAATAGTGTGTTTTGCTATAA
>CAYOKJ010000275.1:0-2746 GCA_964404485.1 uncultured Bacteroidales bacterium | reverse complement strand
CCAACTTCATCATTTAATGATTTTATAATTCTTTCTTTAGAAAAAGAAAGCTCGTTTTTTAATGCAGATGAATCGAGTTTTACAAAAAGTGTTTTCTTGCGAATATTCAATTTTGTTGTGTGTTTGGATATCATTTTGCCAACAACATTTTCCCAAGAGTTCATCAAACGAATTTCAAGAATTTTCCCACCCCAACGATAAGCATTAAGTAGTTCTCTTACTACTTCTTTTAAAGTTTGTTCGTTCGATCTTTGCATAAATAATGTTTCTATTGTTATTAAATGATTCAATCCTTTTTAACCTCAGTTACAACTGAATTGCTGATTTCAAATATTTTATGATCAATATTTACAGTTTTAAATATTTTTTCTATTCTTTGTCTTTGTGTGTCGGTAATAAAAACCTGTCCGAAATTATTCTCACTTACCAATTGTATTAGTTGCTTTACCCTCGAATCGTCAAGTTTATCAAAAATATCATCAAATAATAAAACAGGTTTAAAAGCTTTTTTGTTTTTAGTGAAATCGAATTGTGCCAATTTTATTGCAATTACAAAAGATTTCTGTTGTCCTTGCGAACCAAATTTCTTTACAGGAAAACCATTAATAAGCAAATCAAGATCATCTTTGTGAGTTCCAATTGTCGTATATCTCATCATTCTGTCTTTTTGCTGAGCTGATACTAATAATTTTTCAAAATTATTATCAATTAATTGCGAATTGTATCTAATGCTAACTTTTTCTTTATTACCGGAAATAAACTCAAAATAATGCTGAAAAATCGGAATAAATTCATTAAGAAATGATTTTCGTTTTTCAAACAATTCCTTCCCGAGTTTAATTAATTGTTCGTTCCAAATATCAAGAGAATCCTGATTGAAATAATTTGTCTCCGAAAACTTCTTTAGTAATGAATTTCGTTGAAAAAGTGCTCTGTTGTATTTTAAAAGATCATCAAGATAAAACTTATCAAATTGTGAGATTACTCCATCAATATATTTCCGGCGTACATCGCTTCCCTCATTTATCAAATCACGGTCATAAGGAGAAATCATAACCAAAGGAAAATGACCGATGTGATCAGCAAGACGATCATATTCTTTTTTATTTAGTTTAAATACTTTTCGTGAATTTCGTTTTTGGATACAACTCACAACATCTTTTTTATTCCCATTTTTAAAATAATTTCCATGAATGGAGAAAAAAGATTGCTCATGTTTTATATTTTGAGAATCAACGGAATTAAAATAGCTTTTGCAAAATGAAAGGTAATAAATAGCATCCAGGATGTTTGTTTTGCCAACTCCATTATCACCAATAAAACAGTTGATTTTTTCTGAGAAAATCATTTCTGACTGCTCGTAATTTTTAAAATTAATAAGATTTATTTTCTGTAAAAACATATTAAAACTTTTCGATAAACTCTGCTACTTCTTCCATTAACCATCGGGGAGTAGAAGTGGCACCACATATTCCGACATCAGATTTTCCAATTAGCCATTCATTTTTAATCTCCGACTTTTCAGAAACAAAATATGTATTTGGATTTACATCTTTGCAAACTCCAAATAAAAATTTTCCGTTTGAACTTTCCTTTCCGCTAACAAAAATAAGAACATCATGTTTAATAGCAAATTCTTTAAATTCACTAGCCCTGTTTGCAACTTGCCGGCATATTGAATTGTGAAATATAAAATTATTATTCTCTATTTTACTCTTAATCTCATCTTTTAATTTATAAAAAGTCTCAATACTTTTGGTTGTCTGGGCAAAAAGACTAATCTGCTTTTTAAAATCAATTTTATCAATATCTTTAGGAGATTCTAAAATTATGGCATTATTATTTATTTGCCCGTTTAAACCAATTATTTCAGGATGGTCTTTTTTGCCATAAATTACTATTTGCCCGCCCATGTTTTTTATTTTCTCATATTCATTTTTAATCTTTTTCTGTAAATTCAAAACAACTATGCACGAAGCATCAATAAGTTCAATATTTTTTTCTCCTGCAATACGATATGTTTCAGGAGGTTCTCCATGTGCACGAATCAGGACTTTTGTATTTTTTAGTTTTTTGAATTTTTCATAATCAATTATAATAAGACCCTTTTCAGCAAGACGTTTTACCTCAATTGCATTATGAACAATATCGCCAAGACAAAATAATTTACCTGATTTTTCAAGCTCTATTTCAGCAATTTTAATAGCATTCACCACACCAAAACAAAATCCCGAATTCTTATTTATTGTAACTTTCATTATTAATATTTGAATTTGTAAATTTATACAAATCAAATAATATTAAGATAATTGTAATGAAATTATTTTTATTATAACAAGTACCTAATCCTGAAAGTATCTAAAGGAGTGTCTATAATGCCCGTAGATTAAGTTTTTTTACTATGAATTAAAAAAAACAAATAATAAGTACTCAAAAGAAATTTAAAATTTTGATCTTTTATTTGAATGAGAAACATTTTGAAAGAAATAATAGATTCGATATTACATTGATGTTATTTAGAAAAAAATAAGAACACTCAATAATCAATAAACAATAATCAATAAACAAGTAGAAAAACAGCAAAAGAAAATTCATCAATGCAAATTTGCTTTGCTTCATCCGGGCTCTCTCTTTGGTCGTCCAGACGGATTCCTTTCAGTCGTTGAATATTGTGTGTTTAGTGTTGAATGATTGTCCATTCATAAATATGGTTGACGCAAAGTTTAAAATTTTCCACTTTCTGTTA
>CAYOKJ010000274.1:0-2752 GCA_964404485.1 uncultured Bacteroidales bacterium | reverse complement strand
TATTGCTTCCTGATTCTACATACACAGCCGGAGTTGCTGGAGTATTTACAATGGGACAATCAGAAACAGCTGAGTTCGTTTGGACTTATATCCCTTGTGATAGATATGCTGCACCAACAGAATTTAGTGCTGCACAAGTAGAAGGTACAATGGATATTAAATTAGAATGGACCAACGCTCCTGTTGCTGCTTTAGATTCAGTTGACTATGTTACAATATATCGTGATGGTGTATTTTATGATACTGTTTCCTTTGCAACCTCATATGCTAGTACATTTACTGATGGGCCACTAGAATTTGGTACCTATAGTTATTGTATTACCTATATTTATGATGATGGAGCCGAAACATGCCAGGGCCTTTGTGCAGAAGCTGACTTAGTTGGCACTGCAGCTGTAGATGGTTTTGTATTCCAGTATGCATATCTTGGAGGCGCACCAATCGAAGGCGCAGAAGTATATCTTGTAGATATTACTGATCCTACTTTGGAGTTCTCCTACACTACAGATATAGACGGAGCCTACGGTGGTGAAATTCTTGCTGGTACTTATAATTACATAGTTAGTGCCAGGGGATATATTACAGAAACATTGGATTCGGTATTAATTCCTCTTAATGGAACAGTATCTAAAACATTTGAGTTAGATGAGTTCCCATTACCACCACTTGATGTAATAGCTACTGAAATTACTGATGATGAAGTACTCATTACATGGCATAGTCCTATGATACCATTTGTACCTGCTTTATACGATTTTGAATCTGGTGCTAATGATTGGGAAATCCAAGGTAACGTTAATGGATGGCAATGGGGTGATGCAACTACATTATCTTCATCCTTTGTGGATTTCAGCGGAAATGCAACAAACTTCATTGCTGTTAATGCTGATGCAGCTGGCAGCGGTGGTAGTTCCATAGTTGTTAATGCTACATCACCCTCACAAGATTTTGCATCTGCTTCAGAGGTATTTGTAGTCTTTGATTACTTTCTAAAATATGATGCATTGGCGATATATTATAGTATTGATGGAGGTACACCAGTACTTATTGAAAATCTTGCGACATCAACTGGCTGGATTGAAGCCTATATGGTTGAGGTTCCTGTTGCAGCTCTTGAAGCTTCTGTTCAGATTATTTTCAAATATTCTGAAAGTGGTACATGGGGTTATGGTGCTGCTGTTGATAATGTTGTTATTACTGATGCAGTAGCCAAAAGTGGTGAGCCGGTTTTAACTGCATATCAGCCTACACGTGACATGACAGGATATGAAATTTATCGTACAACTTGTCAAACAGGAGATCTTACATTTATGGGAATGGTTCCTCCAACAGATACTGTATTTACAGATCATACATGGGGCGAAGCCGTACCTAATGTTTACAAATGGGGAGTTATTGCTATATACGAGAACAATGATTCAGAAATAGCATACTCTAATTGTCTTGATAAAAACATGATTACAGATGTAACAGTTACTGTTACCACTAATAGTGGTGATTTACCTACTGGAACATTTGTAGAGTTTACAAATATGTCAGAACCAGAATTAGGACTTACATATATTGCACTTCTTGACGAAACCGGTTACTTTGCATGGGATAATTTCCGCTTAGGAGATTATGACATCTTTGTTGAAAAACCTGGTTTTACACCTATTGAAATAGTAGGAGAACCTATTTGGGAAGCTACTGATTTTACATGGTTACTAGAAGAAGAGATTACACCTGTAGGAGAACTACATGTTACTCCAACTGCATTTGCAACTTGGACAGGTGAAGCACCTCCTCCTCCTCCTCCGACACCAACTATTATTATTGACGAAAATTTCGATAGTTATACAGTTGGTGATTTCGTAGCTGAAGTTAGTCCTGTATTTACAACTTGGTCAAATGCCCCTGGTGGATCTGAAGATGCATATATAACTGATCTGCATTCAGCCAGTCCTGTTAACTCAGTAGAAGTTGTACTAAACAATGACCTTGTTCTTATAATGGATGACTATACAACAGGTATTTATACATATGAAATGAAAATGTATATACCTACCGGATATGCCGGATACTTTAACCTGCAGAAAACAAGTACTCCAGGTGACGAGTGGGCATTCCAGATCTATTATCAGACAGACGGAATAGCAAATGGTGATGCTGGTGTAGCAGATGCTATCAATCATCCATTTAATCATGATGAGTGGATGGATATTAAAGTGGAGGTTAACCTTGATACTGATTGGGCGACTTACTATTTTAATGGTGTAGAAATAATTGGATATCAGTGGACACTTGGTACATTTGGAACACCTGGTCTTCTTCAATTCGGTGGAGCTAACATCTTTGGCGGTGTAGAGGCTGGTTCTACGGATACTCCATTGTTCTATATTGATGATTTTGTATTAAGTCAACCACCAGAAACTACTACAGCTTCTCGTGAACTTCAATATTATAAGGTATGGTTAGATGAGATATTCGTAGAGGATGTAATGGAAAACCATTATCAATATGATATAACAAATCTAGTTCAAGGACAGGAATATTTTTCTGAAGTTGCAGCTATGTACACAAATGGTATGTCAGAAAAAATGGATTATACCTGGACATATATGCCATGTGATAGTTTCCCTGGACCTACAGATCTAGCAGGCGAACTACAGGATGTTAATGATGTATTATTAACATGGTCTACAGATGGTAGTGTTACTCCTCCTCCTATGGAATTGGTTGAAATTACACAAAACCCAGGAGCACCAGTTAA
>CAYOKJ010000273.1:0-2758 GCA_964404485.1 uncultured Bacteroidales bacterium | reverse complement strand
TAGTTTTCTTTTTATTAGTTGGATTTATTTTTTTCTTTGGTTGAGAGGATTTATTATTTGTAACTATTTGTTCATGTTTTCTTTTTTGTTGTTCAAATCCACGCCAATGAGTTGCTAATCGTTGCTGTGCATTAAAATTACTTTGCTGAAGTTTAGCTTCTCCTTTTTTTGCAATCATCTTTTGACCGGGTACCAAATAAGCAATATCACTTCCGTTTCTGGTTTCAACTACTCCTTCGTATAAATAAGTTTCAGTAGTTTTATCATCTTTCACATTTACTTCAAATTTCGTACCTCTAACACCAACTGCACAAGTTGGAGTAATCACCAAAAATTTACTTCCTTTTTTAGTAACTACAATACTTGCACCTCCTCTTTTGATAAGAAGTTTACTATCGCTCCAAAATTCAATTTCAGCATTATTTTTAATAGCTAAGAAAGTACGGTCAGATGTAAATGTTATTGACACACCTTTTGCATCGTGGCTGGTTTTAATTTTATCTCCAACAAAAATCAAATTATAAGAATCTACTGTAACTTTTTGCCAATTTTTAGAACCTGATCTCATAATACTAACTGTGCCACTACTAAATTCCAATGTCATATGACCTATTTCCATTGGATGTATTTCAGTAGGTTGTGATTCTCTTTCGAGTATGTCATTTTCGAGTTGTGTCATTAAAGTTTGTGCTTCATTCCATGTATCGGGTTTAATTTCTTTAAATTTTTTGACTGCTGCCGGGATTGGTTTTTTTGGTGCATTAATTTTCTCAACAGTTTTTTGCAATTCAATATTTTTTCTGTCTTCCTGTAAAGCACGCTCGTAATATTTTTTTGATTCTTTATCACAATACATTTTATTGAATTGCCCATTTCCCCATAAAGCTGCTTGTGCAAGTCCTCTCCAAGCCTCTGCTACATTCGAATATGCCATTGAACGGGCTTTTGGTGCACTCATTCCATTAACTTCTTTAGTAATAGAAGAAATAGCACCACTATATCTGCTTAAAAGTTTTCCAGCCAATTTGATGAAATCTACTTTTGCAGTATTTACAAAAACTCTTTTTGCATAACTAGAAGAAACACTGGCAAGGTGCGAAACCATACTATATCTTGTAATTAAATTAGTTTGACGACTAATAATCGGTTCTGCTTGTCGTAAATAGTTTAGCGATTCCTGCTTAGGATTTGTTGGATTTATTGTTGTTTTATGTGTGTTTTCATCCTCCCAATATTTTTTATCAAAAGCTTGATTAGCTTTTTCAATAAGTGCATCAAAATCTTTAGAAATCTTTGAATCAGCAATATTATTATTTGTTTGAGCTGTTTGTGTTGCTACATTGTGAGTAGGTATTCTTCCATTGGCAGGCAAATGCCATATTTCCATTTCACAAGGTTTAGTACCACGTTTAAAATGGTTATGATCAGAATTTACAATAAAATTAAGATGGGTAATATTACCAGGAATATCTTTCAAAAACTCACTTGCTTTAAATTTAGTTCTATTGCCCTCATACTTTGTTCTCCAATAACCGGTCTCATCACGGTAAATTACTTGAACATACACCATAATACCTGATAAAAGACTAAATCCCAAAATATCCGAATCATTTATTTTTTCAACAGCTAAAGAACAATATTTCCCATCACCATTACCGTCATTGCCCACTATTCCTACTTTGCCTACGGGTTCTGAATATGGTTTTTCATTTTTAGGTTTAGTAACATTTGAATTGAATGAATTATTTTGTTGATAAGATGAGTTTGTTTGTTGTGATAATGATGATGTTGATGAATTAAAAGGATTTTCAGATACTTCTTTATTATTATTTTCGGTTGAAGCAGTATTTGTTTGTTGATTTGGGGTTTGTCCGGTTGGGCAACCCATAATATTAACTCCACCGTTAGTTACGGTTAGTCCTTTGGGGGTATTGAGGCAATTATCGAAATCATCACGTACGGCATCTCGATCAGAATCATTCGTCATTGCTAAAAAGCTACCCATATATTCCAATTCTGAAACTTTAACAGATCCGTTTTTTGTGCGATATTCATCAATTTTATCTTGTTTGGGTGCATAACCATTATTTAAAATAAATAAATAATCAGAAATTAACCGATCAGTCATTTCTTTCCTAACCTCTATCTTATATCCATCACCCAGTAATTTAAATTCGACTTTATAAGGAACATTATCACTATCCGTAAAATGATAAGTCAAAACTCCGTTTTTAATCTCTCCACTTTTATTTCCCCACATTACAGATGTCCCATTTTGCTTAAAAATTACTTTACTACCGGATTTTCTTCTCCAAATATTATGATAAAATATATTTTTAATTCTTTTACCGGATGGACCAAATGGTGTATCTCCAAAATTACTATCAGCATTTTCCTGTTGTTGAGAAATATTTGTATTATCTGTATTTTGCTGAGATACTCCTGACTCAGCCTGCATATTTTCGAAAGGATTCGCAGCTTTGTTTTTCTGAAATGCAGAACATTCATCCATTACATCATAAGCCAAATTGTTAAAATCATCAAAATCTTTTTCAAGTTGATTTGCTTTATCAAATTTATCAGGAGCATTTAACGCATAAATATTATTCGAAACTTCAATTTTATTGTTCTCTGCATCTTCAATTACTTGTTTAATTTGTATTTCCAATGATTCATAATCAAAATCTCCGGCCTTAAAATCAGATTTCAATTTATTGATTTTGTTTAGTGAGGATTGGCTATTCCAAGAATATTCAGG
>CAYOKJ010000272.1:0-2762 GCA_964404485.1 uncultured Bacteroidales bacterium | reverse complement strand
AAAATATTTTCAAACTGCCCGGGTCTTATTAACAAACTATGCGGACTGTGGTCGTAGCTGATAAATGATCGAAATTTTATTAGATGTTTACCTACATAATTAACAGAACTTAAATCGTTTGAAATTGATTTTATAGGATCTTTTAATGATTGTGAAACTTCTTTTCCGTCTGTAAAAACTTTACCAAAATGTTCATCCCATCGTGATATTATTTTTAATTCATTATTAAAGTAGTTTTTTTTAACATTACGATTTAATGTGAACTCACTATGTAAGTAGTTTTCTTGAAAGCTGTTTTCGAAACTTTCAAAAAAAGCAAGAGTGTCGGTCAGATTATAAAGGCTACGATGCATACTTGCTTGTTGTTCTTGCTTGTCGTTAATATAATAAATGTTAGTTCTTAGCTGAAAATCATGATTTATTCGTAGCAGTCCGTTGAAATTTACTAGATGTGTATTATTATCAAGAAATCGGTTTTGAGAAATTTCAGGAAGGGTAACAGATTGTATATTCAAAATACTTGGGATTTTAACCGGATGATTAAAATTTTGAAGCAAGTCTTGTATAGTCATAACTTTAAGCTGTTGTGTTATATCATTGCCTGTGTTATTTGTTTGATAAGACGTTACTATCTGAAAGTTTTTCGTGAAAATCATAGGAGTAACATTAATACCCCAAAGAAATGGATTTAACCCGCAGCCTAATTGTGCTGTACCTGTTGCTGCAATATTTCGGTTTAATTTAAGATTTAGTGATGCCTGATTTGATGAAACCCGTTCTTCTAAAATACGAATTGGTTGATGGTTTTCGAGTATTTCAACTGTGCTAACGGATCCGTGGGGAAGATTTTTACTCACTACTCCATAACGTCCATCCATTAAGTCGAGGCCTTCAATGTAAAATTTTTGAAGAGGTAATCCCTGATAAAGAATTTGCCCATTAGGCTCAACTTCTATGCCCGGCATACGGCGCAATACATCTTCTATAGCTCTGTCTTCTGTTCCGGCGAACGAACGAACTAAATAACTAATGGTGTCGCCTCGTTGTTTGATTGGTGATGCTTTTACTGTAAATGTTTCTAATTGCTTAATATCATGTTTCAATGAAAAAACTAAATTTTGTGAAATATTGGCAATTCTGCGAATTTTATTTTTGTACTGAATTGAACTAGCTTCAATGCTAAGGCTATCAGAAGGATTGTTTACAATAGTCTTAAAATTGCCTTTGCTATCACTTACAGCAAAAGCTATTAATATTTTGCTATCTGGCAAATAGACTAAAATGTTAATTCGAGATAATGCTTCACCTTTAGAATTTATAACATGCCCCTGAAGATTAACCTGTCCCAATAGGTTTTGCCAAAATAGCAAAATTAAAATTGAAGTAATTAATAATTTCATACGCTGATAAGTTAAACAGCTATCAATTTATTTTCTTTTTAACTCAATTGGATTATTGAGCTCAGTCGCCCTCCTTGCGGCTTTTTGCTGTACCTCACTACTAAGTCCTGCATCTTTTGCTCTGCTGATAATATTGTTATAAAAAGCATCTTTAGCACGGAAAAAATCTTGTTTTGTAGTTTCAACAAAGTCTTTTTCTTCAAGATCAATTATTGGTTTATGTATTGGTTTTTCGATATATTCAAGTTCAAATACATAATGATTGCGAGTGTCGTTCACCTTCACAATCAAACCGGGAAGTCCATTAAATTTATATGGACCATCACTATAAGGAATCTCAGGGCTAAACCATGCAATCCAATTTCTTCCGCCAAAATCGCATGTTGCCTTTTGTGCTTTATAACCGTTTATTGTTGCTGTATCACTACTTAATTGCCAGTTAAAAAGCTCAAGATTTTCTTCATATTTAAATGTGCTTGAAGGAATATGTTCAATAAAAGTTAATTTTCCCTTTGGATAGTTTTTATAAATTTTATATCCAATCCTCGGAAAAGGTCTATATCGATCTATTAAAAATTCCTGAAATTCAGCTAAATTAGTAATATGATTCATTATTGTATCAAAACTATATAAATTACTGCTTAAAAATTTACTTGTATTTTGTCCTATAAAAAGCAACATATCACTCTGTTGAATAAAATTATGATTTAAGGAATCTTTCTGATATTTCAACGAATATGTAACAATTATCTCTGCCGGTTCAATATTTGTAATTGGGTAATCAAATCGCAATTGAGCAAATGTGGGCAGGGTAAATAATAATGCAAGAAAAAAAAGAAAATTTCGCATGGTAAGAAATTTATTATTAAAGTTTGTCATATTGTTAATGTTTTAAATTGTTTTTTAAGCAGTCTTATGAAACTATTTTCTTGTTTTTTAAAACCAACCCATATCAAACTGCAAAATACAGGGTGGTTATGTTTATCAAACTTATTCTTGCAAATCAAAAAAATATATTTATTACTGCAACAAGGCAAATATTTATAAGAATTGTTAATATTGTTTCTTAAATATGAATTACAAAAACTGCAAACCGATGTATGTTGCAAATAAAAAACATATAATAAATTATAAAAATAGTTTATGCAAAAAGTGCGCAAATAGTTGAAGGGGGGTAAATGCTTAATACATAAATATATATATGGTGGTGTATTAAAAGCTGTGTTTTGTATTTTGGGATTAATGAGCATAAGTGGTTGTATAATTTTCCATGTAAAGATATAGAAATAATATATTATACAAACGAAAAAATATTGAAATTATTTTTAATTGTACTCTGATTTTTTATGATAAAAAATAAAA
>CAYOKJ010000271.1:0-2802 GCA_964404485.1 uncultured Bacteroidales bacterium | reverse complement strand
GGTTTTAGCATGGAAGAAATAAAAGATGAAAAGTGGAAAGGTCGGTCATGGAAAATTGATAAAACAATAATAGAATTGAATTTTAAAGGTAAATTATATTTAGCCTTTTATCAGATTGATTATATTGAAAAATCACAAAAACACAACATTGTGTAAAAATCATTGGGTGGGTCTTCCAAACTTGAACGTAACTGCAAAGAGCAAAATACGAGCGAACAGAAAAGGAATTGCGCTGAAACGCCCAACGATTTTTACACTTAATCGTTGGCATTTATTGTAAAAATTCGTTTCCATAAAAAAATAGAACTAAAAAAGATTGATTATTTTTATATTTGAATAATAATGAAATTATGACAAAAGAGACTTCAATAAAATTATTTGAATCCAAAAAAATAAGAGTCCATTGGGACAATGAATCTGAAAAATGGTATTTTTCAGTAATTGACATAATTGAGACTTTAAGCAAGAGTAATAATCCACGTAGATACTAGAATGATTTAAAACGAAAACTTACAAAAGAAGAGTTTAATCAGTTGTACGAAATTATCGTACAACTGAAGTTAGAAGCGTTAGACGGAAAAAAATACACGACTGATTGTGCAAACACAGAAGAACTTTTACGGATAACGAACATTTTAGGAAAAGAAAAACTGAAAAAGTTTCTTAAAGAACTTATTTTATTAACTTTGACAATATATTGTCAAATAACAATGCCAACACTTAAGCATATAAAAATCCCGTAGTGCAAGCATCTAAGGTTTTTATATGCATTGTTGAACGACACCAAAAGTAGCGGGGTTGGCTATTTTAGTAAATATGTGGTTTTAATAATTGCTGGTTTTTTTGTGGTATGCTTAAATCGGCTTATATTTGATTGATTTTTAAAGAAACGGTGGGTTATTAGACGGACTGCCGTTAGTGTTTTATGCAAAGAAAAAATACAGAAAATATAATTATAAAAATAAAATAAATCAACCTGTGAGTTGATTTATTAAAAAAATATTGTATGTTTGCAGTCGAAACAATTATAGAAAATAGTCTTTATGCTATTAAATACGAACGCAATAAACGCAATGAATTTAGTAAATTATTTAAAGAATGGTCTGATATAGAATATCTGGAATCATTTTTCGAAAAACATAAATCGGATTTACAAAAAGAATTTTACAATTTTATTTCTATAGAAGATGCAATTGAACAAACAATTGAAGAAGCTGATGAGCTTGAACAAAAAGTAATAAAAATTGCAGAAAACGGAAAAACAAATAATTTACAAAACTTACAAACATTATTTAAACCATTAAATAAAAAAGATTTTGAAAAATATCCCATCCCTGATTATGAAAAAACCAAAGTTTATGGTTCGGCACAAAAAAGCTGGTTGCGAATATATGCCATTAGAATAGAATCTAATGTGTTTATTGTAACAGGTGGGGCAATAAAATTAACAGAAACTATGAACGAAAGAGAACATTTACAAAAAGAGTTGAATAAGCTTAATCAGGTAAAACAATTTTTAATTGATGAAGGTATAATAGAAAACGACAGTATTATAGATTTCATCGAATTTTAGGTATTATGGCAAACATAAATAAACTAAACAATTTAGCTACAAATAATTCCAATTGGTTGGAAGAAGCTAAAAACAGACAGAAAAACAAAGAATGGTTAAAACATTCTCAAAAAATTGCTATAAAAGTTTTACGAACTCTCAGAGAAAAGAGTATCAAACAAAAAGAGCTTGCAGCAATGATTAGCGTTACGCCCCAGCAGGTAAATAAAATTGTTAAGGGAAAAGAAAACTTGACTTTGGAAACAATTTCTAAATTAGAAAATGCTTTAGAAATCAAGTTAATATTCTCTAAAAACGAAAGCAAATCAATTTCTAAAAGTTTTAAGATTGAGAAAGAATATGTTTATTTTCATATATACTCAAATAGAGAAACAATAGTAAATAAAAAAACTGATTATAATTTAAACACCGAATATTTTAATCATAATTGTGTAAACGAAAAAAGTGCAAATTATGGATACTAAAGATGATAATAAAGCGATTGGTTTTCAATTGCATAAAATCACAACCGAACAATTTGCAATTATTCAAGAAGCTTTTGATAGTTCTGATCCAAAGATAGAAATGAGCATCAATCTTAACTTTGGATTAGATAAAAAAAATCAATTTATTGCAGCTTTTATTAAGGTTCAGTTTGAGCAAAAAGATAAACCTTTTTTGTTAATTGAAGCAGGCAACCATTTTAAAATTAAAGAAACAGCATGGAATAATATGCAAAATACAAACAACAAAGTAATCCTACCAAAAGGATTTGCTTGTCATTTGGTAATGTTAACAATAGGAACATTGAGAGGAATACTACATAGCAAAACAGAAAATACAGAATTTAATAAATTCTTACTACCCACAATAAATATAACAGAGTTAATACAATCTGATGTTGAGTTATCTTAATCTCAAGATATCATATAGTAATACTCTGAAATATATTGATACAAATCAGTGAGATATCTGAAATTGCTTTGAAAATGATAATTTCTTTTACAATTTTTCGAGGGCTATTTTATTAGATGGAAAAATTCGGAGGATTTGCTTTAAGAAATCAATTTACTACACTTTCTCACCAAATATCTTCATAAAATTTTCTTTCACCAAGCTTTTCACCTCCCCAAAATCAACTTTTTTACAAAGTTCTTTTTCCATGGAAATCACTCCCTTGTCTGTGAAGCCACAGGGATTTATATAATTATAATAATTAAGATCTGTGTTTACATTAAATGCAAACCCAT
>CAYOKJ010000270.1:0-2802 GCA_964404485.1 uncultured Bacteroidales bacterium | reverse complement strand
GAGGTAGTTAATGCCAAAGTCTATAAAATTAAAAGCCCGTTCGTAAAATTTAAGATATATGTTACACTTAGTTATGTTATGGAAGCAGGTAAAAAACGACTGATTGAAATGTTTATCAATTCCAAAGACCTTACACACGCAGCAGAATATATTGTTTTAACTCGCCTTATTTCTGCTATCTTCAGAAGAGCAAATGATCCGCATTTTATATTAGAGGAATTAAGAAGTGCCTATGACCCAAACGGCGGTTTTTTTAAAAATGGAAAATATGTTCAATCTTTTTATTCGGAAATAGCTGATGTTATCGAAGAATTTTTAAAAATATAAAAAATTAAAAGGAGAAAAATTATGAAAAAAATACAATTTTGGGTAAGTATAGGGTTGTTTGTTTCGTCATTATGTTTAGGTATTTTGATGTGTTTGTGGACAGAAGATGTACCAATATCATCAATTAGATTAGTGGGTCTATTTTTGATATTGTATGCAATAGAAACAGTTACTAATTTAAAAAAATAAAAGGAGAAAAAAAATGAGGGAAAATCAAAAATTAGAAAAAGTAACCGAAAAAGCAGAATTATTTAATGATCACTTTCAGAATTTTAAAAGCTATGGATTACATAAGGCTCAATTAGTTATTGCAGATATTCCATATAATGTTGGAAAAAATGCTTACGGATCAAATCCATCTTGGTATAAAAGCGGTGACAATAAGAATGGAGAAAGTGAATTAGCAAATACTGACTTTTTTGATACAGATAAAGATTTTAGACCTGCCGAGTTTATGCATTTTTGCAGTAGAATGTTGAAAAAAGAACCAAAACAAAGAGGAAAAGCACCCTGTATGATAGTTTTTTGTGCATTTGACCAGCAAATGTATTTGATTGAATTGGCTAAAAGATACGGTATTAATAATTATATAAATCTTATTTTTCGTAAAAACTTTTCTGCACAAGTTCTAAAAGCAAATATGCGAGTTGTAGGAAATTGTGAATATGCATTATTACTATATCGTGATAAATTACCCAAATTTAATAATAAGGGAAAAATGATTTTCAATTGCATTGATTGGATCAGAGATTCCCAAACACCTAAAATACATCCGACACAAAAACCTGTCCCATTGTTAAAAAAACTAATTGAGATATTTACTGATGAAGGTGATGTTGTAATAGATCCAGTAGCGGGAAGCGGGACAACGTTAATTGCAGCTATTGAATGTAACCGCAGAGTATATGGGTTTGAAATTAAAAAAGAGTTTTTTAATGCAGCAACAAAAATCATTGATCAAACTAAAGATATTAAGAAATTCGGATTTGCCAAAACTGAAATGTCAAATGATCAAGAAAATTTATTCTACGGAATAAAATAATGGCAAACAAAAGAATATCTGCTATTCCATTAAAATTAAATTGTTTAATTGAAAGGACAAATAATTATTTTACGATTTTACTTGACATTGGTGTTAATTTTTATTATCTTATAGATGTATTAAAAGGAGCATTAAAAATGACAGTTAATAAAATAAGCGAATTGAATGGAAGAAGAAGTGATGCTCTACTTTCGTTTGATTCGCTTTTATTTGAGGTGTAAGAATGGCTCTTAGAGATCAACCGTATTTACCTTTATACATTCAGGATTATTTGACTGATGAAAAGTTAAATATGTGTTCGTGGCAGGCACAAGGTATTTATATAAAAATACTTTGTATATTACATAAACAAAAAGAATATGGGCAAATCAAAACAAAAGCAAAACAAAAGCAAAACAAAAGCAAAATATCTGATTTTGCGTATATCTTAACAAAACAGATACCTTGTCAAATGAATGATATGGAAAATGCTTTGAATGAACTTGTCGAAAATGATGTTTTAAATATTGAAGATGATAAACTTTATCAAAAAAGAATGATTAAGGATGGAAATATAAGTATAGCAAGATCAAATGCTGGTTCTATCGGTGGTAAAGTCGGTAGAAATAGCGGGACTAAAAGATATTATAATGAACCTGGATATTTGTATTTAATTTACGATAAAGATGATAAAGAATCTTTTAAAATGGGAATAAGTAAAAAACCAGAAAAGAGAATAAAAGGAATAATAAGAAAATCAGAAAGACCTAATCTTGCATTTAGAAAAAAATGGTATGTTAAAGATATGGGATTAACCGAACAATCTGTATTGGATTACTTTGATGATATTAGGGATGGAGAATGGATTTATGGAGATTATGATATTAAAGAAATTGAAAACCAGATTAATTCAATAGTCAAAACTCTAATCAAAACAAAATCAAAATTAAAACAAAACCCTGAAGATAAAGATGAATATGAAGATGAAAGTGATAATGATAATGATAATGTAATTAAAAATATAAATATAGAATTTGAAAATTTTTGGGAATTATATGATAAAAAAGTCTCTAAATTAAAAGCAGAACCGCTATGGAATAAATTATCAAATAAAGATAGAGAATTGATAATTGATTATATACCTGAATATAAATTATCTCAATCTGATAAATATTATCGTAAGAATCCTGATGTTTTTTTAAGAAACAAATCTTGGAAGGATGAAATTGTTATAAAACAACCAACTAAAGGCTTAGGCAGTTCACGGCACATAGTAAGCGATAAAAGTCAATACAAAGATTTATAAAAGATAAAAAAAGGATGAAAAAATGAATATTTACGAAAACGCTAAATTAGATCATTCAATTAAATTAGATTTTGATAAGAGTTGGTACTTACTTGGCAAAGTCGGAACAGGTAAAACGCATAATGCATACGCTTATTATTTAGAAACC
>CAYOKJ010000269.1:0-2815 GCA_964404485.1 uncultured Bacteroidales bacterium | reverse complement strand
ACCCGGCCGAAATTATTTTTTATCATAGATGGAATAAAGGCGCTACAAAGGCAGTACATGGCTATAACATTTACTTTATAGGTCTTTATCCATTCATCCCATCTATGATCCCAGATGTTTTCATGATAATCAGTCATTATAGCTGCATTATTGTATAAAATATCTACATCAATATTTAGACGCTTCACTTGATTGATCAAATCATTAATTTGTTTTTTGTCAGACAAATCGCCATAAGTTCTGTATGTTTTTACAGAATATTTTTTAAGCAATGAAAAAGTTTTCTCACAGCTGTTTATGCTTCTTCCATGAACAATTATATTACACCCTAATTGAGAAAGTCCTATCGCAATCTGCTGTCCGATACCACGGCTAGATCCCGTTATTAATGCATTTTTCCCTTTTAATTCTATCATAAATATTAATCTATATTAAATTTTTAAGATAAACCTGTAATAGGTTTTTACTATTTTCAGAAGTTTTTAATTTAAACGTATTAAAAAGTTCATTAGTATAATTGACTAATTTTCAAAGTGTGTTTGTGTCAATGTTTTGAAGCTTTGGCATGTGCCTATAAATATTAATATTTTAGTTGATTTGTAATATATCATATTCATTAATAGAACTTTTAATTGATTCTTTAATTTTTATTATCTCATTGTTCAAAATAGCTTCAAAGTGAATTGGGAAATTGTAGTTAAAGAGATAAAAAAATGTTATAACATGAGTTTGATTTAAGATTGGAGAGGTGGAGTACTGGAATATTGGTGTGGGCACTACAAATACAATTGTTTTAAGTATTCTCTATAATTATTTGTGATAATTTACATTTTCCTTGTATATAGTAAAAGTATTCTAATTAAAAAAGTTTTTATAAATTAGCAGGAAAATTATTTTTATAATGTTATTGAATATCAAAGTATCAATTTTATTTGTTGTATTATTTTTAAATTCTACTGTATTTTCACAAAGACAAAATATAGGCACTTCATTTATTGTAAACTATCAACGGTCCGATTATCAAGGTGGCAGTCAAACATGGGATGTACAGCAGGGTAATAACGGCATGATGTATTTTGCCAATAACAATGGCTTGCTTGAGTATGATGGTATATTTTGGAATTTATACCCTTTACCTAATAATAGTGTGGTAAGGTGTATAAATATTAATGCTGATGGTAAAATATTCTCCGGAGGTTTTAATGAATTCGGATATTTTGAGAAAGAAAATTTTGCTTCATGTAAATTTCATTCATTAAAACATTTATTGCCTGAAGATGCACGCAATTTTGATGATGTTTGGAAAATAATAATCCATCACGACGAGATAATATTTCAGTCATATAATCAACTAATGATATACAAAGATAGCTTAGTTACTGTTATTCCTGCTCCCAGCCGATTTTATTTTTCATTTTATGTTGACAACGAATACTATGTGAATGACATGGAGAAAGGCCTGATGCGTTTTTCTATGGGAAAACTTTTCCCTCTTAAAGGAACGGATAAAATTAAAAGTAAAGAAATTAGGGGAGTATTAAAGCATAAAAACCAGCTAATAATTTCAAGTTCATCAGATGGTGTTTTTATTTATAATGGTAATTCAATAAAAAAATGGGATGCTGATATTAATAATTTTTTGAAAAAAAATCAGATATATTGTTCTTATAAAACTTTAAACGGGTATTTTGCTTTTGGGACAATACAAAATGGAATACTATTATGCACTCCAGATGGATATCTGGTTCAACACTTAAGTATGAATGATGGTTTGCAAAACAATACGATTTTAAGTATTTGTGAAGATTATCAGGGAAACCTATGGTTGGGAACTGATCATGGAATAGATTTTATCGAATATAACTCTCCTTTGTTATGTATCTCAAATAATTATGGTATTAGTACCGGATATGCTGCAATTATCGACAGTGGCAAATTGTATCTTGGAACAAATCAGGGGTTATTCTATAAAAATCTAAATTCAATAAACCAGATAAATATCGAAAATAAGAAATTTGATATTGTTAAAAATTCAGGAGGACAAGTATGGTCTTTAACTAAATTTGATAATAGTCTTTTTTGTGGCCATAATAATGGTACATTTTTAATAAAAGGAAATCAGGCGAAACAGATTTCAGATATTTCAGGAGGCTGGACATATTTGCAAATTCCCGGAAATAATAATAAAATTATTGGTGGTACATATTCAGGCTTGGTACTCTTCGAAAAAGTTAATGGCGAATGGAAATTTAAAAAACAATATTCAAAATTTTCTGAGTCAGCTCGCCTTATGGCTTTTGATAAGGATGGCAGTTTGTGGATGACACATGGTTATAGAGGAGTATACCATTTCTTTTTTTCAGATGATTATGAAAATATTGAAGAAATAAAATTTTATAATTCTGAAAATTCTGAACTTTCAAATCAATTATTTGGTTTGGGGAAAATAAATAATGAAATTGTTTTTCTAACTGGAGATGGTGTTGTCAGTTTCTCAGAAGATCATAATAATTTTATTTCAAATAGTTTTTTCGAACAATTCATAGGTAAGGAATTAATTAGAGCATTTTATGTCGATGAAAGTAATAATATTTGGTATTTTACACTCAGTAACGTTGGTGTATTAAGAATTGGAGAAGATGGAAGATATATAAATATTATTCTACCTTTTAAAAAACTTGAAGGACAATTAGTGAATGGATTTGAATTTGTGTATTCTCATGATGATAAAAATGTTTTACTGGCTACTAAAAATGGATTTGTAAATTACAAATCCGATTATCAGAAAAAATACGACATATCATTTAATACATAT
>CAYOKJ010000268.1:0-2880 GCA_964404485.1 uncultured Bacteroidales bacterium | reverse complement strand
TCTTACTCCTATGATAATCTTATCAAAAATCCCCTTAAGTTGACGGCTATGGGGGCTGGGGGTGGTTTTTATTATTTGTTATCTAGTTATTTTTTATAGTGTTAACAGCCCACTGCACCATCATTTCAAAAGTATCAAAATCAATTTGATGACCCAGCCAATGACAGCTAATAACTTTCTGAATAATATTTTTTCTATCGTTATTTTTCATGAATTTTGCATTAGCAAGCGGATCAACAACATCATCATTTACACCGAGAACAACATAACGTTCAGGGCATTTTAAGTTTAATATTTCGGGAATGTTCATTTCCAACTCAGTCTTATAAGCCATTGCAGGATTAAAAAGCAAGCAAGGCAAACCCAAATCTTCGGCGAGCCAATAACCCAAATATCCTCCATAAGAACTCCCGATTATAAATTCCACATTATTTTTTATAGCTTCATTTTTAAGAATCTCAAACGAATCAGGTTTCAGAAAATAATCCAGATGCAAAGCTGTAACTTCCAGACCAAGTTTTTGCATAATTTCAATCTTCCCGGGTACTGGAAAACTTTCTAATCCGTGTATATATAGTGTTTTCATGAAATTGATTTCTTTTGATGTAAAAATACTATTTATTAAATTAAGTATTGCTCTAATTTTTAATTGCAATTTACTATCTTTAAAAAATATTAAACAAAAAAAATTTATCATGAAAAACATTACAATCATAATAATAGTCCTAACAATTCTCACTGCCTGCACAAAACAAAAAATCACAAAAGAAGAAATAAATCAAACTAAAATTGAGCTAAACAAAATTATGGATCAGTGGCATAAATATGCTGCAGACGTAAATCTTGATGCGTACATAAACACAATGGACTCAAACGGAATTTATATTGGCACTGATGCTTCTGAGATTTGGACAACCCCTGAATTTAAAAACTTTTGTAAACCATATTTTGATAAAGGAAAAGCTTGGGATTTTAAAGCAATATCGCGCAATTTTTACATTTCCGATAATGGAAACCTTGCCTGGTTTGATGAACTTCTCGAAACTCACATGGGCACTTGTCGTGGTTCCGGAATATTACAAAATTCAAATAATATCTGGAAAATAAAACAATATGTACTTTCACTTTGCATTCCAAACGAAAAAATGAAAGAAGTTAAAGAGGCTATTAGGAAATAATGGAATAATGGAGACTCCTTCATATTTTCCATAAAACTAAAAGTAGTACCTATTGATTCTTCTTTTTCTCTTTATTTCTCCTATTCCCATATTTCCCCTATTCCCATTATTCCCCCTATTCCCCATAATAATTTCCCATTTTTCAATAATTATAAGGTTGCTAACCTAAAAAAAGGTTAGCAACCTACTGGTATAATAATAATTCTTTCAACAAATCACGACATTTATTAACACTTTTTTTTTCTGAATGCTTATTATTATATTTTCGCTTTCCTAAATATAAACAAATAAAATATGAGTGGATTTTTTGGTAGTATTTCAAAAGAGGATTGTGTGTCAGATGTATTTTACGGAACTGATTATCATTCTCATCTCGGCACAAAAAGAGCCGGAATGACTTTCTTTTCAAAAGAAAAGGGTTTTCAACGAAAAATCCATAACTTAGAAAACAGTTATTTCAGAAATAAGTTTGAAGGCGCAATAGAAAACTTTTCAGGCAAAATTGGTATTGGTGTTATCAGCGATACTGATGCGCAACCCATTCAGGTAACTTCTCATCTTGGTAAATTTGCTGTAGCCACGGTTTGTAAAATCGTAAATATTGATGAACTTGAAAAACGATTTATGAAACAGCACAGGACTTTTTCGGAAACTAGCCAGGGTACAACCAATCCAACAGAATTGGTAGCCATGCTTATTGCTGAAAAAGAAGATTTTGTTTCAGGAATTGAGAATGTTTTCGACAGCATAAAAGGATCATGTTCATTGTTAATAATTACGAATAATTGCTTAATTGCTGCCCGTGACAAACTTGGCAGAACTCCAATAATTATCGGGAAAAAGAAAGATGCATTTGCAGCTACTTTTGAAACATGTTCGTTTCCGAATCTCGGCTACGAAATTGACAAATATTTAGGTCCGGGAGAAATTGTAAGAATTACTGCAGATGGTCATGAACAATTACGAGCACCAAATAAAGACCTTAAAATCTGTGCATTTCTTTGGGTTTATTACGGTTATCCGCCATCGTTTTACGAAAATATTAATGTGGATGAGTGCCGTTACAGATGTGGTGCAAAATTGGCAAAAGATGATAATATTGAAGTAGATTTCGCTGCCGGCATTCCCGATTCCGGCATTGGTCATGCAATGGGATACAGCAACGAAAAACATGTACCTCTAAAACGACCATATTCAAAATATACTCCAACCTGGCCACGTAGTTTTATGCCACAAAATCAGGATATGCGTAATCTTGTTGCCAAAATGAAACTGCTTCCAAATAATGCAGTAATAAAAAATAACAAAGGTGTTTTTCTTGATGATTCCATTGTTAGGGGAACCCAATTAAAAGGTAATGTTCGCGATCTGCATAAAGCAGGAATTAAGGAAGTTCACATGCGAATTGCCTGTCCTCCTCTTACTTATCCATGCGACTTTTTGAATTTCAGCAGATCAAGATCTAATCTCGATCTGGCAACTCACAAAGCAGTTAAGCAGCTTGAAGGAAAAGAAAATGTTGACATGAAAGATTATTCTGACAGTAACAATGAAAAATATCATGCAATGGTAGAACGTATCAGGAAGAATCTTGATCTTACATCCCTAAAATTTCAAAAGCTTGAGGATCTGGTTGAAGCTATTGGGCTTCCAAAAGAAAAACTTTGCACTCATTGTTGGGATGGATCAGGGTACTTTTAAT
>CAYOKJ010000267.1:0-2910 GCA_964404485.1 uncultured Bacteroidales bacterium | reverse complement strand
AAATACGATTTAAAACGTATATCTATTTAAACTTAATTTGTTAATATTGTACTCATGTTAATTCAACTTGCATTAATAATATCGGTACTCTTACAATTTGGTGCTTTTTTTATGACTATAAGTCTGATTCAAAAAACCAAATTTAATATTTCGTGGATAACAATTTCAATTGGCTTTTTTCTGATGGCATTGCGAAGATTGTACGAACTTATTGATATCATCATCAATAATCAAGATGACATTCAAACACACATTAATAGTTGGATTGCAGTTTTAATTTCGTTACTGATGTTTATTGCCTCTATTTATATCCGGCAAATTTTTATTTTGCAAGGAAAAATAAATAAGCTTCGAAAAGAAAATGAAGCAAAGGTTTTGTCTGCAATAATTAAAACTGAAGAAAAAGAACGCAAAAAATTCTCAAAAGAGCTTCACGATGGATTAGGTCCAATTTTATCTTCAATAAAAATGGCTATTTCTGCCATTAACAAAAATGTTATGGGTAATGATAACAAACAAATTATCGACAAAACTGAAGAAACCGTTGATAACGCCATTATCACTATTAAAGAAATTTCAAATAATCTCAGCCCTCACACTTTAGAACGTTATGGTCTTGAAAAAGCTATAAAATCATTTACCGACACTATTATTACCAAAGATGATTTGAAGATTGCTCTTTCAATAAACACTAATGGAAAAAGATATGATTATAATAAAGAAGTTATTTTATATAGAATAATCGGAGAATTGGTTACAAATACTATGAAACATGCCTCTGCATCAAAAATTGAAATTTCATTATTTGATTACGGGAATAAATTAGAATTGTTTTATTCTGATAATGGAATTGGTTTTAATGTGAAAAACATAAAAAGCAAAGGTATGGGATTATCAAATATAGATTCAAGAGTAAAATCTTTGGATGGTGAAATTGAAATTAATAGTAAGCCAAAACAAGGATTTTTTCTGAAAATTACTTTACCGATATGTCAGACAAAATAAAAATATTTCTTGTTGATGACCATAATTTATTTAGAGAAGGACTTAGGTTTTTACTTTCCGGCAATGAATTAATTTCGGAAATTTACGAAGCAGAAAACGGTAAAGAGTTATTAAAAAAAGTGTTGGATGTAAAACCTGACATTATCCTTATGGATATTGAAATGCCTGAAATGAATGGAATTAAAGCTACCAAAGAAACACTAAAAATATTTCCCGAAGCTAAAATAATTGCCTTGTCGATGTATGCCAACGAGAATTTTTACTCAGAGATGATTGATGCCGGAGCAAAAGGGTTTTTATTGAAAAACTCAAAATTTGAAGATGTCCAAAAAGCTATTGCTGATGTTAACAAAGGTAAAAACTATTTCTCTCCCGAGATTTTGGAAGCTATTATCAAAAATCTGAATAAGAAACAACAAAATAAAAAAAATTCCGAATTAACAGAACGCGAAATAGAAGTGCTTTACAATATTTGTAAAGGAATGTCTAATAATAAAATTGCTGACTTTTTATTTATTAGTAAAAGAACAGTGGACAAACACAGAGAAAACATTCTGTTGAAAACTCAATCGAAAAATACAGCCGGATTAGTTATTTATGCGATAAAGAATAAAATCTTTGAAGTATAAATGTTTGTACGCACAAAAACCTATCAGTAAGTTTAAAAGCTTATTTTTCAAAATACGTATTAAAACTATTAAATAGTCTTTGATAATAAAATACTTTTGATTCAACCAGTAATAAAAAGTTTATTTTATGCTTATCCCATTTATAATACCATTTCTCATAGCCATTTTTTTGGCAATAAATATGGGAGGAAGCGGCACAGCACCATCATTTTCAGCTGCTTATGGAGCTAATATTATCAAGAAGAGTTTAATCCCTGCATTGTTTGGTATTGCTGTATTTGCAGGGGCAATTATAGGCGGAAAAGAAACAGCAAAAACAATAGGGAAAGGATTGCTCGACCCCGAAATGATGACTTTTACAATTGTTTCTATAATTTTATTTTCCGTTGCAATTTCGTTGATGATTGCTAATTTATTTGGTATTCCTCAATCAACAAGTCAGGCAACTGTATTATCAGTTATTGCACCTGCAGTATATTTTCATTCTTTAAATACAGATAAGTTATTTTATGAGATATTACCTACATGGTTTATTATGCCAATAGTTTCTTTTGTGTTAGCATTCTTAATAGGGAAATATATTTATCGACCATTAAGAAAACGAGGATATACAACTCCAAAAACTTCAAAGGAAAATTACTTTTTGAAAGCTTTAATTGTGATAATGTCATTATATGTTGCTTTTTCTATTGGAACAAACAATGTTGCAAATGCAGTAGGTCCATTAGCAATTATGGCAGGCAATGAATTAAATATTGATGAGAGCCATTTTGTTCAAATAATGATATTAGCCACTTTAATTGTTGCTCCAAGTTTTGGTATAGGCAGTTCCTTTTTTGGTCATAAAATTGTTCAAAAAACCGGAAAAGAAATTGTTTTGTTTGGTAAAGTTGAGGCAGTTATTATTGCTTTTATTTCTGCAAGCTTGTTACTTTCTGCTTCATTAGTTAAAGGAATTCCAACATCGCTGGTACAATTAAATGTTGCAGCAATAATCGGTATTGGAGTGGCAAAACTTGGTTTTAGAAATATCTTTAAAAAAACTGAAGTAAATAAATTTTTTGCAATGTGGATTATTGCACCTATACTTGCATTTTCAATTTCCCTGCTCCTAACCTATCTTGCAGATAAACTTGATCTTTTATATTTATAAAAACAATTTTGTTAAAGAAAAAAACAAAAAAATTTATCTTTACTCCTCTTCAATAGAAAACCTCCACACACAAAACAATTCGTCAGTATAGGCATTAGTCAATACTACCATTTGCAGTTTTTT
>CAYOKJ010000266.1:0-2927 GCA_964404485.1 uncultured Bacteroidales bacterium | reverse complement strand
AATAAACAAAATATTAATTTGATAAAACGCGTCAACGTTTACTGTCGCCGTTATAAGCAATAAGAACCAAAGAAAGGAGGTAGAATGAACAAAAGAAAAATTGTAAAACTCCAGCAATTCAAAAACACATGGAGATAGTTATTAACCATTTAATATCAATTAATTATTAATTAAAATTTTATTAAAATGAAACGTAAACATTTATTTTCTTATTTCGGTTTGGCAATTGTAATTGTAACAAGTATGATTACTAATTCTTGTCAAAAAAAACAAACAGGTATTGACAAATCAGAAAATCAAACTGAGCAGTCTTTTAAAGACACTCAATTAGAAAAACGGATTATCGCTTTTAGAGATAAAATAGACCTAATCCGTGAAAACCCAACTTTAAAATCGGGTACTGACCCTATGGAAATTGATAGTGCCGTTTGGTACATTGAATCTACTTCCAATCTTACATATGGTGATGCAAGTTTTGACAGTGAAGAATTTGTTGTTGATTCTGCGTTTATTGAAGTTCCTGTTACAAACGGTCAAATACTTTGGGCTGATGTTCAAGTAGCATATGACCAAGTTATTGACAGTTTGTCTGATCACAATGCTAACATCACAGCAAACGAAAAACAACTTATCGTTGCCGATATTTCATTAAAAGAATCTGACGACAATAATGCAACCTTTGAAGTAACTTCAGGTTTTGGAACCGATGGTACATCAGGTTCTGGAAATTACTATCCTTGGTATTGGGGTTGGGAACTTGGAAGATGTGATGGTTCTGGGTTAGGCGTTGGCTTAGATGCTGCTGACAAAATTGCCCTACTGGCAAATTATACTACTGGGGTTATAGCTGGAAACTCATATTATACTGATGTTGAATATAGGTATGTTTACCCATATGATTATGTTGATGATTACGGTAATCCATTATTGTTTTATGATTTTCAAGAGTATACATTAGTTCATCAGTGTTTGTCAACAACTGATATTGCGGGTTATAGAAGCAACCTGATTTACATTGGTATTCAGGAAAAGCCAAGTGGCAAAAGTTTGATCAGATATTCTTTATTTGACATGACCATATTTGCATTATGTGATCCTGGTCAACATGACTGTTGGTATATGGAACATCATGCTAATATTAAGTATGCAATCTGGCATATTGGTTCTGAACCACCATTCGTATTTTAAGTATTTCTAAACACTACCATACCTTCATTTTTAAAAATGAAGGTATGGTTTAATACTTTTGAAAATGAAAAATCAATTAGCTTATATAATTCTAATCATTTTGTTTCCTGTCTATCAGGTAGTTGCACAACATACATTCGAACAAATAATTTCAAATCCTGAAGACCAGAAAATTAATCAAATAATTGAAGATTCTGATGGTAATTTTGTTTTGGTTGGTCAAATGTATAATATTGACACATTCTTTCCCGGTGGCTACATAATTAAAATCGATAGTGCAGGTAATTTGTTAAACGAAATTGTAATTCAACCAATAGATACTAGTTCATATATATTTTTTAACATCCATTTTTATAATAGCAATTATTATTTGTTGGGTACAAGTACTGATTCAGTCATATTCGCACAAAAAAAATTGTGGTATCTAAAGTTAAATAAAAATCTAGATGTCCTAAGTCAAAAAGAATCAATGTTGCCAACTGGGAAATGGTTTTCATATTTTAACTCTATCATTGATTCTGATACTAATTTTATAATTGCTGGTTATACTACAAGGTCTGATAGTGTTCAAGTCTATCACAACGACCCTGCATTTTATAAAATGAGTTTAGAAGGAGATTCTATTAGTTCATATTTTCTTTCTGAATCTACAAAAATGCGTTATGCCTATGATTTATTGGAGGATACTAGCAATACCCAATATTTTGCTTTTGTAAGCCGCTTTGAAAATACTTCTGCAGGTCAAAAATTAATACTTACAAAAGAATTTGACAGTATAGGTTTAGAACCAGTCCCATTAGGTATTACAGACTATTATTCACCAACTTATTTAAATGATTCTTCAATTTTAATGTGTGGGCATGGGACTCCGGGACAATCAGAACTTTATAGTTTAAATGTTATTTCAGTTAACCTCCAGAATCAATTAATTGACTATGACCATTTTAAAATAGGAGGAAATATGCGAGACCATCCTGCAATGTATAATGGAGTGAGTAAAAATGGAGATAATATTTATATCGGGGGCACATCTAATTTTGATTACTACAACCCTGCATATAGCACGTTAGATTCTTGGTTTCATCTAATCAAAATTAATCCTGATATTACACCAATTTGGGAATACTGGTATGGTGGAGATGCATATTATTTTTTATACAGCATTTTAGCAACAAGTGATGGCGGTTGTATTATGGTTGGGAATCGTTTCGACTACGAAACCCAAGACCAAGAAAGAGATATTTATATTGCCAAAGTAAACAGTAATGGACTAATTGTTTGGACACAAGAAATTCCAATTGAAAAACAAATAGCAACAGTTTATCCAAATCCGGGCACAAATCAGTTAACAATTAAAACGGACAACAAGGAACTGTACTTTGAACTAGTAAACATTAGCGGACAAGTTGTAATTAGGCAAATAGTTAATAATAATTTCAAAACTATAAACACAGAATCACTAAAATCTGGAATATACTTTTATAGACTTACCGACAATAAAAGCAAAACCACTGAAACAGGAAAATGGATAAAAAAATAGAAAGAATGAAAACTTACTGCTTATAACACGCAATATAAAAAATTGGGCGGAAAGTGGTATATATGAACGAATTAGCAACAAATAAACGATGTAGTAAATTGAAAAGTTGTAGTTTTTAAAATGCCCAAAATTTCATATTGCCATCGTTACAGTGCATATTGAAAAAAGAAAAAAACAATGGCAATTTTTGAAATAAAAG
>CAYOKJ010000265.1:0-2992 GCA_964404485.1 uncultured Bacteroidales bacterium | reverse complement strand
AAAATCTCAAAATCACCGAACAGCTCTCGCAGTCAGGTGAATGAATTTGTTAGACTATTTAAGTATCAGATAATCATTACTTTATAATCAAACATTCCCTCACACTACTAAACTCTCCGGCATCAATTCTGTAAATATATATTCCTGAACTTACATTCTCTGCATTCCAATTAACTGAATAATATCCGGCATTTTTATACTCATTAACAAGTGTTTCAACCAATCTTCCGGTAATATCATAAATAGATAACTTTACATGGGTTGATTTTGGCAATTGATATAATATAGTTGTGGTCGGGTTAAATGGATTGGGATAATTCTGTAATAAATTAAACTCGGTTGGTAATTGAACTATTCCTGTAGTCACAATGTAGAAACTTTCATATTCGGTTATTGTTTCTGCTCCATTTAAATCCCGGGCAATTACTTTCCAATAGTATATACCACTCTGTAATTCCAGTAGTTCGATATTGGTCTCCGAAGTTTCTAATGAATAATCAATATCATTAAAATCAGCTGAACTACTGACTAATAATTTGTATAAAACCTCATCATTTTTATCAATATCAATAGCTTCTTCCCATGTACACTCTAATGATTTACACGTGTCACCATCTATAGGACTGATCAAGCTGAAAGATTGAGGAGGGTCATTTACAGGTACAACAACCAATGCAAATGGTTCGGTACTTTTAGCTCCCGCTTTATCTTGAACCTGAAGAAGAAGATCTTCTTGTCCATTCCAATTACCAGCAGCGGAAAAATAAAATATATTTCCCGGATCTTTATGGACGATTACAGAACTATTGCCGGTAAAAAAGTAACTTAAGGAATCAATATTATCATCAACATCAGTTACCAATTTTGCAAGTTGAAAAGTAGTTGAGATCGTATCTTCCAAAAAAGTAATTGTTTCAATTGGCTCTATGACAGGAGGATCGTTTACGGGGGTAACATTAACATTGCAATATGACATCGCCAAATTATCTCCATCTGTAACAAGGAATACCACTTCCTGTATACCGAACCAGTCTTTTTTTCCGTTCATTTCAACTACACGGGTTGTTTTGTCAATTTGAATATCAATTCCTGTAGAATTCTCTGAAAGCATAGTTTGCATACCTAACATATCTTGAAGAGATACTCCATTGTTCACACCATTAAAAGAGATAAACCATTGAAGTAATGAATCGGGGGTATCAGGATCAGCAACTAAAGTGTCAAGGTCAAAGGCAATGATACTGTTATCTTCAGGAAAGTTTATATTCGGAAAGACATCCACGACAGGAGCTTCATTACCAGGTTCATAATATAGGACGTATAGTAAAAATTCCTGAGTATCGATACTGCCATTTTGGTCATCTGCGATAATTGATATCTCATGATGACCGATATCCTCTGAAGCAGGCATTCCACTTATTAGTCCGGTAAGAGAGTCAATATTTAGAAAATCGGGACCATCGAGACCATATTGCAAACCGTAACCTTCGTCATCGCTGTTAACATCGTATTCATAAAAATGATCTTGGTAAACGATTTCAACAGGAGTTGAAAATATTTCTGAAGGAGCGTTCTGAATTTCAAAGTTGATGCTTGCAAATGCCGAATCACCGTGATAATTATCATAAGCTGTAACTTGAAAAGTTTTTTCCCCAACATGAACATTTGTTGGAATGCCGGTAAATGCAGTCATATTTTCATTTAATTCAAGATAATCAGGTAAATCCAATGTTTCTACCGTGATTGCACCGCCTCTAAAATTTGAATATACAATATCAACTTGTAGAAGCTGATCTTCACAAAGTGTAATATCTTCAGGAATCGTGAGATCAACAGTAGGCAACGGCAAAGGCGAAAATTCAGCGCTAAGATAAATAACGTTATAAGCATTTTCATCGGGATCAGCGATAATATTGCTACCGGTAAAATAAATATCTGTAACAGCAGGAATCATTGCTTCAGGATCTACAATAAACTCAAAATCCACTAAAGAGGTATATTCAGGTACTTCAAAGGGGGTGCCTGAATATATATAAACGATATTAATAATACCATCCGTTTCATTTACGTCACCGCTAGACAGATAGTCACTGTTCATACCAGTATATTGAAGGAATGTTGTATCATAAGCTACATGAAGTTCACACATAGCTACATTATCAAAACCATAACCAACATTTATTGGTATATTAATATTACTTCCCAAAAACCCCTCACAATATTTAATTGACAGATAAGTATCAATAATTAAAAAACCCGCACCATTTCGTGGTCTTAAATCTCTTTCAACAGAATTTACATGATGCCAAAAGAAATCAGAACTATCTTCACTTGTTTCAATTCCTAAATCTAAATCACATGACCATGATGGACGTATAACTAAACTATCACCCTCACTATATATCCATCCGTGATCATCATAAGTCACCCACTTCAATTTGAGATTTTGTCCATATTCTTCAATTTTTAACTTACCTAATCTACCTTCAGATGTTTCATATAAAAGAATAGTGCCGGTTGGAATTTGATTAGATGAATTATTACTTCCGTTAATAACAGATTCAGAAAAATTCCTTGATTGAATATGTTCGTAGCGGATATATTCAAATGAATAATCTTGTGCATATATTAACGCTATAAGCATTAATACTACACCAAGACAATAACCCAATACTTTTTTCATTTTCTTATCTCCTTATATTTATTTTCTGTATTCTTATTTCATATAAACCATGCGTTTGACGTCCATCCCGTTGTCATATACAAGCTGATACAAATATATACCTGTTGATACGGGTTTCCCTGCGTTGTCACAAGCATTCCAAATCATTTGATATAATCCGATTGTTTGATATCCGTAATTCTGAATATATACCTTTTGCCCCTTGAGATTATATATGTTTAAAACCACATTCGAAGCATCCTTGAGGTAATAAGTAATATGGGTTGACGGATTGAAGGGGTTAGGATAATTTTCATACAGTGTGGTTTT
>CAYOKJ010000264.1:0-3056 GCA_964404485.1 uncultured Bacteroidales bacterium | reverse complement strand
CAGGTTTGTGGCATGGTGCTGCCTGGACATTTATTTTCTGGGGTGCTTTTCATGGCATTTTTCTTATCCTCGACAGGTTATTTCTTGTTAAGGTTCTAAATAAAATCGGAAAATATCCAAGCATAATTTTTACATTTATTGTTACTCTTATAGGTTGGGTTTTGTTCCGTTCACCGGATATGTTATTTGCCGGTTCGTACCTGAAAAAAATGTTTGAATTCGATTTTGAAGGAGTTATCGTTAATCTCGATAGTAAGTTTTATACTATTCTGGTTTTTTCAGTAATATTTGCATTTTTTGCAGTTATTAAAGGAGTTGAGGATTGGCAGATGAGAGTTTTTACAAAAAATCAGAAGTTTGCTTCTTATCTCGGAATGACAGTTTTGGCGTTAGTACTTCTGGTAATTTGCATCGGATCAATTACTTCTTCCGGATTTAATCCGTTTATTTACTTTAGATTCTAAGGAAATGCGAACAAATAAGATATTGTTTTTCATAGTTATTCTGCTATTAATTTTGCCGCTTATTCAGAGTGCTGTTCCTGTT
Source organism: uncultured Bacteroidales bacterium (assembly GCA_964404485.1). Taxonomy (GTDB): domain Bacteria; phylum Bacteroidota; class Bacteroidia; order Bacteroidales; family JAIORY01; genus JAIORY01. Next base: position 2,510 of record CAYOKJ010000264.1, on the reverse strand, counting down.
TTTAGTTTTAAAGATTTGAAAGGAGCTTTTAATAAAAAAGTTAATAATATTGCACATCTAAGCTGGGAAAGCTGGATGAATGGTGAGTTTCAGAAATCTTTTGATAAATTCACCGAGCACAATATTGGTTTTCGAAATCCAATTATTCGAATTCACAATCAAATAGATTTTAGCTGTTTTAGAAAAATAAATACTTTCAACACCATAATTGGAAAACAAAATTATCTTTATCAGGGTATTTATATTGATGCGTTAAAAGGTAGGGATTATATTGGTTCTTCATTTATTAAAAATAGTGTTGCCAGAATAAAAGCTGTTCAAGACACACTTGCAACTTTATCAAAAAGATTGGTGTTTGTAATTGCTCCCGGAAAGGCATCTATCTTTCCTGAATTTATTCCCGACTCATGCAATATTTCAGATTGTTCGATTACAAACTATGATAATTATATTCAGGAATTTAAAAGTAATGAAGTTGATTTTATTGATTTCCGAAAATATTTTCAACAAATAAAACCTTTTTCAAAATATCCTCTTTTCCCAAAAACAGGAATCCATTGGAGTGGTTATGGAATAACTTTGGTTGCCGATTCATTATTTAAAAACATTGAAGCCAAAAGCGATTTCAATATTATTAATTACAAAATTGTGGAAGGAGTATCAACTTCAAAAGATTACAGATTTACGGATAATGATGCAGGGAAAACATTAAATCTGCTTTTCAATATTCCAAATGATAAAGTTTATTATCCCAAAATAATATTTATACCTGACACATTAAAACACAAACCAAATGTTCTGCTTGTTGGAGATAGTTTTACCCAGGGATTTTATTCTTTTTATCCTCTTTTCGATTCTGTTTTTAGTAAAAAGTCTACGTTTTGGTATTATTTTAAAAATCAAGCGTGGCCAAAATATTTTAAGGATATTGCTCGTATTGATTTTAATGAAAAAATTAATGAAACTGATATATTTATTATTGTTTCAACCGAACAAAATTTAAAGAAATTCGGCTTTGGAATTATTGAAGAATTATTTCATCAATTTTTTCCCGAAAAGGAAATAAATAATAGCATTGCAAAGATTGAAACTAATATTAAAAATGATTCTTTATGGTTAAAAAGATTAGAAAAAAAAGCTAATGCAAGAAAAATCTCATTAAACAAACAAATTTATCTGGAAGCAAAATATAATGTGATTAATAAACTGATTAACAAAAGCAAAAAGCAAGATAAATAAACTTTAAAACAACAATTAAAAATAAATGAAAAAAATAAGATGTAATACAATTTGCAAGAAGTATTTAATCTTTATAATAATAATGATTGCTTTGTTTCTTCCAATGTTACAAGGTGTTTTTCAATTATTTAACCTTGCCTCTCTTAAAGGTGCATTTCATAAAAAGGAACTTCCAAAATTTAATGAAATAACAGCAGAATCCTTTCTGAATAATGAGTTTCAAACTAAACTCGAAAACAATTTAAACAATTATGTTGGCTTTTATAATTTCTTTATCAGGGTTAATAATCAAATAGATTTTTCCTTATTTCGAAAAACAAATACTAAAGACATTTTACTTGGGAAAGAAGGCTATCTTTTTAGGAAAAGTGGGAATGTTTCGTATAATGGATTGGATTATGTTGGCGATAAAATAATAAAAGAAAAAACAAAAAAGCTGAAGTTTATTGTTGATGAATTAAATAAAGATGGTGTAAAGCTGCTGGTAGTAATTGCCCCAAATAAGAGGTCTTTTTATCAGGAATTTCTTCCCGAAAAGTCAATATCTACAAGAAACAGAAAAACAAATTATGCTGAATACAAAAAACAGCTTGATTTATTGAATATAAATTATTTGAATTTGGAAGAATATTTTTTGGAGAACAAAAATCATGAGTATCCTCTTTATTCTAAATGTGGAATACACTGGACTCAATATGGTGCAGCTTTTGCATTTGATACTATTGTTGGATTTATGGAGAAATTTGGAAATATTTCGATGCCCAAAATTACCTTTGATAAAATATATTCAAAGAAGCCATGGGCTCCTGATGTAGATCTTCAAAATTCTATGAATTTACTTTTTGATCTTCCTGAAAAGCAACTTTATTATCCGAAATTATCATACAAATCTGACAGTAATACAGTAAAGCCAAATACAATTGTAATTGCTGACAGTTATTACCATGCTATTCAATGGACAGGAATGCCTAAAGGTGCATTTTCTCAGGAATCTGCATTTTGGTATTATAATAAATCAGGTTTTACGCCTGATAATAAAAAGTATAAAGTTGATGAAATTGATTATGAAAAAGCTATTTTTGATTCCGATTTTATAATATTGTTCGGAACGACAACAAATTTTGTTCGTTTTTCATACGGTTTTGTCGAACAAGCTTATGACTTATTATTAAGTAAGTCAGAAAAAGATGATTTTAAAAATTTGAAATAACATAATATGGTTTTTAGCAGCAGTTTATTTCTTTTATATTTTCTCCCCATTTTTTTGATAA
>CAYOKJ010000263.1:0-3079 GCA_964404485.1 uncultured Bacteroidales bacterium | reverse complement strand
TCCGGTTGACCAAACTGAAGTAGCTTTTAATGCTTCACTCGGTTCTGCTCTGTCAACTGGAATAGAACTTAACATAAACAGTCCTAATGTACTGTTTTTGATTCTTTCATTTTTTTTGTACGCATCAAGGAGGTTACTATATTCATTTTGGAAACTATAACCTATGCCAAAAGGGAGAATATTTTGAATTCCATCCAGCACTTCAATATTTATTGCTATTTCATTATTATTGATTAAAGATGACTTTTTTACAAAACCAAATTTTTCACTATTGTACCATCCGTACCTGAAACTAAGCCCAAGATCAGAATTTACTTCTTCAAATATTAAATTATTGCCATAATCATTCTTGTAAAGATTTCTGGTGATTTTGTAAAATTTTTGAGATTCATCTGTAAAGGGTTCCCAAAGCAATGTTTTTTCTTCCTTTTCAACAAGGAAGTATGTTCTGCTTCCTGTTTTATTTTTATAATCGTGTATTTTATCCACAGTATAATATGGAAACAAAGCATTATCGCGATTCTTTCTTCCAGCTGACAAAGACCCGTTACTTGATATAAACATCCAGTGATCGGAATCACTAACAATGTTCATAAAGAAGACAGGCATTTCATGATAATTTTGAATTTTATAATATTTTTCACCATCAATATCAATAAACTGCCCAACTATACCTGATTTAGTAGTAATCACTTCACTATTACCAATAAAAATTCTACTTTTTTCCATCTTCTCAAACTAAAATATTATTAATTATCAATTACTAAAAATGGAATATTAGCTGTTGCAGCATTACCTTGTCCATCTCTTGCATAAACAAACAATCGATATTCACCCGGTTGCGGTGCTGAGAAAAAAAAGTTTTCTCCAAACTCAGCATTATTATATTCCATTACTATATTTGTGTGTTGTTCAAATTCTCCACCTTCGCTTTGGTTCTGACGAGGAACCTCAGGAAGTACACTCCATGAATATTTTATTTCGTCGCCATCAGGATCTGTTGCTTTTACAATAGCTGTACATTTCTGACTTTTCAATAGTTTTATATTTGCAAAAGCATCTTTATCATTTAATAATAAAGATATTAATTTTGGAGATCTGTTTTCCGGCCATTTGTTATTCCACAAAAAGTGCATAACATCCACGGCTTCTGTCTCTTCTCCACTTTTAAGAAAAAGTCCATACCATGTGGGAGTTCTTTCTTGTTTCTGACCCCATAAAAAAACAAAAGAACCGATACAATGATTACTATCATTAAGTATTATATTTTTATATCGTTTAAGATGTATTTCAGCTTTTTCGCTGCTTGTTTCCTCAATTGGTCTGTCCCAAGATGTTCTGGGCACTTCCCAATGTCCTGTAGGTCCCCATTCTGAAATAATATAAGCACCTTTGTAATCACTTTCATTTATATCTTTTGGAAGATTTAAAATATCGCCATAAACCTGAAATGACAGAAAATCTATATCAGTGAAATGTTTTAATAACAGATTTATATCTTCTGTTACAGCTCCTGCTGCAAGCATAGTTGTTGTTGGATGGTTAGAATCAATTTTATGAATCATGGCAGCAATATTATTAACCGCATCCCAGACTTTTTTGTTTGTATAATTCAGGTTCAGTTCATTACCAATTCCCCAAATCAATAGAGCAGGATGATCTTTTAGTCTTGTAACTTCTTTTTTTATTCTCTCAAATTGTTGTTTAACTAGTTCTTCATCATTATAATCAAAACCCCAACGTTCGTTTCCAACTTCTATTCCCATGCACACCATTAATCCTAGTTTATGAGCTCTATCCAGAATTTCTTTACCTGATCTTTTTCCATCATTTACTGACCAGGTTCGCAAAGCATTTGCTCCATGTTTTGCCAGGCTTTCCATATTATCATATCCCGAACCTGCTCCTTTGACAAAAAAAGGGTTACCATTGCATTGCAAAGATATTTGTCCATCTTTGTTGACTAATTCAACTTTAACAGCTTTTTGTTTAAAAGACAGTCCTGCATTATTAACAATCAAACTTGCTGATAATATTCCAAACAACAGAAATATTATAACCGGTAGAAAATATTGAATTTTTTTATTACTCATTTACTATTCTATTTAGCAATTTTAATCAAAACACTTTGAAGTTCTTCAAGCGACTTACCTTTAGTTTCAGGCACTTTAAACAAAATAAAAAACAAACCTAAAGCTGCAAAAAGACCATAAATCAGAAATGTGAATGAAGTTCCCAGATTTGTTAATTCCCAAGGAAAAACAAGCTGCACCAAGAAACTAACAATAGAATTGATAAATCCCACAAATGATATTCCAATAGCCCTGACCCTGTTTGGGAATAATTCGGAAAACATTACCCACATTACAGGACCTATAGATACAGCAAATGATGCTACAAAGGCAAGTATTGCTGAAAGTATTAATATTGAGTTAAGGTGAATTGCTTTTGGCAGAATTTCAGATTCATATTTTTTTGCCATAGAAGTTCCTATAGCTTCTTTTAAAGCCACTTTAAAATCAATATCATTTGAAAATTTCACATTTTTTATGTTTTCAAGTTGTTCTGTATTTATTTCTGAAGATAGTGATGCAAGAGTATCATCAGTAATTTTAAATGTGGCTGAGTTAAAACCAAAGAAAAGCACAAACATTGAAATTGCAATTCCCGTAACACCAATTATTAGCAAAGGTTTTCTTCCAATTTTATCAATTAATAGTATTGCAATAATTGTAAAAACCAGATTTGTAAGCCCTACATAAATTGCCTGAGAAAATGAAGCATCTACTCCCAATCCTGATTGTTCGAATATCATAGGAGCATAAAAGAATACTGAGTTAATACCTGTTATTTGCTGTAAAACTGCCAGTACAATTCCGATAGTTAAAACTGTTTTTAATGCCGGATTGAAAATTTCCCTTATATCGACTTTCTTTTTGTTTGTATCATTAATAAGACTTTGCTTTACAGCTTGCAAGTCAATTGCAGCTTTTTCTTTCCCAACAGCTTTTCTCATAATAAGTAATGCTTCATCTTCTTTGCCTTTGCAGTTATGGCCAAGGTGGCAGAAGGCTTAATC
>CAYOKJ010000262.1:0-3088 GCA_964404485.1 uncultured Bacteroidales bacterium | reverse complement strand
AAATTAGGAAATGAAAAAAATAATTTATTTTGTTGCATTGGCAACAATTTTCATGTTTGGATGCTCAAAAGAAAAAATAAATGAGCAACAAAACAACGACAGTTACAGCAGTGTCAAACTGATTACTTTAAGCGATGGGAGCAAGACTTCTATTACAATGCTTGAGTTTAGAAGTAATAATGCTTATGACTCAACCATAAAAAGGTTTGAACGACAAATGGAAAGATTGGATGATGCTTTTTTGGCTCAATATGATTATCTGAACGACAGTTTATTGAACGAAAAGGAAGAAGATGTTGGATTTATTTATCAGCAACCTTTAATTGATTTTGAGAATTCACTTAATTTTACAAATTCAATGAGGCAGGTTTTTGTTGTCGCAGAAGAAAACTGGCTTGACAACGATTCCCTTGACTTAGCAAAAGACCCTTCGAATACATACGTTTTTAGTATTGCTGAAATGGCAATGCTAAATACAGGTGGTGAGGTTAAAATCGGAATTTCCCTTCTGAAACTTACAAAGGATGGTTTTGTTGAGTTTACCGATGGCGATATTAACAAATTAATCCGATTTAACAATGGCGACATGACCGTGTTGGATGAAGCAAATGTGGTTACAAATCTTGACGAAGGATCACGCAGTGCTAATTGTAAGCCTTGGAAAGGTGAGAATAATTACCATGAATATGCAAATAAGAAAAGAGTCAAAAAACACGAACACTTTCATGCCTATCCGTGGAAAGGCACATCAGAGGCACAAATTACATCATACAAAAAACGTGGCAATAGGTGGAAAAAATACAGGATGAACCTTGGTGTGGCCAACCAGAGTTATTTTTATGATAGTGATTGCAGTACTGTAAAAGCACAAGAATGGACAGGCTGGGAGCGCAAAAGAAGAAAAAGTGTTAACCAAAGGGTTCGAAGGTGGGGTGCTTTTCCTGGTTACAGGGCAAAAAATGGAGCATCTGTATTGGGATATTTCGAGTATGCAGGTTATAGTTAATTATGATTGGCTGTCATGGTAAACAGAAAAACAATGCTAACAATGGTGGGGCTTATCCTCACCGTTGTTTTTGCACCAGAAATATTTGCTCAATCTACCATTGAGTACTATGCGCTAAAAAAATATCGTAAGTGGGGCATTGTTGCAGGACCAATACTTTACGACCGAGCCGTATTAGAACCTCAATATGGTGATTATACATTTGACAACAAACCAATGTGGGGTTTTAATGCCGGATTTGAATACGATTTTTACCCAGACAAAAAATGGTCGTTTATTACGGGGTTTATTGTTGCTTTAGAACCTGTTTATAAAGTGAGGGTCAACATTAAAAAGGAGGATGTATATTCTCATTTTGAGGAAGATGTATTAACTCTTGATGAAAAGTACTATGCAATGACATCTTTCTCCGCTCCAATACTATTACGGTTAAATCTACAAATCAGCAAACGTATATTCGTGAATTTTCGAACAGGTCTTAAAGCCATGTACTTTCCTGATGGAAGTGCGAGTTTAAGTTGGACTTTCCATAATGAAGATGAAACAGAAGCACGTGAAGTGTTTGGGTTAAGAGTAGAAAGCCCATACAATTGGTTTCAGGGTAGTTTTGTTATTGGTACAGGGTGCAGTTATGCAACAAAAAAACTATTATTCAAAGCAAATATGATTTATGTAATGAACTTTCAAAATGCAATGGATGGTGAATACTTATTTGACAACATGTTTGTATCAGCAAGATCAAGGGGATATTACAAACTCTCGGGTAATTATTTAGGTTTGGTGTTTTCTGCAAGTTTAGCAAAGAAAAAAGACAAATGGTAAAGAAAAGCGGTTTGCTTAAAACAATGGTGGGGATTTTCCTCACCATTATTATAACTTCAGGCGTGTATGCTCAGGCAGATAAGGAATATTATACCCTAAAGAAATATAGGAAATGGGGCTTAGTAGCGGGGCCGGCACTTTACAACAGGGCAGAAATTTACAGGCAATATGGCGATTATACTTTCGAGAACAAGCCGATGTTGGGTTTTAATGCCGGTTTTGAATACGATTTTTATCCTGATAGAAAATGGTCGTTCATTACAGGCCTGGTTATAGCTTTGGAACCAGTTTACAATGTTCATTACCATATAAAAATAGAAGATATATATTCGCACTTTGAAGAAGATTTAATTGATAGTTTCACTTCATACTCTATGTCTTCATTCTCTACCCCTATACTAATACGGTTAAATATACAAATGAAAGAAAAAGTTTTTATCAGTTTCCTGTCAGGTTTTAAGGTGAAGTTTTTTCCACCGTATGAAGCACTTTTGATATATTCGATTTCTAATGAAGATAATACAGAAAGCCGAGAAATTTTCGGATTAAACCTTCACAGTCATGACAATTTATTTCATGGTAGTTTTGTGATAGGGTCAGGAATAAGTATTGCTATGAAAAAAGTATTGCTTAAAACTAATTTCATTTATGTGATGAACTTTCAGAACACTTTCGAGGGTGAATATCAGTTTGGTAATTTGTTAACTTCGCCCCCAACCCGTGGAGATTACGAGTTATCAGGAAATTATTTGGGTTTGGTGTTTACGGTAAGTTTGGCGAAAAGAAAAGATAAATAGTAAAAACAAAAAACTTATAATTGAGATGATCAGTGGGCTAAAGACTCACTGGTGCACCTTTCTCAAATACACTACTTGATGGTTATAATTTTATTACATAAATGAAGATTAGTAAATAATTACATTTTAATTATATCACTCTCCGATTTCAGAGGTTTAATTATTTAGTTTATCGAACAAGTTTTTTAATAAACAAGAATACAAAGAGATATAAATAGTGGCACAAACTTTGTAAAGGACAACACAAGCTTTTTATATTAAATTACAAAATATACTAAATTCCATGTATTTATTTAATATAATGTTAAACCTTCAGAAAACATATAGATTGTTATTGAAAAAGAAAATTTCTTTAAAGTGCTGGCATATAGTTAAATACTCCTCCCTACAAAAATTTTCCAATATACCTTTAAGATTTTTTATTGTCTGTCTTAATACTTATTCTCATGCATTTTGTTTGTTT
>CAYOKJ010000261.1:0-3117 GCA_964404485.1 uncultured Bacteroidales bacterium | reverse complement strand
AGATGTTAAACAAAAAAAATAATAACCAATATTTTATTATTTTCATTATTATTGGTCTATTCTTTGCTTTTAACTTGGCTACAGGAGCCAGCCAGCAGCTGACTGCTGATGAAACACAGATAAGGTCAAAGAAAACCGGGCCGACTATCAAAACAGGAAAAAGAAAGGGGTTAGCCTGTCAACATTTGACATAACTTCTTTCTGGGATTGAAATTAATAAAAAAAGAAGGTCAGGTCTTGTAATAATATATTTTTCAGAAACATTTACTTTTTATTAAATAAATGTGTTATTGCAAGACTTGATCTTGTTTTTTTTAGCTGTTTCCCTGGCTGCTAAAAGATTTGAACAAAAATGTGAAGTGAATCAAGAGATAAAAGAGGTCATGCAAAAGGTGGTAACGGTTTTAAAAGAAGAATGAATGTCAAATGTTGAGGCCTGACCCCTTTTGACTTATAGTATTATCAATGATTGATTACATATATAAAAAACAGTACTGAGATAGAAATACTGGATATAAAGCGTGAAACAAGATAAACTATTCTTGTAGAGAAATTAGCTGTTAAGATTTCAGGGAATTTTTAAATCGAAAAGCGAATGTTATTGAACTCTTATTCTTAACAAATAATTTAATTAACCGCAAAAGAACTAAAGATTTACCCCTAAAGAATGCATGATCTTAATATATAATATTTACGTCTTTTTTTCTTAAAATAGAGCATTGATGAAATATTTTTCTTATTTTTTTTAAACATAAATATTATAAATATAAATTGGATAAAATTAATTACTTCTCAATAAAATAATAGAGATAATAGAATAAAAAAAGTTTATTAAATATTCGGAACAATAGTATAGAGATAGATATAGCAGATGCATTATAAAAATAGATCTTAAAAATTCATTTAAAATAAAATTATTGAAAAAAAATATTGAGAGGTGGAATTGATGGAAGTAAATTTGAAAAATGACAAGCAATCAAGCCGATTTTTTTGGTTATTTCTTGTAATCTATTTTTTAACCATTGTTTTATGGATGTATTTTTTTAAAATAAAAAAATCTTTTGATATCGAGGATGTTTTTATTGAAGGAATGTATTTGCTCATTGCCATAATAGCTTTAGTGTTTATAAAAAGGCTGAATATGTTAGTGCTAAGCATCGGATGGAGTTTATTTACCTGGGGATTGATTATGGATTTATTGGATGAATTTACCAAAGAACCTGATTTTTTTAACACCTTTTTAGAAGGTATTATCACTATTTTAGGATTATCAATTATTGCTTGTGGTTTTTGTATGAATTATTTCCAACAAAAATCAACCGAAGAAAAATTAACTTATTTGGCTGACCATGACAGTATTACAGGTTCCTACAATCGTTATTATTTTACCAAGATGGTGGAGTATGAGATTGAACGTTCCAAGCGTTATGGACACTGTATTGGATTAATGATGGTTGATATCGACCATTTTAAAGAGATCAATGATCGCTTTGGTCACCAGCAGGGAGATAACATATTAAAAGACATAGCACTATTTTTAAAGGATCAATTGAGAACTGTTGATAAAGTGATCCGTTATGGTGGAGATGAATTTTTAATTGTACTACCGGAATCAATAGAAAAATTAGAGAGTATAAAAGCTAGATTAGTACAAAAGTTGAAAAAGCAGAGCATTAATAAAGACATGGCTGATTTTTCTCTTTCAGTATCGATTGGTACCGCGCTGTGGAAGCCTGATAAAAAAGAAAGTTTGGGAAATATCCTCGGTCTTGCTGATCAACGGATGTATCAAGAAAAAGAAAAAAAGTACATTAATCAAAAAAAGAAAAATAAAAAATAAATTGAAAAGAATTAGATTTTTTGAAAGAAGAGGCGAAGAAAGGGGTCAGGTCTCAACATTTGACCCTAGTAACTGCAGTTTTTTTGATTCTTTGCGTTTACGCGATAAGAAAAAATACTTCAAAGCAAAAAAGAAAAACACTTTTTATTGAAGATTTTTACCTATCGCGGGGAGAAGTGAAAAGGGGAACATAAAAAAGAAATAAAATAAAAAGCGCATAGATTAAAGTAAAATTCAAAGTCATCCATTTGTTGAAAACTATATTTTTTGTAGCGAAACAAAATTTTGCTTAGCAAATAAAGTTATGCTAAACTAAAAACGTTAATATGGATGATAATAATTAAAGGAGAATATCAACCATGACACCCAAATATTCTGCCTTAGATATTGCTAATTATTTTCTTTGCAAAGCACAGGCAGCCAACGAAGAAGATCAAGAATTAATCTCTAACCTAAAACTTCAAAAACTTGTTTATTATGCCCAAGGTCTTTATATGGCAGTTTGTGGAAAGCCGCTTTTTTCTGATAGAATTGAAGCATGGATTTATGGTCCTGTTGTTCCTGAGTTATATCATCATTATAAAAAAAATGGTTCAAAGGGGATACTCGCAGATAAAAACTTTAATCCTTCAATAATTAATGAAGAGACTAAAAACATCCTTGATGAAATTTACGAAGTTTTTGGTCAATTTTCAGCTTCTCGTCTTATGAATTTAACTCATTCCGATCGATGCTGGAGTGATGCGGGTATCAGAAATGAAATAACCTGTGTCAAGATGGGTAATTGTTTAAAAAAGTACATACGAAATGACTAAAAATTTAAACCTTATTAAAATAAAACCTAAAAATACTTCTCGTTTTGACATCAAAGAACCACAGAATTTCGATAATCTAAGACCCATTTTTTCTTTTCGCCATATGGATTTTGGAGGTAAAAATTGCTTATCGCATTGTGATAAGCTTTCAAAGGCATCAATGATAAAAAAACTTTTACAACTATCACAACTGACATGGAGTCAGATATTATCAAGCTCTAAAAAATCGTATGGCAAAGAAAATATCCCCAGAAAGCAGTTCAAAGTTTCCCTTCCTCGCGTTCTTACTCCAGACGTACAATCATTGATGGTATTTCGCTTTTCAAAGTCAGAAAGAATGGCTGGCATAAGGCAAAACGATATTTATGACATTCTTGTTGTTGGTGCTGATCTTTATGAACATTAACTCATAATGAGAGATCCATGCATCCAATTAATCAACTAAGGAGAAATAGAGGGGTC
>CAYOKJ010000260.1:0-3191 GCA_964404485.1 uncultured Bacteroidales bacterium | reverse complement strand
ATCAGAAGCCAACTCCATATCCTTTTTCCTGCCCTTTCTTTCCACTTCTATTGTGATACATTCTGTACTTAGGTTATCTGGATTAAACTCATTACAAAAGTCATTTATTAACTTCCAATTTGGTGTTGGTTTTTTCTTTTCGCTTTTTAATACTATTGAAAACAAGAATGAAATTAGATTTTTTGAAAAGTCAGTATTTTTCTCGTATAGTAAAGGGATTAGTTCTTCTATTTTTAGGATTAGTTCAGTTTTATTATAATGAAAGTTTGTTTGTGGCTCATCTGTCTCATCATCATCAAAGTGATTAATTTCAGTTTCAGAATGGTCATTTGTATTGGTGTTTTCCGATTTGTATTTTGACCATAAAAGCCAACCGTAAGAAGTTAATACTCTTTCTCTTGTTTCATTATTTATTTCAATGCCATATATATTTAAAAACTGAAAACCCGCATCAAAATATTTTGTATTACGTAAACATTTTAAAATATCTGATACCAAATATTCATTGTTACCAATTTGCTCATTTGAAAAATCAGTTTTATTATCTTTGAAAAACTTCAAAGCATCATTGTACTTTTTTTCTCTTGCGAGTTGTGAGATATGTCTGCTAAAATCAAATAATGATGACATACTTACTCTTTTAAATTACTTAATATTTCTTTAAAACTATTCCAAATCTCATCTTCACTATAATAAGTTGCTATTATGCTTGAATAAAACCCATCGCCATCATAATACATATCAACTATTAATTCGGTATCATTTCTGACAATTTTTACTGTGTCTTTGAAAGGTACTTGGATTATATAATTGAAATACTTATCGTGTTTATTCAACTGTTGATTTATACTTGTGTAAATATTTTCTCGCCATTTATCCTTTATAAATGCAAAGTCACTAAGATTATTTTCACCAACAAGTATATTAATGACTTCATCGCCAAATTCTTTTGGTTCAGATTTCATTAATGTAGGAATTTTTATTTGCCCTTTATTATTATAATAAAATGAAACGGTCGCAACTTCTCCATTACTTCCGTTTAACTCATATAATTCTTGATAATTTGGGTGATTAATTGAATTGATATTTATTTTATTAGGCTCTAATTTTGAATTCAATAATTGAAAAAGTTGAAGTAATTGAGGTTTATCCTCTGGAAAATTGAACTTCTTGATTAAAGACATTTCTACCACAGACATTTTAATATCAGGATTTGCAATGAAATATATTTTTTTATCAGGTTTATTACCAGTGTTTGCATCTCTTAATTCCATTTTTAAGAATGGATTAATGTCTTTGTAATTGATAATATTAACTTTCTCTTTTGCTCTGGTCAAGCCTGTATAAATCCATTTAAAATAATCTTCATTCGTTTTGCCTCTATTCTCACCCTGGTCAACATTAAACAAAATTTCATCCCATTTATATGACATAGATTTATGCACTGTTAATGCCCAACCAAATCTAAGTTGTGCTGCATTTTTATATTTATAGTATTTAGATGATGTATCTTTATTGAGTTTATTTTCAAATAGTTTTCGGTGTTTTCGTTTTGCGGAATTTAAATTTTTTCTTTGCTTCCTTTCTGTCTCTTCCAATTTCGTTTTTACTTTTTCACCATTCTTTAGTCTTTCTTCTAACGATTTGATTTCTTGTGCTAATTCTTTATATTCTTTTGATTGTTGTAATTCATTAAATGCTTCTGATTTCTCAAAAGGATTTTTATTTAATTCAATCTTTATTTCTCTATTTAAAATAATTTTAAGTGCAATTATTTCATCTTCTGAAAGCTCCCCTTTTTCACTTAATCGGTAATTTTCTAAACTTAAAATAGTAGCATTATGTCCTGTGTCTTTTAAAATTAGGCTAACTTTTCTGTATTTAAGAGTAATTGGTTGTTTGCCTTTTGGGGTAATAATTTCGGGGATTATTTTGTTATCAACGTTTGTTACAGTCCCAAATTGTCCATTGAAGACTTTCTTTGGCTCTGCGAAAGGGTCGTTTGCGTCTTCAACTCTAAAATTGTTGTTGAATATTATTAAGTCTTTTTGTGCTATATCATCTCCATTTTTGATGATTGTTCTTTTAATCCAATAGTTAACCTTTTGTGCATCAGCATTTGAATAACTCAACAAATGAAAGTCTGAGTTATTTTCAATTCTGTTTTTAAAAATTGGTAGAATTTCTTCTTTATCTAAGGATTTTAAATTCTCTGAAAACTCGAATGATAGTTGATTGAAAGATTGATTTCTTATGCCATTTACCGCTAAAAGAGCCTGTTTAACAATTAATGTTTTATCCTCTTTATCAATTAGTTGGAAAGCCTTAGTTTCAAATTCGTATTTTTCTTTTAGATACTCTGGGTTTAAGGTGCTTTCTTCTTTTTTCCCAATTGTTAATTGAAAACTATCTCCAATGAAAATAATTTTCCTGTTAGAATTTTTTAAGTCAGAAAATTTGATAAAATCTTCAAGTAATTTACCTGACCCAAATCGTAAATCTATGGATTGATGATAATTATCTGAAACTAATTGTGCTTCATCAACTATGAAAATTGCTTTGTCCTCATTATCACTTTTTTTCAAAGGAACAATTTCAAGTTTTATTTTATCTGTATTTCCTTCATCTTCTTGATTTACATTTTCTTCATCATCGTTTCGACTTTCCTGTAAGCCACCTCCGTAGATATAAGAATACAAACTATTGAATTTTAAATTACTTTCAGATAGCAAATTTGTCGCAACTCTACTTGAAGAAGCAAATAATTCAATTTGTGCAATTTCATTATTGTATGCAATATCTTCAATAAAAGGGATTAAGTGGGATTTTCCACTTAACGAAGTTCCTTGAAGAACAAATATTTTTTCACTATCAGATTTAATAAATTCTGTAATTTCGTGAAGTGCTGATTTTTGGTCTGGATATAAATTATCGTAATTCAGTTCTGTTGAATAACTGTCAAATGTTATTTTTTCATTATAAGTTTCTTTAATGTCAAATTTATTGGCTCTAAATATTTCTTTAAATAAGTCAAATGAAATTTGTGATAGTTTTACTTCTTTATCGGCAATATCAATTACATCTTTTATTTTTTCAAGGTAGTTGTCTTGGTCAATAATGAAAAAATTTAATTCTTCGTGCGATGGAATAGAACCCACTAATTCTATTGGCTTTTGAAAACAAACCATTCT
>CAYOKJ010000259.1:0-3200 GCA_964404485.1 uncultured Bacteroidales bacterium | reverse complement strand
AAAATATGAATATATTTGTGGTAATTAATAAACAAAATATTAATTTGATAAAAAGCGTCAACGTTTACTGTCGCCGTTGTGTGGCATATTAAAGAACGAAAGATGAACTTACGATTATTGACAATAACAATATTTGGCATTCTAATTTCAACGAGCTTAATCGGACAAGAATATAAGAATATTGATTTTTCATTAATAATAGCAGACTGTTATAAAAATGATACAATTTCAATCAGTATTAATGACATTAAAATAATCGAGTCTGAAATAGTAAACTCTGACTTTTCAACTGGATTGACTGATCTTTCAATATTTCAGAATAAAAAGAATTTAGTTATTAATTCAAATATCGGAGAATCTTCAAAGGACAAGATTTTAATAGATAAGAAAATAGAAGTTCTTTTAACCGTTGGAAAAAACGAATATTCTAAGACATTTAATTTAAGGAAAGGTAAAATAATAGTTATTGATTACTGCAACAGACTAAATGACAAAGGGAAGATTATTAAAACTATTGATTTTCAGCAATACAAAAAAACTATTGAATTTGATTGAAAATAGAAAATACGCCACACAACAGCACCTAATATCACATGGCTGCATTAGGGTCATTAAGACAAATGATTAGTAAATTGAACATAAAGGAAATCAACATAAATTTGAGTAGTGAACGGCCACGTGCCATAGCTGCGACACGTTGTGTGGCATACGGCTCATTGCTAAAATGACATGATTGAAGATATACAAAAAAATAATAACAAAATAATGAATGAGCATAACAATCAGGGACTTACTTATTTTGAAGGATATTCACCGGTTGAGATACAATATTTACTCTATGATACATTTGGAAATTACAGCCCAATTAAACTATTAAAGTTGCAAGATTTGGAATATCAATCCATTCCAATATTAAACCAAGTTAAGTATATAACAAATTTGATTGACAAACAAGGAGAATTGAAGTTGACAAACAAAGGATTTCTTCCTACAAAGATTGTTGCAGATATTTATAAACAGGGATTTTTAAAAGATGAACTCATTGAATTAAGGATTTCAAAATTGTATAAGGAGACCGATTCAATAACAATAAACCTGACTAAGATTTTACTTGAATTATCAGGGATAGTAAAAAAAAGACATAATAAACTTTCACTTACCAGGACAGGAAAAAAAATTATATCTAACAATCATCAATTGTTACTTAATATTTTTAAAACATTTGGGCAAAAATTTAACTGGGCGTATTTTGATGGATATGGAGAAAATAATATTGGACAATTAGGATTTGGATTTTCCTTGATTCTATTAAGTAAGTACGGTGATAAAAGGCAGATTGATAGATTTTATTCAAAAAAATACTTTCAAGCATTCCCGGATTTAAAAGATAATATGACCAAAACAAACTATGGAATAGGAAGACCAAGCGATTGTTATTCAATAAGGACATTTGACCGATTTTTAGATTATTTCGGATTAATAAAAATTGATACAGATAAATTTATCACAAAGACAGAATTATATGACAGATTAATCAAATGTACACCACACAACACACAATAAACCGAATTGCTAATCGGCTTTTTGAAAAGTTTGCAATAAATTGTAAATTTGGTAATTATTTGTAACTATTAACTAATTTGAACAGCGCAACTCGGCTTATTGTCACCGTTGTGCGGCATAAAAAGGAAGAAATATGAGAACAAAATATGAAGAAAAAACTTATGAAAGTTATTTCAACTCTGAATTATCACGAAAAGCAGATATATATTTCCCAATAGGACAAGTTCAAGAAGGTAATTTTGGATTTGATGCTGCCTTCTTTGTGAGAAATAGAAGATTATGGAGAAGAATTGGTTTCCCATTTCCATTTTGGCATTATCCTTTTCACGGTGTAGAATTTAGAGAAATTGCAGATGAAATGGAAGATTTTTTACAAATGGAATTAGATCATCTGCCAACTATGAAAACTAATCTGTTATTCCAATATAAAAAACCAGAATATATTTATGGCGCAAATGGTGGAGAATGGCATTTGTGGGACGAACCTTATTTTAGATACTGGATTTATGAAGAACAACAGAATTTATTAATGCATATCCATAATTCATTTAGGAATCAAGTTTTAGTTTTATACGCAGCACCAGCGATAAAAACCATAGATGAATTAGTTGAAAAATATAGTAGACAAGAAATTATTGATATTTCAAATTTTACAAAAGCAGTTGATTTGAATAATCATAGCAAAAATACTTATGTTCAAGCAGGAAATTATTCTATTGCTTGTAGTGAACCTGAAAGATTAGAAAGATTTGATTTGTTAAAAGAATTGGAAATTAGTGATGAAATCGAGCAAAACAATAATGAAAATAATAGAGATTTTATTATAAATTTCAAAAATGGTATAACCTCATTGATTATTGAAAATAATGTATATGCTAAATCTTTTACAAAGCTTAATGAAAATTTAGAAAAAGTATCAGATTATAAATTATTTCATAGTTTTCTTGTTATGCAGAATTTTAAACAATTAACAGGAATGCAATGGCTTATTAGTTTAACCTAAAAATCAAAAAACATGGCAATATTTGGAGCTGGTTCTGTTTGGAAAAATGAAGAAAAAGAAAACTTTTTTCAAAATGAACATTACATTATTGGTTGGGATTATGAAACAGCAGATGATTTATATGAAGCAGTTTCACAACTAAAAGTTGGAGATATAATTTATTTAAAAAGTAATCAGCCAGGTTCTCGCAAATTGCGAATAAAAGGAATTGGTATTGTTAAGACTTCATTTCTTCAGTGTTTTATGCAAAATGATTTGAAAGCAGATGATATTAGGGATTGGAATAGTTTCTTTGTAAATGTAGAATGGATAATAAAAGATGAATTTAGCATTGAAATACCTGACGGAAATGGTAGACTTACAAATGTTAGAGCTGCGACTTTTTATCCTGAATATTCAACTTTCGTTCAGCAAAAAATATTGGAAGAAATCTTTAAAAGAATAAAATAATTACGACCGCACAACATACAATAAACGTAAACGCTTTCACTATTTTGATAATTAACAAAATATTAATATATTTGTGGTAATTAATAAACAAAATATTAATTTGATAAAGCGCGTCAACGTTTACTGTCGTCGTTGTGCTTCACCCTAAGAAAGAAAATTAGGTAACTTGTACTAATATAAAGAG
>CAYOKJ010000258.1:0-3210 GCA_964404485.1 uncultured Bacteroidales bacterium | reverse complement strand
ATTCAGATATTACCAAACTAAATGAGTTTAAAAATACGTCAGATCAATATTTGTCTGATTTATCTAATTTAATTGAAAATTATAATTATTTCTTTAAACAAGAGTTCCCAGATTCAGAAATAAACAAGGATATATTTATTGAAGCAAAATCAGCTTTTATGCAGATAAAAACTGAATTTGACAAACTGATAAGTATTCAGGCTTTATCCCAAACTCATTTCAGTAATTTTAATCAGGTTTTAAATAAACTGGAAAGTAAAAAAGAAAACCTGAAAGAAGAATTTGCTAGAATTAAAAGAGAAATAGATTTATCGACATTAAATCCTGATAACTTTTTAAAATTAAATAGGCTGCTTCAAACATCCAAATTGAAAATAGAGGAAATTGAAAAATCTGAGCACAAAAGAAAGGGGTTAAAGAAAATACTGTCTGATAAACTCACGAAATTAAATAGCCTGTGGCATAACGAGTTCAAAATTTTAAAACAAGAAGTTGATCGGATAAACCAAACTGAAAACAAATTAAATATTGAAGTTCAATACAAAGGAAGAAAAGACAAATTTAAAAATAAGTTAAAGCAAGTATTCAGGGGAACAAACATCAGGGATACAGCATATCAAGATATTGTTGTTAGTTATCCGGATTTTATTGATATTTATAAAAACCCCAATTCTCTTTTACAAATCCTTAATGAAAATCAACTTACTGATTTTAAAAGACGGTTTAACGAATATCAAACCGATTTATTGACTTTTCAGGTCGAAAATAAAATCATTACTAAATATCATGGAAAACCATTGAAAGATCACTCTCTTGGACAAAGAGCATCAGCACTAATCTTGTTTTTATTAGCACAACAAGAAAATGACATTTTAATAATTGACCAACCTGAAGATGACCTTGACAATCAAACCATTTATGAAGAAGTAATTAAAGAGATTAAAGTTTTGAAGGGAAATATGCAATTTATATTTGCTACTCACAATGCCAATATTCCTGTGCTTGGGGATAGTGAAAAAATAGTTGCGTGTACCAATAATGATAATATTGAAATAGAATTGTATTCAGGTACTATTGATAATCACGAAACACAAGAGCGAATTGTGAATATTATGGAAGGTGGAAAAGAAGCGTTTAAGATGAGAAAAAATATTTATAGTATTTGGAAAATTGAAAAATAAAAAAAAGGAAAAATCATGGATGCAATTGAATTATTAGAAATATTAGAAAGAGGTGAAGACAGCCAGCATCAATTTAAAGAAAATATTACTAATTCAGTATCTCTTGCCGGAGAAATGGTTGCCTTTGCTAACACCAAAGGTGGCATGATTATCATCGGCGCAGATGATAATGGAAATCCTGTTGGGTTATCAACTGATGACATTAACCGGCTGAACCAATTGGTTAGCAATACTGCAACAAATAATGTGAAGAATCCAATCAATCCCATAACCGAAAACATAAAAGTCGGCGATAACCTTTTAATGGTTGTACATATTGCGGAAGGAACTGACAAACCGTATATGGATAATAACGGAGTTGTATGGGTTAAAAGTGGTTCAGACAAAAGGCGGGTTACATCTAAAGAAGAATTGAGAAGGTTATTTCAAAGTTCAGACCTTGTACATGCTGACGAAGTCCCTGTTACAAGAACTACTGAAAATGATATTGACCTTAATTATTTCAAAACATTCTACAAAAACAATTATGACGAAGATATAGAAAAATTTGACCTTACTTTAATGCAATTGATGAATAATCTTAATCTGGCAAAAGACAACAATTTAAATCTTGCAGGGTTGCTTTTATTTGGTAAAGAACCTGAAAAAAACAAACCTGCATTTATCATAAAGGCAGTGTGTTTTGTTGGAAATGATCCTGCGGGAGACAAATACCGGGATAATGTGGATATAAAAGGAAAATTGAAATTTCAATTTGAGGGTGCAATGGATTTCCTAAAGAGGAATCTGAAATACACGCAGCAAGATAAGAGCATCAATACATTGGGTGATCTGGAAGTATCACCAATAGTTTTTGAAGAATTGTTTGTGAATGCACTAATGCACAGGAATTATTTCATCAATGCACCAATAAGATTGTTTATTTTTGATGATAGGATTGAAATCATTAGTCCGGGAAGAATACCCAACAACCTCACCATTGAAAATATTAAAAGCGGGAACTCCAATATCAGAAACGATATTATCACCTCGTTTGCCACAAAAGAATTGCCGTACAGGGGGATAGGAACAGGAATAAGAAGAGCATTAAAGCACTACCCAGATATTGATTTTATAAACGACACCGAAGGTGAAACATTTGTTGCCATAATTAAAAGGCCAGAAAAAAATTAGATGATCCTCCAATTCGACCCAAATCAATCCTTCCAATTAGATGCCATAAAATCCATCATAGATTTATTTGAAGGACAGCCGTTATGTCAAAGCGAACTGGATTTTACATTTTCAGATACAAGCCTGCAATTTTCCGAAACAGGTGTTGGTAACAGAATTATTTTGAGTGACGAACAAATCCTGAAAAACCTGCAATCCGTTCAAAAGCAAAATGGAATAGAACCGGTATCTGAAAAATTAGATGGAATGCACTTCTCTGTTGAGATGGAGACAGGTACAGGGAAAACTTATGTTTATCTGAGAACGATTTATGAACTAAACAAAAATTATGGATTCAAGAAATTTGTAATAGTTGTTCCGAGTGTTGCAATTCGTGAAGGCGTGATAAAAAATCTGCAAATCACACACGAGCATTTCCAAAATCTTTATGATAAAACACCTGTAAATTTTGAAGTTTATAATTCCAGAAAAGTTTCCAATTTACGCAGTTTTGCTTCAAATAATAATATTCAGATATTGGTAATAAATATCGATTCCTTTGCCAAAGATGAAAATATAATCAATAAACAGAACGATAAACTAACCGGTAAAAAACCGATTGAATTCATTCAATACACAAACCCGATCGTTATTGTTGATGAACCACAGAATATGGAAACGCCGATTCGTAAAAAAGCAATTGAAAATTTAAATTATTGCTGCACACTTCGTTATTCTGCAACTCACACAAACTATTATAATCTGGTTTACAGTTTAAATCCGGTGCAGGCTTATGATCTTGGTTTAGTTAAACATATCGAAGTGGATTCCGTAGTCTCAGAAAATGATTTCAACGATGCTTTTATCAGTTTGGAAA
>CAYOKJ010000257.1:0-3212 GCA_964404485.1 uncultured Bacteroidales bacterium | reverse complement strand
TAAAGCCAAATTTCTTATTTCAGCATGGTTTGGATTAACGATTTTAGATTTTTTTTAGTGCTCTTGACAAATCATTATTCATCATTCGTTAATCGATATTCATTATTTTTTTCGAACTCCAAACTCCAAACTCAAATCCCATCTTAAATCATCATTCGTTAATCGATATTCAATTTTTCAATCTTTTTTTTTCTTTTCTTACTGTTTTGTGCTTGCACAAAACAGGAAAAGCATTAAGAGCTAAAAGAACAAATTTTGATTTTTGGTATTAAGGCAATAAAGACACAATTTATTAACCTTAAAAATCAAAAATTATGAATTACTTAAAATTTAAAAAGCCTGCTTTATTCATTGCTTTTATTTTTTGCTTTCATATAATAAATGCAGCAGACATTAGCAGCAATGGAAGCGGAGGTGGTGACTGGAGTAGTACAAACACCTGGAATGGAGATGTTGTTCCATCTGCGGGCGACAATGTTTTAATTCAAAGTGGTGATGAAGTGAGCATCATGCAAGATATTGCAAATTCTCCAAACAATCTTTCAATTACAGGGGTTCTAACTTTTGGAAGTAGCGGCTCCTTTTCGTTAACTGTTTCAGGCGATCTGACAATTAACACAGGTGGTATTTTAAATGTTGAAGCTGATGGAGTTAATACTAATTTCCATAGTTTGAATTTATCGGGAAATTTTACAAATAATGGTACTTTTACTGCTAATGCGGGAGATGATGAAATTATTAATGTAAGTTTTCAAGCTACTGCTGATGTAAGTTTATCCAGTACAAGTCAAACAGATTTTCAAGGTTTAACCATTAATCTAACAACAGGAAAAACTTTGGATATTACTTCAGTGATTACTTTTCCCGATGCTGATGATTTTACTTTAACAAGCGGAATTTTTAAACTCTCAAGTGCATCTACAATTACTCCTTTTTCAGGTACTTCAGATATTAATTCAAATTCCGGATTTTATTTGAATCATACTTCGGCGGTTGTTAATCAATTTACTTCTTCAGGAAGCCTTGAGGTTAATGGCACATTACAAATAGATAATGGCATAATGACAATTGGGAGTACAAAAACAAATAAAATTGATATTAATGGTTCAAGTGCACAATTTACAATGAATGGGGGAACATTAAATATTACAGGATATTGGAATCAAGTAGGTGGTGGAGATGCTGAAATTACTGGAGGAACAATAAATGTAAATAATGTAGGGAATCAAAACAATAGTACTAAAATATTTTATTGCCCAAGTACTTGTGATTTTGTTATGTCCGGGGGAACTCTTGAAATTAAAAATGGAAATATTGGCAGTGGAACAGAATTTTACTTTAGAGCATCGGGAGGAACATCAATTACAGGAGGAGATATTAAAATTTCAAATACAATCGGAAAAACAGTTCCAATAATTGATTGCCAAACAACTTTAAATAATTTTGAATGTAATGTGGGAAGCGGAAACACTTTAAAGTGTTTAGAAAATTTTACAATCAATGGAAATTTTACAATTTCATCAGGAGTTTTTCAACTCGATCCAGGCATTCAATTGACTGTAAACGGTACAACATCTCTAAATGGAGCTGAAAGTTTAATTCTTAAATCAAATATCACAGCCACAGCTTCTTTTATAAACAATGGATCAATAAGTAAAGCGGGAACTGCAAAGGTTGAACGCCACATTACCGCTTATACAGCCCCAGACGACGGTTGGCATCTTTTATCTTCTCCGGTGAGCAATTTTAGTATTAATGGCTCTGATTTTGCTCCTGGTGATAATGATGACTTTTACAGATGGGATGAAGCAAATACTATCTGGGAAAACTGGAAACCGGGAAATGTTTTCACGAGTTTTGATAATGGCAAAGGGTATCTTGTTGCTTATGAAACAACATCTGTCAAAGAGTTTATTGGAAATTTGAATAGCTCGGATATTACATTTTCTGATCTTTCTATAACTGGAGGTGTTGATAATGGATGGCATTTACTGGGGAATCCTTTTCCTTCTGCTTTGATTTGGAATGATGCCAATTGGACGATTACAAACTTCTCGGGGGTTGCTAAAATATGGAACGAAAGCGCAGGGAATTATACAAGTATTGAGGCAGATGATTTTATTCCGGCTACTCAGGGATTTTTTGTTCAAGCATCAAACTCAACAAATGAAATAATAATACCGGAAGCTTCAAGAACTCATAACTCTACTAATTTTTATAAAAATAGTTTTGACGTATCAGAAAAGCTGGAACTGATAGCCACCGGAGATATAAATGCATTTTCTGATAAATGTATTGTCGGTTTTAGAGAAAATGCAAGTTTAGGCTATGATTTGGAATTTGATTCACATAAATTATTTGGCAGTGAAAATGCCCCGCAATTATATTCCATAATTTCTGATGAGGAAAACCTTTCAATCAATTATCTTCCTCAATCATCAAAAAATAATACAGTACATTTTGGTTTTGAAATTGGAATTTCAGGAATATATTTTATTGAAGCAAACAATCTTGATAATTTTGATACGCTAAATCAAATTATTCTTGAGGACTTTTTAACAGGGGATTTACACGATTTTCGACAAGATAGTATCTATTCTTTTTATGCTGATATCGATGATGATAATAAAAGGTTTCTTTTGCATTTCAAAAATTTCACTAAGATTAATGAAAAAGAAAATCCCGGTGAAATTCAAGTTTGGGCTCATGGAAAAAATATCTATATCAAAAACAAAAGCACAGATAATACAATTGTTTACTATTATGTTTGTGATATTTTGGGACAGGAAATAATAAGAGGCAAAATAAATGGAAAATCTGATATTATTATTCCCATGAAAGTGAAAACAGGTAATTATATTATTCGAATTACCGGCAATATAAATTATTCAAAAAAATTATTTCTTAATTAAAAAATCACACAAAATGAAAAACAAAATTATTATAACAACATTTATCATTTTAGTAATCGCATTGTTTTTTATAAATACCAATGTTAATGCCCAGGTACCGGATCCACCGAATCAACACGGCCAAAGCGAAGATAGTGCACCAGGAGGGGGAGCACCAATAGGAGGGGGCTTATTGATACTTTTAGCTCTTGGTGCGGGATATGGCACAAAAAAATTGTATGACAGGAAAAAGAAAAAACTTTTGGAGTAATACCAATTGAATTTCTAAATTGCTGATAAATATTTTGAAATATTTTTTTC
>CAYOKJ010000256.1:0-3221 GCA_964404485.1 uncultured Bacteroidales bacterium | reverse complement strand
CCATTTACCTTTTTGATTTCAGCCGTTTGTGAACAAGCTGAGATTATAAAAAAAAAGACTAAAAATAATACACTATGTAATATAATTTGTCTCATTCTACTTCCATTTAAATTTTTTGCTCTTTAATTAATATATTTGGTAACGTTTGGCTATATGTTACGTAATTTTTGTGTTGCGCCTGCGGCAAAAATTATGGAATATATAGCGTGTTACCGCCTGTATTTTAATATCTTTCTGTCATTTATCTTTAATTTCACCACCACCTTTACAATCTAATTTATGGCTTTCAATTTAAGCATATTAACATGTTTACTGATACATCTTTAATCAAAAAAATTTATAACATCCGAGAGTATCAAACATTTATTAAATATTATGAATCAAAACTATAATAAATTAATCTAGGTTCTTTTTTCGGAAATCGCCAATTTCTAAAAATTAATCGTGATTTTATTCTCCATGGTCTACTTTCGCAATCTTGTTGTAACCGTACTCGGATATTATTGCTTGTGGTGAAATGAATTTTCACAATAGCTCTTGTCTTATTTGTTTTTATCTTATTTATGATTCCAATTCTTTCATAAGTTGAAGTATTTTCACAATTATGTTCTTCAAATTCTACAATTCCTTTGTTAAAAATATAATTCCCCGATTCATGAAATAACATAAATGCATCACTATCAATTCCACTAAGATTAGACATATATTTGGCAATAATTGAATCAGTCAATACAGTTTTTATCAACGAAGTCTTAGAAACCTGTGCTGATGTTCCTAATGAAAGAAGAATTATGATTAAAGAGAATAAAAATTTCATAATGTTATTTTTAGTCTAAAGTCGTAAGACGTACAATCTCCATATTTTGTTACAGTAGTATTGTGTATTTAAAATTTATAATATTTAATAAATGTTTGATACTCTTGAATTTACTACAGTTTCGGCTATTATTTTTATACATTGTTACCAAACGTATTAATTCTGATTTTTCATTTCATTTGGTTTCAATTTATCTAGAATTTTAATATCAACCCAGTATATATCACGATTGCCACCTTTATTACTCGTGAAAAAAAAGAACTTCCCATCGGGTGAAATACTTGGAGATGATTCATCCTCAGGTGAATTTATTTCCGATCCCAAATTTGTAGGTTCACTCCATTCATCATTGTCACTTCTAAAACTGATATATAAATCTTCGCTTCCAAACCCATCCTCTCTTAAGGGGCATGTGAATATCAAATAACTTTCGTCATGAGATATAAAACAATTGTATTGAACTTCAGTAGAATTTATTATGCTATCAAGCTTTTCCGGTTGTCCGAAAACCCCATCTTTGTAGGTGGTTCTGTACAAGGTAAATTCATCTTCTTTTGTATAATACATTTTTCCATTACGAGTAAAAGTTGTATGACATACTCTATTAAATGGCGAACCAAGCAGCTTTGGTAAGCTCCAGGTATTCCCTTCTTTTTTAATAAACCATGTTTCATAGTCAACCTTTTCGCCTTCAGTTAAAGCTGGTCGGTTTGAGTTAAAAAAAATCTCTTTACCATCAGGAGTGAAGAAAGTTTCTACTTCTCCATAAATACTAGAAAACCAAGCAATTTGAGGGTTAGTCCAAATACCATTTATCAATTCTGAATACATTATATCGACAAAGTAAACGCTATCATCTTCTATTTTGTAGCGTGTAAAGAATACTTGGGACCCATCTGGGGAAATTGTTAGATCCCTGTCGTTATATTCTTTGGTTGAAACAATTCCAGCAGCAAATAATTTTGGTACTTTTCCCGGAGGTTTTTGACCCAAATAAGGGCCTGTTAACTTAGTGAATTTTGATTTATTTTCGTTTTGAGAATTATCATTGCAGGAAATCAGTATTATTCCTATAGTAAAGACTATACAAAAAATCTTATAATTGCTGTTTGTAAATTTTCTCATATTTCTATAAATGTTTGGTAACATAAATATAACCGTAATATTCCGATTATATCTTATTTGTATAAGTGTGTTTTGCTATAATACTGATTAATTAATCTTTTAATATTTCGAAGATAATATTTCATAATTTTCAAATGTACAAAAACATTTTATTATTATAGATATTTAGGCTAGTAATACGTTCTGTTAATTCAGATAATTTGATTTTTTGCCATTCAACAAATTCATTTCCTTTGTTATCTTTAAATCTAATTTCTTGCGAAAAGATTTTTTGCATCATTCCTTTTTTGTATTCTTCCAAGAGGGCTTTCTTTTCTTTGAGTTGGTTTATTTTATTATCCAAAACAGAAAAGAAGTTGGCTATGCTGTATTTTAAATCAGCATTTTTCGTTTTCTATTCACTTAAAAGTTTATTCAGTTCTTTGTGCTCCCAATCGTCTTTAAACTCGGGGAATCTTATTTCGGGTATGTTCATTAAATTCCCCATCTGTTTTTGATATAAAGTAAGTTCCCTCTTTTAGGCAAATAATTAGGATAATATTCTTGTTTGAAAATATTGAAAGTATTTACACTTTTCTCAATGAGATTGTTTTCGAGAAGATACATTAAGGCTATTGACGGACTTCTTGATTCTCCAAGACTACAATAAATAAAAACTTCATTCCCCTGTTCAAGATGTTCATTTATAAAATTTAATGCAGGGTTAATCATTTCATCGTTTACATATTTTGGGTTGTCGCCATCAATCATATTTAGATAAATTGCATTTGCTTCTCTTTTGAATAAGTAATATGGACTTGCAGGATTGCAACCTCTACCTTGCCAACCTACTACGGATTGATGAGTTACATAACCATTTGCACGATTGAGAGCACAAACAATTTTCATATCATTTCGCTTGGCAATTCGATATTCTTCTTTTGTGCCGACATATATTTTATGTTCTTTTAGTTTGATCATTTCTTCTTTTTGGGATTTAGTTTTTTCGTCTTT
Organism: uncultured Bacteroidales bacterium; assembly: GCA_964404485.1. GTDB lineage: Bacteria > Bacteroidota > Bacteroidia > Bacteroidales > JAIORY01 > JAIORY01. The sequence continues at coordinate 286 of CAYOKJ010000256.1, read as the reverse complement.
TTATTCTCTCCCAAAACAGTTTTTGCATTTATGGGGCTTACTACTTTTTTGCCTGTTTTTGCTTCTAATTCTTTTCTCGCTACTTTGGCAACATTTCCCCCTTGCTTTGCAACTTTCCTACTTTCAGTAAAGTTTTTAGGTTCTACGGCTTGCGAAATATCTTTTGTAGAAGCTTCGGCAAGCATATTCAAAATTAGTTCGGTATTGGTCATATTGTCTCGCAGGTTTTCCTTTTTCAAACCTTTAAGAATTTTGTATTCTTTGGTAGTTTTATCCGCCCAGGCTT
>CAYOKJ010000255.1:0-3222 GCA_964404485.1 uncultured Bacteroidales bacterium | reverse complement strand
TGAAAAATGGCAGTAAGCATATGAGTTGGTTTAAACCCAAATAATGGCTTTCTTCATTATTTTATATTATTAAATATTATTTAAATTTTGATTCGCAAAAATAATTATTTCTATGAGAATAAGGAAAGATTTTTAAAAATACTATTACATGGTTTCATTTTTTCATAGTATAAATTTACAAGTAATTACAATAAATTACTAGCAGGTTTTTCGTTATATATTTCATTGAATTTTGCTATTTTTACAAATTAATTTCACTATTACATTGAATAAGCAAATATTAAAACTGGCAATTCCAAATATTATCAGCAATTTAACTGTGCCTTTGCTTGGTATTGTTGATCTTGCTATTCTCGGTCATTTGGAATCTGAAGTTTATATTGGAGCAATTGCTTTAGGAGGATTGATATTTAACTTCGTTTACTGGGGTTTTAATTTTCTAAGAATGGGAACCACAGGTATGACAGCTCAAGCTTTTGGCAAAAATAACAATCAGGAAATATCGCATCTATTTTTTCGCTCAATAATTATTGCACTTGCTGTAGGCCTTGCCCTTATTCTTCTGCAAAGTCCGATAGAATGGTTTAGCTTTGTTATTATGGATGGAAGCAAGGAAGTTGAAAAGCTTGCTTCAGGATATTTCTTTATCAGAATTTATGCTGCACCGGCCACTATTGGTTTATTCGCACTTATTGGTTGGTTTTTGGGTATGCAAAATGCTCGCTATCCTTTAATCATTGCTTTGGTTATTAATATTTTAAATATTGTTCTTAACTATATTTTTGTTTTTGTATTTAACATGAAATCTGATGGAGTTGCCTTGGGAACAGTGATTGCACAATACTCAGGTTTTATTCTCGGGCTTATTTTGTTTTTAAAGAAATATAAGAATTTCCTAAACTACGGCAAAAGTTTAAAAACAATTTTTAATGTCAAGGACATGAAGAAATTCTTCGACATTAATAAAAACATAATTATCAGAACAGTTTTATTAATCTTTGCATTTTCATTTTTTACTAATCAGTCGGCAAAGATAAGCGATACTATGCTGGCAGTTAACACTATTTTGTTTCAGTTTTTTCTTGTGTTTTCATATTTTATAGATGGTTTTGCTTTTGCTGCTGAGTCCCTTGTCGGGAAATATTATGGTGCAAAAGATAAAATAAAACTCAAAGAAATAATAAGTAAACTATTTATTTGGGGATTGTTTATTAGTTTACCTTTTACTGTACTTTACCTGATTTTGGGTGGGAATTTTTTGTATATTCTTACAAATAACAAGGATGTAATTACTATGACTTCTCCATATTTATTTTGGATTGCACTTATTCCGCTTTTATCATTTTCAGCATTTTTATGGGATGGAATTTATACTGGTGTAACAGCAACAAAAGCAATGCGAAACTCAATGATTATTGCAGTTTTATTAATTTATCTACCTGCAACATATCTTTTTATGCATCTTTTCGGTAACCATGGAATGTGGTTGGCATTAATGCTTTTTATGGTCTCTCGTGGATTGTTGCTTACTATATTGGCGAAGAGGAATGTTTATTTGTAAACATTTTTCTGTACTATAAATCAAATAATAATCAATTTCCCGGTAGAAATTTTATTATCAGGAAATAATAATTTATAGAAATAAATTCCTTTTGCTTTAGATGATAAATCAATTTCAGGTTTTTGATCATTTATTTTGGATTGTAAAACAATTTCACCAAAAGTGTTATAAATAATAATTTGTGCTTCCCGATAGTTTTTAATATCAAAAGTAAAAATACCTTTTGATGGATTTGGAAAAACTTCAATTTCTTTTTCAGATGTAGTCTCATTAATATCTCCTAAAAAATCAACACAACCTGAACGAACTGAAAGGTCTGTCGAATTTACAATCGGATGAAATGAAGTTACAAATCCTCCTGACATAGATGTAAAAGTAGCGGGGGATGCAATAATTGTATCAGTTATTGGTTGAGCATTTATTGAAAAAACACAATCTTCTTCATTACCAAGCGAGTCTGTTTTAATTATTCCTATTTGAGGTTCTCCAATTTTTTTCTCTTTAACTCCTTGCAATGGACCATTTCCAATAATAAAAAACTCCTTATTTATAGTTTCAAAAACATCTGAGGCCATAAGTACTAATCCTTTTGTCCAAATTATATTACCATCAATATCTATTTTTGTAAAAGTACCATCCATAAAATATCCTCCTGAAACAAAAATGTACGAACTATCTGATGTTTTATGGAATTTTGTTTGTTCAAAAGCATCCCATGAATATATATCATAAGACTTATTAAATACAATATTTCCAAGTAAATCTGTTTTCATAACACCAAAATACTCATCTAATCTTAAATAGAAAAGAAAACCATCATTAGTAATTACCATATCTTTTGCTGAACAAAAGTTACTAGAAGAAAGATTATATTTATTTGCCCATAAATATTCTCCGGTTTGGGATATCTTTAACAGGAATGCAGAATATATCCAAGGAGAACTGTTTGCAAAATGTCCGGATAAAAAGAAAGCGCTGTCCTGAGTTTGTTTTATTGAATAAACTTTACTAATGTCACTAGAAACAAAATAATTGTTCATCCACATTAAATTACCTGATACATCAATTTTGGCAACAAAAATTGATGATTGATTACTGGAAGAACCAATTATAACATATCCTGAATCATTAGTTTGTTGAACTGAAGTAGGAAAAAGATTATAATTATTTTGACCAATTGCTTTCGACCAAAGAGTATCACCATCACTATTTATTTTGATGCACAATACTTCTGTGTTTGTATTATTTACGTTATAAGCTTGTCCAATAATTAAAAAACAGGAATCGTTTGTGGCTATTACATTTTTAAAGTGCATACTCGAATAAGTTGTTGGATTTCCGGTATAAAAATATTTATTCCAAATAACATTAGCATCCATGTCAACTTTAATAATAATTCCGTGCATTTCATGTATATCTCCAACCATAATGCAGGAATTATCAAATCCGGATACAACCGAATATGCTTGAATACCATATCCGGGAACATCTTTAATTACTTTAGAAAAGGTATTTTGTTGAGCATTCAAAACTGTTGTGAAATTTATCATCACACTAATCACGATAAGAAGCAGAAGTTTTTTCATGGTTTAAATTTTTCATTAATTAATATTAAGTTATTTGATAATAATATTAATATTTGCAGGCATCACAAATATATA
>CAYOKJ010000254.1:0-3236 GCA_964404485.1 uncultured Bacteroidales bacterium | reverse complement strand
GCTTTCTTCGTTAAAAAAGCTTGTGAAATGTTGCTGTAAAAATGCCCATTCTTTGCTTGTGTCTCCTATGTTTATTTGGTTTAAGGCAGAAATCGCAAATTTTTCTTTTAGTTGAATTCGTTCTACAGTTAATTGCTCTAATTGCTCAACTTCTTTAAATAATTTCTCAACTATTGAGACTATGGCATTTTGTTCTTCTAAGGGTGGAAGACCAATCGTGTTTTCCAATAAAAATTTTGTGTCAAGATGTGGAATTGCAGCACCTTTCATACTTGAATTTGCTCTTTGAAAATCTTCAAGAAAAAGTAATCTGACGAAGTGTTGAATAAAAGGTGGTGTTTCAATTACCGCTAAGGTTGAACCAACAATGCCATCTTTACCATTTAACACTAGCCCACTTCTTGAACCATCGCATACAACTAAGATCTCATTTTCAGTGCATCTTGAAGCTTTTTCATCATTACTATATCTTCTAATATTCCCTCTATCAAGAGCTTCAATATCTAAATAAGGGTATTTGCTAACACTTTCAGATAGATCTTTTGGATTCTTTCCTTTTTGCAAACTAAATAACTCATTGTTTCTTGCATGAATCCATTTTGGAGGTGAAACTAAATTTGGTACATTATTAATAATAGTTTTTTTTACTTTTCTTTTCTTTAATATTAACTGCTCTGAATTATACTCAATAATTCTTTCCAGCAAAACTGAAGCAGACTCTACTTCTGGATTATTTTTTCGCCATTCTGTCGTTAGTTTCCCTTTCACTGCTAATTGCAAAATCAATCCTTTTAGCTCTTTAGCATTTTTAGGATAAATGCTTAGCTTATGAAAATGTTCTAATAATTTCATTTATTTCAGAGCTTGGGTTAATACTTTAACAATTTCGTCTTGTATTGTATGGATTTTATTTTCTGTGGCTCGGTACTTTTCTAAAAGTTCAGTTGGGCTTGCCAAATCATCTGCTTCACGATAAGGATTTTTAATATCCAAATTATAATTGCGTTTCTTAATTTCATCAATACCAACTTTCCAGGCGTTATTATTTTCTTCTCTTTTATTCCACCAAGCTTTTTCAAGTTCAAACTCCTTAATGTTTATGGGCTTTCCTTTATTATAGCTTTTCACTCCTTTAGGATAAGGATGTTCAAAATACCAAATATCTTTTGTTGGTGTTCCTTTTTCAAAAAACAAAAGATTAGTTTTAATTCCGGTATAAGGATTAAAAACTCCATTTGGCAATCGCACTATTGTATGCAAATTGCAACGTGTAAGTAATTCTTCTTTTATTCGGGTTTTCACACCTTCGCCAAATAAAGTGCCATCGGGCAAAACAACAGCAGCCCGCCCGCCACTTTTTAAAATCTTCATAATAAGAGCAAGAAAAAGGTCGGCAGTTTCTTTGGTTCTAAACTTCTGTGGGAAATTGGTTTCGGTGCCGTCTTCTTCAACACCACCAAAAGGCGGATTTGTTAAAACGATGTCAACTTTATCGCTGCTTCCCCAATCGCTATAAGGTTTGTTTAGGTAATTGTCTCTTCGCACAGCAGGCACATCAAAACCATGCAGCATCAAATTTGTAGTACAAAGCAAATGTGGTAAAGGCTTTTTTTCTACCCCTTTTATTGCCAATTGCAATTGGTTTCGTTGGGCAGGATTTTTAACTTGTTTGCGCATATGCTCGATGCTGCAAGTTAAAAAACCACCTGTTCCACATGCAGGGTCTAAAACTGTTTCGCCTAATTGTGGGTTCACCATATCAACCATAAATTGTGTTACTGCTCTTGGTGTGTAATATTCACCTGCCGAACCTGCCGATTGTAATTCTTTTAGAATTGTTTCGTAAATATCATTAAACAGATGTCGCTCTTCCGAAATATTAAAGTCGATTTTATTAATCTGGTTTATCACCTGTCGGAACAGAGTTCCGTTTTTCATATAGTTGTAAGTTCCATCGAAAACCGAACGAATAATTTTGGCTTGTGGACTAATGCTAATATCGAGTTCTTTTAAAGCAGGGAATAATTCATTGTCGATAAAAATCATAAGTTTATCACCTGTTAGTCCTTCATCATCGGCAGCCCAGCTTTGCCATTTCAAATTGTCAGGAATCGGGCTTTCATAATCATCAATAGTAATTTCCCATTCTTCTTCCTTGTCTGCAAAAATCTTCATAAAAAGCATCCACACCATTTGAGAGATACGTTGTGCATCACCGTCAACTCCTGTGTCTTTTCGCATTATATCACGAATGCCTTTAATATTTGTTGTTATATTGCTCATTAAATCTTTTGTTTAGATTATAGTGATTGATACAAAAATACTATCTGTAATTGAAAAGGGAGATTTTGAAAAATTCATTATGCATGTCTCCATAAAAATCGAAAACCCACCCGGGTGCGCTATTCAAATGAGAAGCGTGGTGAGTCTTATTGTTTGCGAATATACAATTAATATTTTTAATCATTAAGGTAAATTTTAAATTCAGGGATTTTGAATAATTCGTCAGACACTGTCTGACCAATCAAGTTTGTGTCGTTTTTCAATACGTCAGACACTGTCTGACTTATTTCAGGATAAGCTATATAAAATTGGCGAAATAACTTTAGATTTGTAATGGAGAGCCCTTTAATGTTCAAATTTTCTGACAATTCAGAAACCAAATTATCACCATAAGAAGCACGATCAGCTCCTTTTTGTTCATATTCAACAATATAATATCCAATTAGCCAATTTCGCAAGGATAGGAATTTATCAACAGATTTAGAAACGAATCCTTTAAAGAAAACATCAGTTTTGCTAATTTGATTTATAAGAAAATTAAAATCCATTTTTGTCAGGCAGATTTATATATTTCGGTTTCTAATTCGTTTATTGCATTTTCAAAATCTTTTTTCTTTCCAAAAGCTCTTACTAATTCAACAGGAGAACCCATATCGCTTAAAGGGCTAACTTTTAAAATAGAGCCTGTTTCAATTGAAACTATTCCTTCCTGTTCGTATTTGTCGAGTAAACTACTCAAAACTTTTTGAGCTTGTTCGCCATATTTAGCAAAGTAGTTTCGCTTACGAACATTATTTGCTCTTTCTTTTCGAGAAAGTGGGGGTTGGTCAAAAGCCACATGACAAATTAAGTCAAAGGCATCCATATCTTTTCCTACATCCTCTTTCAGAGCTTCCAAGAGTACTCCGTTTTCGGCTAGTTCTTTAAAGAGTTCATCTTTCTTTTGGGTAGTT
>CAYOKJ010000253.1:0-3260 GCA_964404485.1 uncultured Bacteroidales bacterium | reverse complement strand
TTAAAGTAATTTTGATTGATTCAGGTACTCTGAACCATGTTTCGCCTTGTTTCCATAATCCGGCAGATTCAGTTCTGTCAATTCCGGCAGAAAAAGCATTAAATGCTCCTGCAGTGCACGTATGGCTGTCGCTACCAACAATTATCATTTTTGGTTTTGCATAATTTGCCATTATCTGGTGGCATATTCCGCTGCCTACATCATGAAATTTACTTATTCCCTGTTCGTTAACAAAATCTCTTATTTTTTGATATTGGTTGGCAAGTTTTGCATTTGTAGGAGGTGCATTGTGATCAAGGACAATAAGCAACTGATCAGGATCAAATACTTTCTTACCACCCATTTTAGCAAATGTTTGTGCAATACTTGCTGTATTATCATGAGTTAAAATAATATCGGGTTTTTTAAAAATTATACTGCCTCTTTCAGCATTGAAAATTTTCTCAACAAATGTTTTAGCTTTCATAGTTTTATATTATTTCATTTATTATTTTCAGCCGGCAAAGGTCATAAAATTTTATGAAACAGTATTGAAAATAATGAGGAATTTTTGAAATAGAATAAATTAGAGAGGTTTATCTGATTGTCGGATTTTTTGTTGTTAAGAAGTGTGAAATATTTCTTAGTTATTCTATTCTTTTTTTGTTTTCATGGGCATCAAGATAATTTTCATCTGTACTTACTTTTTTACTTGTCTTTTTTTCAAGTGCATTTTTTGCGAGCCATCTTTTAAAAGGTTCTGCTTTTGGTGAGGGAACAGATTGTATTAACCTGAAAATACCTTCTGTGTTCCAGCAATACATTTTTTGTTTACCACCCTGTGTTTCAAACTCTAATCTAAGGGGTGGTACAAATTGTACCCCTCCTTTCTCTATGAGTTGTTTTAACTCTTTATCCCTTATTTTAATTCGCTTAAAATACTGTGCAGGATCTTTCGAATTAGTTAATGCAGTAATAATATCATTAATAACAAACCACCATTCATTTTTATAAATGATTTTTCGAATCTCCTTTTTTTGAAATATTGCTATTTTTTTATTTTCACTCATAATTAAAGTATCATTTATTTGTTATAAACATTCATTCCACAATAACAACTTTGTCATCAGCAATAAGAGGTTTTCCTTTATATTTCAGAAAAAGTTGTGCTATAGTAAGCACATCTTTCTGGCAATACTTTACTATTCTCGGAAGGTCTTTTTCTTTCCAGTAAACTTCACCAACCATGCTACCGTCAATATCGTCTTTTGGTGTTGGAATATTAAAAATTGCAGCTAATAATTCTAAAGATGTATAATTTTTATAATCACCAAATTTCCATAATTCCATTGTGTCCAGATGAGATATCTCCCAAGGCTTTTTGCCCGCAATATCAAGCATTTCTGGCAGTCTGACATCATGAATCAGCATACGTCTGGCTATATATGGAAAATCAAATTCTTTACCGTTATGTGCGCAAAGTAAATGAGTTTTCGAATTGAACTTTGTACTTAGCATTTTTGAAAAATCAGATAGCAGAAGCTTTTCATCATCTCCAAAAAATGATTTTATTCTTATCTCACCATCTTTCATTATTCCAACCGAAATACAAATAACCTTACCAAATTCGGAGTAAATCCCTGCTCTTTCGTACAAAAAATCCGGTGTGTCGTTTTCCTCCTTTTTAATTCTCATGGCTTTTTTATCCCATAGTTTTTTGAAAATTTCAGGAAGGTCATCATAACTGGGATATTCAGGAGCGGTTTCAATATCCAAAAACAAAATATTTTCTATGCTGATATTTTTAAGCATCTGATGTAGTTTAAGTGAATAGAATTTCAAAAATACTAAATTTTCGCTAATTTTGTTTTTAAATTATGTATTATTTAATGACTTTAAAACTTTTTAAGCATATCATTATAAGCTTTTGAAATATAAGTACATGAGAAATTTATTAATGAAAAATAGTTTCAAATATATATTTGCACTTACTTTTTTTTGTACTGTAAACTTCTTGTTTTTTTCTTGTACAAAAGAACCTGAAAACACTATTCCTGTAGTAATTATTGAATCACCATCATGGAATCAGATGATTACAATTCCTGATACAATAAAAGTAAGTGGAAGTGTAGATGGAAATTCTGAAATTGAATCTATTAAAATTGACTTGGTTAATAGTGATTTTATTCCAGTTCAATCCCCGCTTTACTATTATCCAAATCCTGTTTCAGAAAAAACCGAATTTGAATTATTCTATCCAATTGAAAAATTTAATCTTGATTCAGATATTTATTACATTCACGTAAGAGCAACAAATAAAGAGGGTTCAAAAAACAAGTATCAAAGTGTTGTTTTAAACGAAAACATTCCACAACTCGAAAAAGTGATTGTTATTACTCAACCAAATATAAGTACTTCCAATATTTACGAACTTAATTTGAGTTATCACAAGCATTTTTTATTTTCGATTGAGGGAAAATATCAAGCTTCTGATATTAGTTCATATTACAAACAATTATACTTCGCACGCAATATTCCGGGAAAACTACAGACTTATAATTTAAATACAAATGAAATTGAATGGGAATATAATGCCGGCTTTCCATTTCCTTCTTTTACAGATGTTTTTTATAAAAATGATAGAATATATATTTCCTCTGAAAATGGTGATATAGTCGGGCTTAATACATCAGCACAGATCAAATTTAATACTCCGGTTTTAAATGATACTTTTCCTGAAAAAATATACAAACATCAGGATTTTATGATTGCTGATTTAAAAATCAGAACCGGAAATGATAAAATTCTGGCAATTTTTTACATGGCAAGTGGGAATATTAAAAGCACATATATTTCTAATTTTGATGTTGTAGAGTTTTATTATTTTGATGATGATAATGTCTTGATTTTTGCAAATTATGAAGAACAAGCAGTTTTAAAATTTTTTAATATCTCAGGAAATTATTGTTCAGAACTGCTTAGTTTACCTGATGGAAAATTGAAAGCAGTTGAGCGCTTTAATAATGAATATTTATTTTGTATTGGAGAAAATATTTATAAATATTTTATCTTAAGTAATACAGTTTTTCCTTATTTAACAGGCAATTCTTGCAATTTAATCCTTAATAATTACTTTAATAATGAAGTTTTCTTTGTCAATAATAATAAAATAGATATTTATAATTATTCATTGGGAACATATATGCAAGACATGGTCTTTGACAATAAAATTTTAGATATTCATTTATTACACAATTAATAATATTAATAAAAGGCAAAAA
>CAYOKJ010000252.1:0-3294 GCA_964404485.1 uncultured Bacteroidales bacterium | reverse complement strand
ATTTCAATTTATTGATTTTGTTTAGTGAGGATTGGCTATTCCAAGAATATTCAGGAGAGGTGCTTTGATCTTTTAAATCAAATAATTCATCACGCTTTCTTTTGGCATAGTCATCGAAATTAACCCAGTCGTTGGTTTCTGTATTAATCGCCTGTTTCTTTTTATCGTCCGTATCATCGGTGCCTTTGATATTTTCAATTACCTGATATTTTGAATTTTCTGCTTTCTTAATGAGCGCATTGCAATTCTGATCAAATTGATTCCAGCTTATTTCTTCTTCTTTATAATCGCTGACCAAGACTTCCAATTCTATATAGAAGGCTGATTCGTCAAAATTGTATCTCGAATCTGAAAAATTGTCAATCACTTTTTGCGGGCCCATTTCCACCCCTTTTTTAATTTTATTTAAACGATCGATAAGTGAATAAAAGTAGGTGGCTTCTTCTTCGTTAGCATTCATATAAGAAGCCATTTCTTCTAAAATATTGGACGTTTGTTTCACTTTTACCATTAACTTTTCTATATCATCCTTCTGAAGAGGGATGTTCTCCGGAACTTTAAAAGCTTCATCAATTTTCTTGAAACCGCTATTTATTCCATCTAGTTCCCCCTTAAGTTTATCATAGGCTTCTTGTTTACCGTTTTCTTTTAATTCTTTTTCAACATTTGATTTTATTTGCGACATATCGTAAGCCGCTTTGCAGATTTCATACACTCTTCTCCAATAAATTCGTGCGTTACCTTTAGGTAATGAGTAAAACTTATTGCTTAAATCGTTGTATTTCGCCGCAGTTTTTTTTAAATTACTTTCCCAGTAAGCTGACTTAAACTGACCACTCAATTGGGCATTTACCTGAATAATAAAGTCAGGGTTTTCTTCTCTTGCCAAGGCGTAGTTTTTACCAAAGGAGAAATTCAAATCGCTTTCAATACGTCTATTCAAATCAGATAAACGATTGATGGCCACTTTCATTTGCTTTTGGTTGGCCAATTGATTTATTTCTTTCACTCCCAGGTGAATTACATTGACAAGTTCTTGCACATCGGCCTCTGCTTTTACTTGACTTAACCTGATTTCATTTCCTGAAGAACCGGAATCGAAATTTTGATTGGTAGGAGCCTGGAGAGGCTCATAACCACTCAGTCTGGAATTCAGATTGAGACCTTCCAATCCATCCTCTTTTTTATTTTTACTTTCAAGTTCTCGAATCCTGAAATTGGTTTCATTTTCAAACGCTATATATTGATCTTCTACCTCTCGTAATCTACTTTCCTTTACTGCATAATCATCCGATTTTTTAAGTTCGCTTATCACTTTTTGCATTTCCTGAGAGGCTCTATTCATGACTGATTTATAGGTCTCACTGAAATTCTCCCATTTTATATATCCGCTTTCCAGCCGATCAGCTTCTGATTTAATTTGTTGAAGATATTTTGAGGAATTAAAAATATAACGAGAATCTGTTGGATCAATCTTAAACCGAGGTTCTTTATCAATATTATTGGCAATTTGATTTAAAGCGCTGATTTTTTCATTGAACTCCTGAACAACACCAAAACCTTTTCTTATTTTTTCTTCTAAAACCGTATAGTTTCTTTCCATCTGCTTTGCCTTGCTAAGTAGCCTTTTAATCTCGCCTTCTTTAGCATCTGTTTCGTTTTTTTGATTTTCTGCACTTAGAATTTTCTTATAATCCACTAAAAATTGATCGATTCCATCTTGTGTCGAAAAAAAGAATCCCAACCATGCTTTCTCACTAGTCTTTTCGGCCATATTTTTGATAGATTTTCCTGCATTGTAAATGGTTGTTATATAAGCCCAGGATGCATCTTGCGAATCCAATTGCCTTTCGTATTCAATACCTTGTAATGCTTCCTTATATCCTTTTTTTATTTTGTCAAACTTTCCTAACATTTCTTCCCAATATTTTGCATTCATTTGAGTGACTAATGTAGGCTTAAGAGTGAAATTTAGGTTTCCTTTTTCTTCACGCGCTGTAGCATACTCTTCATGAAAACTGAGCTCACACCTGCCAATATGCGTATTTAATTTGCGTAATTCTTCCAAAGCACCTTCGATATCTTTGGCTTGAGCTTTAGAATTTACAGTATTAACTGCAGATTCAATTTCGTAAATAAATTTGTTTACTACATTTTGTTGTGCAATAGAAAATGAATAAATAAAAAAGCTGCAGAGGATTATAAAAACTTTTCTTTTCATAATAAGTTATTTTAAAGGGTATTGAATTTAATTAATTATTATACTTTTTAGGTGTTACTAAAATCTTAAACGCTAAGTCACCATTTCTATCGTAATAGTAATAGGCCATAGTAATTCTGTTTTTGAGATAAATTTGTAAGGCAGGCTTGGATTTAACTTGATCGACCAATAAACTGTAGTCAGCTTTTTGCTAAACTGAACATTAATTGATGGAATAAATGATGGATTTTCGTTTTTTGCTATCCAGAATTCTTCATCAAAATAATGAGTTAAGTAATTATCAAAATATCGACGTGTTTCGTTAAGCTGATTTACTGCTTCGTAAATCTGATTACTATTTGCATACTGATTAATAACATTAACTTCCTGTTCGATTTTTAATAATGTTTGATTAATACTTGAAACTTGTGCTTTACTAGTAAAGAAGCTAGTAAGTAAACAAGTAAAAAGAATAAGTTTGGATATTTTTATTAAGTAATTCATAAGCTAAAAGATATTTTTATTAAAAGTAATTAATATGCAAATTTTTAATTTTCATAAATACTATTATTTTACATTCCTATATACAAAACATTAGCAACACCACTGCTTTTTAATATCCCCCAGGGAACTGTCCCATCAGAAAGTTTTTTATTTATATTTTTAATAATTTCTGATCTTGTATCATTATAACCTTCGATAAACCAATTTTTAATTATAGGAGTATCAAACTGAACCAATAAAGTATAATATTCATCGCCAAAAATTGTAATTCCCATTGGAGTATAATTTTGTTTAACGAAAGGCTGAATGGCTGTTGAAACTGCATTCAGGTCGAGTGCTGATGGAACAATTTGCCATGCTTTTCCAGTGAAATTTGTTTTAATATAAAACACATAATATGCGTTTCCATTCCATGAAAAACCACTTGGGAAATATCCCTGATTCATATTTTTGTTTATTCCTTCTTGTAAACTATTGCCATCGTTATACCATTCCATATTCCATGCAGTGATTGATAAAACACCTCCTCCAAGGTATAAAACCTCATATTGTGAGTTAGTACAATTTAATCCAACAGGAACAAAACCTTT
>CAYOKJ010000251.1:0-3328 GCA_964404485.1 uncultured Bacteroidales bacterium | reverse complement strand
GCTGGTGGCAGATATCTTAATGGAACTTTAGATGAAGTACGCATTTGGAATGATGTTCGTTCCGAAACCGAAATAAGACAAAATATGTATAAGGAAATAAGCAGTCCTGGTTCTGATTTGATAGCTTATTATAAATTAAATGAAAATGATGGTACCACAACTGCTATTGATTCCAAAGGGTCTTATAATGGTACCTTAACAAATATGACCGGCAATGAGTGGGAAACCAGTGCAGCATTCTTTGGTCCTAAAAATGCGTTGGAATTTGAAGGGGGATTGCAATCTGTAAGTCCTGATTATGCATATAAAACTTCAAATGTTACATTAGTAACTGATAATTTTACAATGATGGCATGGGTTTATCCAGATGTTGTTACTAATGGTGCAGGAGGCTGGAGATGTATCGCTTATAACGGGGATGATGCGGGTGGTTATGGAATTGGCATAGAGAATTCAAAAGTTGCAGGATTATTTGGTACAGCACATTGGAATATAACTGACGAAGTATTAATAACCGGAAACTGGTATCATATAGCCATGAGAAGAAATATTGGCACTGTCCAATTTTTTCTAAATGGAGAATTACTAAGTTATTCTAATACAACAGCCCCACTTACACCTAGCGCTAATTTCACTATAGGAAATATGTATAGTGCTGATGGCTCATCCTTATATACTGATTCATTTGATGGAAAAATTGACGAAGTAAGAGTTTATGATGCCGCCCTAACTGACGATCAAATAATCGAGAATATGTGTAATTCGCTTGAAGGTGATGAAGATAATTTAGTGGCATATTACAACTTTGACAATAGTGCCGGCACAACACTTCAGGCTTTTGATGGTAGTACTTCCAACGACTTGACACTTGTTAATATGACAGATGTTGATTGGGTAAGTTCATCAGCTTTTAACACTTGGCTTAATACAAGCTCAACAACCTGGAATGAAGCAGCTAACTGGAGTAATGGGGGAGTTCCAACATCAACTGATAATGTAGGAATACAAGATTTAACAACTGATCCCGTAATAGATATTACTAATGCGGCATGTAATAATTTAACCATTAATTCAGGGGGTGCTTTAACAATTAATGCAGCCAAAGCACTTACAATTGATGGAAACTTAATTAACTTAGGAACATTTACAATAAACAGTACAAGTTCGGGTACCGGCTCTCTGATAGTAGAAGGTACGGCTACTGGAAGTATTATAATGCAACGCTATATTGCAGCTGCTGTCTGGGGTACTTGGGATGACGGTTGGCATTTTCTAAGTTCTCCTGTAGCTAATTACGATATTTCATCAAGTAATTTTACAGTTGCAGAAGCAGATTATGACTTTTATGCATGGAGTGAGCCCAACAACCTTTGGATAAATTTTAAAACGGGCAACGTCCCTTCATTCATAACAGTAAATGGCAGTGATGATTTTGAATTAGGACATGGATATATGGCTGCATATAAAAATGCAGATACAAAGGATTTTACAGGAACTATAAATGTTAGTGATGTTGATATTTCAAATTTAGATGTTTCGGGTTCAGTTAATTACTACAGTTGGCATTTACTTGGCAATCCTTTTACTTCAGCACTTACTTGGTGGACAGACTGGACAACATCGAATATTGCAGGAGTTGCTAAAATATGGAATGAAGTAAATAAAAGTTATACATCTAGAAGTAACGGTGAACCAATTCCTGCAACAAATGGTTTTATGGTTCAAGCTACAGCAGATGATGCTTCACTAACTATACCGGCAAGTAAACGTGTACACAGCTCACAAGCATTTTATAAAGATTCCGGTTATCCATTAATAAAACTTAAAGCCAATAATATAGATAATCCATCTGCACAAGAAAGTGAAATTCGTTTTAATCCTGAATCCACTTTAGAATGGGATATGGAATTCGATAGCGATTTCTTATCAGGTTATGCACCATTTTTCTACTCACAGATTGGTACCAGACCACTAGCAGTAAACAGCATGCCTGATTATTCAGAAAATACTGTTATTCCTTTTACTTTTATCAAAAACGAGGGACTAAACTTCAGTATAGAAATGTATGAAATAGAAAATATGGATATGGATGTTTGGCTATTAGATAAAAAAACTAATACTGAACAGAATTTATCTCAAAATCCAATTTACATTTTTACTTCTTTTGAAAATGATAATATCGAAAGATTTAAAATTAGATTCAAAGCAGTTGGCATTGAAGAACCGGAAACAGAATTTAGCAACATCCAAATATGGTCATCAAATAAAACAATCAATATTCTAAATCCTGAACATCAAAAAGGTACAATTAGAATAATAAATATATACGGGCAAAAACTTATTGAAACTCAATTAATCGGTAACGAACATCAAGAGGTCACAGTAAATGTTTCTGCTGGAAATTATATTGTTAATGTTGTTGGCGACAACAAAATAGCAAGTAAAAAGATATTTGTTAAATAAGAAATAATTAAAGAAAATTTTTATAAAATGAAAAGAATAAAAAGAGCTATTGCAATCTTAAGTTTAACAATTTGTTTAATCGCACCAATTTCATTGCTTTCGCAGGATGTTCCACCACCACCACCAGCAGGAGGTCATGGAGAATCAGGAAATCAAGAAAGTGGAGCTCCCATTGGAGGTGGTTTGTTTATTTTGCTCGGTCTGGGTGGAATCTATGGAGGATACAAAGGCATTAAGGATTATAAAAAAATAAAAAAAGTTTAATAGATTGAAGAAAGATGAGTCTGGCGTAACATCACCCCATCACCTCATCACAAACTAAAACCATTTGTCATGAAAATATTCAATAGTTCAATAATATTCTTTATTTGCATAGCAATCAGCACAAGTCTGATAGCTGCAGACCAAGTTGTAACCGATAATGGCGATTCTGGTGCAGGAACACTGCGACAGGCAATAATAGCAGCTGGTGATGACGATGAGATAACTTTCAATCTAGCTTCAGGTAATGAAACTATAAGCATTTTATCCGAACTATCCATTACAGAGAGTTTGACCATCAATGGATCGAATGATGCCGGTAGCGGAGTGGGTGTTATCGTTCAGGTAACAATACCAGGCACTTCAATATTTCGGGTGTTTAACATCGATGCCTCCGGCGAAACAGTCAATATTTCCAATATGACTATCAAGGGAGGGGACATTTCTTCACTTACCGGTACAGCAAGTTATGGGGCAGTAATCTATTTTGCCGCTGGTACTCTTAACCTTGAATCAGTTACAGTTTCCGATTCAAAAGCAGATTATGGTGGTGGAATACAAATTGCCGGTGGAAATATTAACATAAACAATTGTACAATTTCGA
>CAYOKJ010000250.1:0-3375 GCA_964404485.1 uncultured Bacteroidales bacterium | reverse complement strand
GAGCGAATGAAGTGGGTAATGATATAGAATCTTATGTAAAAAATGCTCTGAATAATAGTAAAAAAATAATTTTTGAGGAATTTGTTAATTTTGAATAATGTACAGCTAACAAGCGTGTCGTCGGTTTGGTCTCGCAGTGCTTTTTGCCTGAATCGTACCGATTCAGGGTTTGGGTTGTTTGTCTTTGGCGTGATCGTTCCGATCCCGCCGCACACGCAAAACATTAGCCGAAACTAAAGACAGTATAAATAATTAGGTTGCAATGTAATTGAAATTAATTTTATATGTTTCTTATATTTGAAGAAGGCAAAATAGGAGAAAAAGATTGAAAAACGAAGCACACGCCAGAATAAAGATAAATAAACTGCTGGAAGAATCAGCTTGGAGATTCTTTGATTCAAAACAAGGAAAAGCCAACATCTGTTTAGAAAACAATGTAAAAATCAAAGAACAGGATTTTGACGAATTCGGAAACAATTTTGAAAAAACAAAAAACGGAAAGATTGATTTTCTTCTACTCGATGAAAAAGGATTTCCGTTAATTGTTCTGGAAGCAAAGTCAGAAGAGCATAATCCATTAATCGGAAAAGAACAAGCCAGAAGATACGCAAAAAATCTTAATTGCCGTTTTGTAATTATTTCAAATGGAAACTTGCATTATTTCTGGGATTTGAAAAGAGGAAATCCTTTTATAATCACAAAATATCCAACACAATCTTCAATTTCAGAATCTACAAACTTTATTCCAAATCCGCAAAAGTTAATTTCCGAAATTGTTAAAGATGATTATATTACTCTTACTCAAAGACCGAATTATCAAAAAGAAGCCGGATGGAATAATCCTGATGAAAAACAAGAATATATAAAAAAGAATAAACTTCGTTTTCTCAGATATTATCAGTTGCAAGCGGTGCATTCTATCCAACGAGAAGTTAAAGAAGGCAATGACAGATTCCTTTTTGAAATGGCAACAGGAACAGGAAAAACACTAACTTCTGCAGCTGTAATAAAACTATTCCTTAAAACCGGAAATGCCCGAAGAGTTCTGTTTCTCGTTGATAGACTCGAACTCGAAGATCAAGCAAAAAAGGCGTTTGATCTGCTTCTCAAAAATGATTTTCAAACTGTGATTTATAAAGAAAACAGACAAGATTGGCGGAAAGCAGAAATTGTAGTAACAACCGTTCAATCCTTACTTCATAATAATAAATACACAAACCTCTTTTCTCCGACCGATTTTGATCTGGTGATTTCCGATGAAGCACATCGCTCAATAAACGGAAATGCTCGTGCTGTTTTTGAGTATTTTCCAGGATACAAACTTGGTCTTACGGCAACTCCAAAAGATTACCTGAAAAATTTCGATAAAAAAAATCCGACAACAAATGATCCTCGCGAATACGAGAGAAGGTTATTAAGAGACACTTACAAAACTTTCGGATGCGAAAGCAGAGAACCGACTTTTCGCTATTCATTACTCGATGGTGTCAAAGATGATTTTCTAATAAACCCGATTGTTTTAGATGCTCGAACAGATATTACAACGCAATTATTATCTGAGAAAGGTTATTCTGTTTTGAAGTTTGATGAAAATAATGAAGAAGAGGAACAAGTATTTTACCAAAGGCATTTTGAGAAAAAATTCTTTTCCGAAAGAACTAACAAAGTTTTATGTAAAACATTTCTTGAGAATGCTCTTCGTGATCCGGTAAGCGGGGAAATGGGAAAATCAATTGTGTTCTGCGTCAGCCAAAATCACGCAGCTAAAATTACGCAAATTTTAAATGAAATGGCAGATAAAATGTTCCCGAACAAATACAATTCAGATTTTGCAATTCAAATTACTTCCAGAATTACAAATGCAAAACAATTTACTATAAATTTTACTAATAACAATTTAAACGGTTCAGCCAATATTATAGATTCTTACAAAACCGGTAAAACGAGGGTTTGCGTAGCTGTAGGAATGATGACAACAGGCTATGACTGCCCGGATCTTCTAAATCTATGTTTGATGAGACCGATTTTTTCACCAACAGATTTTATACAAATGAAAGGAAGGGGAACAAGAAAACACAATTTCTTACAAGAACTTTTTGATGAAGATATAAAAGAGATTGTAAAAGAACCGGATAAGACAAAATATAAGCTTTTTGATTTCTTTGCAAATTGCGAATACTTCGAAGAAACATTCAATTATGATGAAGTTCTAACATTACAAGCTGAATCATCTGATAATACTGATGGAACTTTAACCGGAGATAACCCGCCAACAAAGCGTGAAGGAATTTTTGAAAACTTCGATCCCGATATTCTGATTTCTATGGATGAAGAAGTAATCGGATTGCAAGGAATGAGAGTTGATAGAATGTTCTTTCAGAAATTTGAAGAAAAAATTAGAGAAGATGAATTTGTGAAAGAAAAAGTAAATAATGAGAAGTGGGATGAAGTTACTGAATACATAAATGATGAGATCCTTAATAAACCGGATGAGTTTTTTTCTCTTTCAAAATTGCGTAAAGCAGCAGGTGTTGACAGAAGATTATCACTTCGAGAAATCATTGAGAAAATATTCGGATTGATTCCGAAATTCAAAATGAAAGATGATATTCTGGAAGAAGAATTTATTAAATTTATTAATATTTTCAAGCCAACCAATCCTGCTGATATTCCGGCAATAAAATATTATTTCAAAGCATATATCTCCAATAACCAATTCCGAGATATAATCGAAAATAAAAGAGAACGGTTGATCGAACTTCACACAAATCCGTCTTTCAATATGCAGCATTACAAAGCTGTTCCCAATAAATGGCGAAGCACAATACCTGAATATATTAAAGATTATGTTCCTTTAAATCAGTTTATGAATTAGGAGATAAAATGGGAAATTTAGATTTATTACCACCAAAAGTTGATTTGGAAACTAAACAAATCCTAAAGAAACTTACTTCTGTTCACAGGTTTCTTGCTGAATTTAAAGGTGCGGTGAAGACCGTTCCCAATGAAGAAATTTTATTAAATACTTTGGCATTACAAGAAGCAAAGGATAGTTCTGAAATAGAAAATATTATCACAACTCACGATGATTTGTATAAAGAAGATCTTCACATCCAATATATAAAAAACTCTGCTGCAAAAGAAGTTCAAAATTATCGCGAAGCACTTAAAATCGGTTTCGATCTTGTAAGCAAATCTGAGATGATGACTTTAACGCATATCCTAAAAATTCAAGAAAAGATAGAAAGGAATAATGCAGGTTTCAGGAAATTACCCGGAACACAACTAAAGAATACTAAAACAGGAAAAGTGATTTATACTCCACCACAAAATCCGATTGTTATTGATAAACTCCTGAATAATCTTGAAGCTTAT
>CAYOKJ010000249.1:0-3389 GCA_964404485.1 uncultured Bacteroidales bacterium | reverse complement strand
TATAGTTTGAAATCCATTAAAAACAAGGAATGTAGCACCACACAATTTAAGGAAAGGTTTACTTTTAAGAGTCTGCTTTATGCTGACAATAAATTCTTTTGTATTTGAAGCCAGTTTTTTAAAAGATAATTTTGATTCCTTAATATTATCAGGCAAAACAAGTTCTTTACAAAACAAAGCAGGCATTATTCCTAAAATCATACATAAAGCACCCACCCAAATAGAAAGATTTCTTGCACCTTCGGGAGGAGTATTGTATAAAGATTGGTTGTAAATAATCACGTAAGCCCACGGTGCAATCATCCATGCAATTTGTCCCATCCATTGAGAAACAGACATTAATCTGGTTCTTTCATTGTAATCAGAGCTCATTTCATATCCCAAACCTATCAAAGGGGTAGCAAAAATTGTGTATCCTAAATAAAATATCAGTGAAAAAAATAAAAAATAAAAGAAATTATACGTCTGAGAATTCTCAGGATATAATTGCCACATAAACATAAAAGTTACACCTGTAATAACACTGCCAAGAAAAATATAAGGTTTTCTTCTACCCCATTTCGACCTTGTATTATCAGAGATATATCCCATAATTGGATCGGTAAGAGCATCCATAAGTCGAGGTAAAGCCGCAAGTAAACCGGCAAGAAAAGGATCCATTTTAAGAGCCAAAACAAGTATTATCATAAATACCCCCAAAGCTGCAGGAAACAACTGATTTGCTAAATTCCCTGAGCCAAATGCCAATTTTTGTCCAAACGGAACTCTATCTTCCGGAGCTGTTTTATAGTGAACCATATAATAATTTATTAATTTTTAATGTTTTTCCCATTTGATATTTATCAGCAATTTTTTTTTAATATTTTATTAATAAATCATTAATATTGTTCTGTTAATTATTGCTGTATTACTTTTTTGGGCTTTCTGTCAACTGTATATAATCCCCAGTGTTTTTCAGCTCCCATCATTTTGCTGGGGTCACCTTTCCATGTTTCGTCAAAAGCTTCAAACCAGAAGGTAGTAATATTCATTTTTTTTGTCCACGACATTAATTCATTATAATACTGCAACTGCTTTTCTTCATTTGCTCTATCACCAAACTCCGATGCTACAGTTGCCCAACCGGCTTCAGTAACTACAATTTTAGCTTTTGGGATTGCATTTTTCACTTCTAAAATATTTTCAATAGAATAAGATAAAGCTTCATTAATATTTTTACCTTCCCACAAAGGATAAATATGAATGGAAACAAAATCAACAACTTTAGCCAGTTCACTGCCATTATCAGCCCACCATTTATAATTATCAGCAACTGTAACAGCTTGAGGAATTGCATTTTTAACTTTTTTTACATAAGAAATTATAGTGTCAGTATTTACTTTATGATCTGTCCAACTTACCAAAGCTTCATTACCAACATTTACAGCAACAACAATATCTTTGTATTTATTGGCGAGATTTATTCCTTTTTCAATTTCATTTAAATTTAATTTTTTATTTTTCAGTAAAACATCCTCAGGAATAGGTGACAGCCATTGGCATAAATTATGATTACTTATTTCGGCTTGAAGCCAAATTCCCAACATTACTTTAATATTTATATTATTTTCTTTAATAACTTTAAGAGTCATTTCTGAATTCTCTCCACTGTCATAAATTCTCATAAGCTTAAAATTCAGATCTTCAGATAAAATTTTAAGGTCTTCAAGTATTTCATCATAAGATGGATTAAAATCTCCGTCTCCCCTGTCAGGATGCTGACCTTCTCTAAATCCCGAATAACAAATAGCATTGGGAATACCAATTAATAGATCCTTCCCCAATTGTTTTACCCCTTCTGCTTTATAAATAGATTTTCCCATAAATTTTTGACTTAACTTTTTATTATCTTTTTGATTACATGCTAACAGGCTTATTAAAGCAATTAATATTAACAGCTTAGCTGTTTTAGTCACTATTATTTTTGTCTTTCCTGTTTTCATAATTTCATTATTTAATTTCCTATTTGGGAGTTGTCTCCCATATTTCCATATTATTTTCAAGAAGAAACGATAACTGTTTGTAGTGCCATAGCGCTAATTTTTATATTTACTGATTTTTCATTCATTAAAAGCTTTATAATTTTTGAATCTGAACTCATGTTTAATAACACGACTACAGTAGATCCGTCAGGATTCTGAGCTGCTGTCACCATTAAATCTTTGTCAGAATTATTAAATCCTATGCGTACTGCACCGGGTCTGATGTATTTACTAAAATGCACCATAGTATAATACAAAGGAGTAAAATAAACCTCATCATTTTGAGGATCAACAATTACAGGTGCAATACACCAGTTTTTAAACCAATTTGGCCCTCCTTGTTTATCTAAAACCATATTCCAGTCTATCCAGCCTTCTACCCAGCTATTCAAACAACCAATAATATCTATGGCATAACGATAAACAGGAACATATTTCGGATGATATTTTTTATCTTTTTCTGATGCCCAGTCCCACCCCCAGTCAGTAGCTTTTTTTTGCCAGTACCATTTATCATCTTCCCAATGCGGAACCTCAGCATCAACACAGGCTTCAGTTTGTATGATATGCTTGTCGGGAGCAATTTTATGAGTAAAATTTAAAGATTCCGGCATCCAATCTACTGTGCTTGCATACCAATGCACAGCAGTTCCATAAAAATATTTCGAAGATGTTTCATCTTTAAAAAGAACTTTTGCCCATTCTTTAAGCTCCTGTCCACGGTTTTGATCGTATCCGAAAATCTTTACATCGTGATTATCTGCTTCGAGTTTTGGCCCAAGATAATTAGAGACAAAATCAACTGTTTCCTCTGGGGTAAAATGCATGCTTTCCCAGTTATTACCATTTCCCAATGGTTCATTTTCAACAGTTATTCCCCAGATATCAATTCCTTCTTTTTTATATTCAGTAATATATTTTGAAAAAAACAAAGCCCATGTATCGTAATATTCAGTAAGTAATTTTCCTCCCACCCAATTATTATTATCTTTCATCCAGGGTGGTGCAGTCCATGGTGAAGCCAATATTTTAAATCCATTTTCTGATTTAGCCATAGCTTCTTTGATTATTGGAATTACGTCGTCACGATCTTCGTCAATAGTAAAATTTTTTAAATCTTTATCGCCGGCAATTGGTGCGTAAGAATAATTACTCAGAGAAAAATCGCATGAATTGATATGTGTTCGGGTTAAAGAATATTTTGCCCCTTTTGAACCAAAATAAGCATCAATAATTTTATTACGATTTTCTTTGCTTAATTGGTTTAACAAATATGCCGAAGATTCAGTAAAGGCTCCGCCAAAACCAATTATGTTTTGATATTTTGTTTCCGGGAATAACTGAATGTTTACATCAACATCTGCTAAA
>CAYOKJ010000248.1:0-3435 GCA_964404485.1 uncultured Bacteroidales bacterium | reverse complement strand
TACATCTGAAGTATTTGTTGCTGTTGACCATGGATCTGTTATTGGATTTCCGCTATTAATAGCTTTAATCCTAACTGGGTTTTTACCAAGAACATTTTTAAAAAAGCCACCAACTGTTTCTGCGCAAATCTGAAACCATCTAGTTGTTTGCCATCCAAGTGCAGTAATCGGATGATCGTAAAAATCAGCTGAAATATTAAAAAAACCGTAGCACTATATTTTTAGTACTACGGTTTTTGTTATTTTGAAAAACGAAAAACTATCTTACGATAATTTTTCTGTTTATCATTCCTTTTTCAGTTTCGATAAACAAATAATAAATACCCTCAGCGAAAGTTGATAGGTTAATAGTTTCATTATAAGTTTTATTGATACTAATATTATGTTTTTCAAGTACCAAATTACCTGTAGAATTAAATATTCTGTAATTCAATTTAAGATTTTCAGAAGTATTTATTTCAAATTTAAAAATACCATTATTTGGGTTTGGATAAACTAATAATTCAACATTAGCAAATTCATCAATTCCGAGGCATTCGATAAATGTTATTGTGCAATAATCTGTTGTCGTGCATTCTTCGTTAGAAACAGCCACCCAGATTTCTTTTGGTCCAAAACCTACACCACTTGAATCTACAATTATAGATGTTCCTGTACTTCCATCAGACCATAAATATGAAATAAATCCTTCGGGAACTGATAATTCGAGAGTATGATTACAACAAATATTTCTATCTTCACCAAGATTAATATCCGGTCCGTCAATAAATGTAAATGAAACACTTCCTGTTCCGGTATTGGCACATTTGTTAATATCATTAATATAATCAACTGTTAATTCTTCAGAATCAGGAAATGCAAGATATGTAAACGGTAATTCATTAAAGCTTACAGTATCGTCAGAACAACTGAAAGAAATTTCCCATGGTCCGTTTCCGGTAACTTCAACAGGGATTTCAAAACTGTTATATTCACAAATTTCAAAATTACCTGAAATAGTTGCTGTTGGTGATTCAGTTACTGATACTTCCAATCCTTCTGAAAAAATTCCCATACCCGAAATATTTACACCACAAACTGTAACTGTTGCAATTCCTCCAAATTCAGGATTCCAGTCAACATAACCTATGGTATCATTACCATAAGCAAAACCTGCTTCATTTGGTGTGACTAACCACGCATAAGAATCAGCATTTGGAACAGATAATGTCTGGTATTCAACTGCTTGTTCGCTACTACAAACTTCTATTAATCCTGTTGGTACAGCAGGTGCTTCAGGTACTCCGGTAAAGCCAAAGAATTCAAGATATTTTTCCATTAATTCTGCTTTAGTATAATCATCATTTACCAGTCCGCCAAACTCATAAGAA
The DNA here is from genome assembly GCA_964404485.1 of uncultured Bacteroidales bacterium. GTDB lineage: Bacteria > Bacteroidota > Bacteroidia > Bacteroidales > JAIORY01 > JAIORY01. The sequence continues at coordinate 2,065 of CAYOKJ010000248.1, read as the reverse complement.
GATCCAATAGTTTTGTAAGTTCCACCATCATAGGCAACAGTTGTTCCATAACTTGGAGATTGGTTCATAAAAATTTGAAATGAAGATGAATTAGCAGGAACAATATAATCTATCCAGCTATTTTCTCCTGCATAAGAATAAGTCATTCCTTCTGTAAAAGTACCTGCCTGACCTTGAATTATACTTAAATCTCCGCTTCCGTCATCTATAGCATTAATATTAAAATAAGGATGTACATCAGTTTGATCATCATAATACCAAGTATCACCACCTTCCATATAAAGATTACCACCATTATCAAGGAAAGCAGCTAATTCAGTACCTTCCCCAGAAGATAATTGATAATTGTCTGAATATATTCCAAGGCACACAAAAATGGTTGAATATAATTGTGCATCATCAGGCATATTAGACAAATAATCGCATTGAATATTTAACTCTTCAATAATTGAAACCATTTGAAAACCTGAAGATTGATTGTCATCAAGATCAAGAATAAGAATAGGCACCTGACCAATTACGATTTCAAAATTGCCAATTGTTGATATTCCAAAATTAGCATCAAAGTTCAAATTAAATTCTGCAATATGTCCAATTGGTGTTACTGCCAGAGCGGTGATACTGAAAGTTTGTGTTAAAACCTCATCAGGAGTAATATCTCCAAATAACAATTCACCGGAATTAATATTAATATAAGCGTCACTGGTCAATAATTCACCATAAACTTGATAAGCATCAGATGAACCTTTATTTGTACATGAAATAATAATATTGGCAGTTTCACCTGGGTCAAGTTTTCCACTATTGTTTCCGGCTGAATCATCAATTACAAAGTCTACAAATTCGAGTTCAGGAGCGTGACCCTGAATAACAATTGAACTGTTCCATATTTCTTTACTACCATCGGAAGCAACAACTTCTATTATTACCTGATGACCATCAGGGATATCTTCTGCAACATCAAATGAAAATCCATCCGGTATTGTTACAGATGCTCCAGAAGCAATATTTCCGTAGGCTTCTGTATTATCAATAATAGTAGCATATTCATCAGCAGTTGATAAAGTAACTTCAATATTTTCTGCATCTTCGTTACCAACATTTTTCATAGTTACCGAAAGAGTAATATTTTCTTTATAATCTATTTGTCCATTTTCATTTTCATCAGTAAAAGTGAAAGAATCCTGAACAATATATGGGCCATTAGGTGGAATTACCTGAACAGTTGCAGTATAACGGAAATAGTTTGTTTTAAAAACAGTAATTTCAACAAAAGTAGGTGGATATTGAGGATCAATAATAATATTAACCGGAGCACCTGTTCCTTCTGCAGTACCTATAATTTGATCACCAACTGTTAATGCAATAAATGAACCTTCGTCAGCAGAAACTGTAAAAGAATTTAATCCGGCCAGCACTATATTGTCGTGCAAAACAGTCAAAAGCTGAGGTACTTCAGAATACAATGTTGAAAATGCACCACCATGATGATGAAATAAATTATATGTTACTTCTTTACTATCTGTGTTATAAGGCCAGTTTGATTGTTGAAGAAAATATTTACCTCCGGCATTACCAAAAGCAGGAAGTAAACCTCTTGGTTCGGGAGGGGTTCCGTAATCAGGTAAAAACTCGGGCCACATATTATCGAACATTCCCCAAACATAAGTATCGTTAACAAAAGAATAAGAAACTTCAGATGCTGCAATTAAGCCAAGTGCACCGGAATTTTCTCCGTTATAAGTATATCTGTGAAATTTCTCGGCAAAACATTCATTACTCCAGTTGTATTTCCCTGTTAAGCAATTAATAGAAAAAACAAATATGAGATCAGTATTTGTTAAACCGTCAATATCGTTATTGTTATAATTTGGTTCACCCCATCCGTTTTCGCCACCATGGTCGCGATGCTGCAAAACAAATGAACCTTGATTAATTGCATAATTAACATCAGCTGCGTTTCCACCACTCCATCCACCAAGTTCAGCAGGTGTTGCCGGGATATATCCTAATCCATCAGGACCGAAATAATTTACCACTGTTGATGTATTTTCAGCTGTTGACC
>CAYOKJ010000247.1:0-3437 GCA_964404485.1 uncultured Bacteroidales bacterium | reverse complement strand
CGTTAAAACTGTTCCTAAAAAATCTAATTGAGTACCTACACCCGACCAACAATCTGGGTTACTAATTCCGCCTGAACAACCATCTGCCACTTCTCCATTAGCAATAGAACGAAATTGATTTGTGCCATGCTCATAAACACCAAATTTAATAATCCTATAATGATCAGGATTAATTATAGCAATATTTCCAATAGCTCCTCCACTATTTTCCCCAGCCTGTGTAACAGTAGCCGCAATGTTAACAGCATTGACGGTAACTGTAATGGTAGCAACCCTTTGTTGCTTGCTTGAGTTTGTCTCGTAATTAGCTGTAAGAGTTGTTGTTCCCGAGTCTCCACTTGAAGGTGAAAGTGTTAACCAAGAAGAATCACTGCTGACTGTCCAATTAACATTTGAATTAATTGTAAAAGTGGTAGAGCCTTCGTTTGAATCTACATCAATATTACTCGGGGTTATTGTCAAAGATGTTGATCCTGCCTGTGTAACCGTAGCCGTCCCCGAAGTATTACCACCATTAGAAGTAACAGAAATATTTTCAGAGTAACTGCCTGATGATAAACTGGAAGTAGTGGCAGTAATTGTAATTGTTTCAGTCTGATTTGCTGATAATGAAAAAGAAGTTGGACTTTTTGTCAACCAACTTGCATTTTCACTTATATTTCCAGTAAGAGTACCACCTCCAATATTCTTTAATTCAAAATTATAATTATTTGGGTCAGGATTACTCCCTTGTTCAAATTCTCCAAAGTTATAAGTTATACTACCTGAACTAATAGCAAGTAAAGGACTTTTAGTAATATTAACAGAAGCCGTCCCTGAAGTATTACCACCATTAGAAGTAACAGAGATATTTTCAGAATAACTGCCTGATGATAAACTGGAAGTAGTGGCAGTAATTGTAATTGTTTCAGTCTGATTTGCAGATAGCGAAAAAGAAGATGGACTACGAGTTAACCAACCTGCACTTTCACTTACATTTCCAGTAAGTGTACCACCACCAGAATTTTTAACAGTAAAAGTATAAGTCCTGCTAGCCGGATTATTTCCTTGTTCAACATCTCCAAAGTTGTGTGTTATACTGCCTGAACTAATTGATAGTTGAGGCAATTGAAAATACAATCCATATTCTGGATAGTTACCACCGTTATCCATTGCAAAATAATAAATGTATTCACCTGCAGCCATTTGCCTTGTAAATTGATATGTATAAGATGAGGAATTAGGATGCTGAGGTTGATTAGGAGAATATTCCCAATTACCATTACTACCAATTTTATACCCAATATAATGAATACCAGACTTATCATTCGCTGTAATAGTAACTGTCACTGAAGTGCCATTCTGTGTATAACCAGTACTATAAGTTGGCGGATCAATTATAGCAGCCCAGATCATATGTGTGCTTGTACCACCAGCTCTACCACATTGGACAATAGGAGCAAGTTCGGTATTCGGATCACTATTTGCTGAAGAATAAAAATCATTGTGTGATTTAACATTTTCCTCTATGCTGATATCATAATTAATGCTATCTTTGCCCCAAACCATATTATTATTATATTCATAACAATATTCAATTAGCCCATCACATCGTAATTCTGTTATTTCGTCGGGGTCAACAATTGTCCCTGGAAAGGGATACCATTGAACATCAATTGCATCTATTGATGGGAGTACGGGATAACCGATATCTCTTCCAATCAAATATTTAGCAGTTTCCATTACATTTTTTCTTTTATCAAAAGTCATAGATGACTGATTTAATGTATTTGCACCCCAATATGTTGGATCATCTTGCATACTTGACCAGTAATTATGTTTAACTACAGGAGAAAAAAGTCCACCCACTTCAATAATTCTAATTTTATTCTGTGAATCAATACCAGCACAAAGCCCTGTATGTCCAAGCCAACCAATAATACCTGACCCAATTAAATGATTTTCTCGATAACCCGGATCACCATATTCTTGATGTTCTTGTTCAAACGTATTACCCTTATGCATATATGACTCATCCACAGGGATATTACTCTTTCCTCCTTTTATTTCAATTGAATTAGCAAAATTATTAATAAAATCCCATTCAACTGCATATACTTCATCTCTTGGTATTTTTTCTACAATTTCTTTTGCTTCTTCTTTGTCTATAATTTGAGAAAATCTTTCTAAAATTAATTTTATGAGTGTTTTATCGTTAGTTTTATATAATAAAGATTTTAATAATGGCTTATACTGCTTAACATCAAAATTATTGCGGTTGTTTGGTTCTTTCGGGTTAACCTGATTACCTTCATAGAAATATTTAGTCGCTTTAACTGCATAATGAAGCATTTCAGTGTTATTATTAGATAATAAATTGAAAACCAAATTGCCCATTTTCCTAATTGCTACACCACAATAACCACCATCAAACCTATTTTCATTTTCCACTAGTATTTTCAATGAATGCTCTCCACCCAAATCACCTAATGCAATAGCAGCAGAAGCATATATATATTCATCCTCTGTGTTTATTATTATATTCTCAATATGTGGGATTGCAGATATTTCATTGAAATGGGAAAGAGCAATACAAAGTGAGCGTGCTAATGGTGCATCATTAATTACATCATTATCTGCAATTAAGGTCAGTAGATTTCCAATTGCTTCTTTTCTATTTAAGTATTGAATTCCTTTAATAGCTGCTCTTCTAATTTCAGAGTTTTCATTTCTATCCATCATAATAGATTGAAGCTCATTACAGTATGCTGTTAATTTAGTGTTACTAACTTGATCTTTTCCTTTTAAATAAGCCAAAATATTATTGTTTGTTACAATTGCTTGTAATTTTTGTTCAAATGACAGTGAAGTAGATTTCGAAATATATTGAGTAGTGAGATCAAAAAATCGGTTTAAGTCATCAGTATTATAACTTATAAAAGCAGATTTCATTACCCATAATAATAAATAGCCATAGTTAGGATTCAAATCTTTTCTGCTCAACTGATCCAAAAAATAACTTATTCCCAAATCATCTTTTTTTGCACGTCGGTGTAATTCAAGTCCAATACATTCAAACATAATTACTTTATTATTTTCCCCTGATGCCTGCTCTGCTACTTCAAAAAGTGTATCATGAGAAAATCCTTTCAGAGATTCGTAGATATCTGTCCTATTAGATTTCACATCACTTTTTACCATATTTTTTAATTTTGTGTAGTTGCCTTTTTCTTGAGCAATGATATTGTTGCTAATGCCCTGCAGAAATAAGAAACTTAAAATAAAAATTACACCAATGTTTTTCATACTTGCCTCACCTATGTTTTAAATAACTATTGCCAATTTATTTGTAACCCTAACATAAGATTAGGTGTACTAATGAAAATAGCAAAAGTTGCTTTTCATGACTACCTAATATTATGAGCCAATTATTTGTTAAAAGTTTATTATTATATGTA
>CAYOKJ010000246.1:0-3480 GCA_964404485.1 uncultured Bacteroidales bacterium | reverse complement strand
TCATATTCAAGGGTATACAAGTGCTGCACATTTATTTATTCTCAGCTAGTGCTAGTTTCTTCTATTATTACTTTCTAATAGTTTGTTAAAAAAGCAAATTACCTCATTCAAAAAACATTAAGTCAAAAATAATCTAATTACTGATGAAATAACCATTAAACCAAACAGTAAAAACAGTTCTAACCAATATACTTTTATTATTTTTGACATACAGGGTAGAATTATTGAAACTTCTAGTTTTAGTGAAATACATACGATAATTCATTTGGATAATTTTAAAAATGGAGTATATATTATTCAATTAACTGGAATTGGATTTTCAGAGACAATAAAAATTGTTAAGTGAGGTAATTTATTATAATCATTTGCTGATTAAAGAAATTAATTCGGTTTAATGGACTTGGTAATTATATCAAAAAAGATAATGCACCACTTGTTCATCTCTTAGATTGCACCATTAATTAGATATATACCAACTTCGGTTATCTTGAAAAACAAATTAGAAGTACTGATTTTTAAATATATAACACAATATTTATTATACAATGAATAAGGACTTACTATTCAAAGGAAGATGCTCAGAGAGTAGATTGGTATGAAGAAGATAAAGAAAGTGTTTAGGTTCTTTTAGAGAGTGGAAAAATCATCATTATAAATAGAAGTTGTCAAAAAATAAGAACTATTAATTTAAAATGCGACTTTATTGACAAAATAGGTTTAGAAAAAATCGAAACTTAACATATACTAGTTAAACAAACAAGTACTAATTTAGAAAAGAATATTTGATAATTTTAATATTAGTTATTAAATACTTTTCTTATATTTGTTGTTTGTTAGAGTATTATAAAAATTTAATCATAAATTATTAACTTATTTTTTAGTAAAACTTATAAAAACAGAATAATCAAGATTTACTTTTTTTATAATTTATGCTTATATATATTTAATGTGGAGTATAGAAACCAAGCAAAAAAAAGGGGCGTAACTGAAAGGCCTTATGTGTAGAAATATAAAATTATAAAAAAATGGCAAAAATATTTATTGTAAATCATCAGGGACAAGCAGACTTTAAAGCTTACAAAGTGAACATAGAAAGTCATGCTGATATATTAGTATATGAAGTAAAATCTCAAGGACAAGCAAAAGGAGATGAAAAATGGTACTTTGTTAATTCTCAGGAACAAGCTGATTCAAAAATCTATTGGGTAGATTTTCAAGGAAAAGCAGATATTAAAGTGATGTTCGTTAAGTCACAAAGTCAGGCAAAATGGAAAAAGTCACACAAACTTGTAGGTAGAATTGGATAAAACAAAGCAAAAAAGAAACAACTAGTTCACAAAAGCAAGTAAAATTATTAATGCTTTATAGAGTAATTGGGAACAGTAGTAACAAGCAAAAACATTGTACCAGTGGATAGTGACGAAGTTCCACTACACTATTGATTATTTTTTTAACTTGTTGCAATTATTGTAAAAAGCAAAATAATTTAGAAACCAATCAAAAAAAAAAGAACAAATAACTTTAAAAATAATGGCAAAATCAACTGGAATAATGGAAATTATTTTTAAAAAGCTTTTTAAAAGTAAAATATCAAATATTGAATATGCTTTAGAAAATGATTCTAAAATTAAAAAATTAACTAAAAAAATAGACAAAGATTTAAAAGAGCTTGAAAGTGCTGTAGACGATCACATTAATAATTTTGGTGGGTAATTCATTTGAACTTTTCATAGTAATTATTTAGGCGAATGTTTCATTTTTTTATTTATTGTTAATAATTGCAAGATGTACACATTGCATTTTTAATTATTAGACATATTTTATTCAAATATTAACGCCAAGTTGAGGTTCTACTTGTGGACGGGAAAATTATTATCATAAATAGAAGTTGTCAGAGATTTGAAAAAGTTTATTATTGAAACTAAATTTAATTTCTAAACGACCAAAAGCTTTTCTATAAAATCCGTTAAAGAGTCTTCCGAAGAGCAAATTAAAGCACTTCAGGAAGAAAATGAAAAAAGGAAAGCCGAGAATAAAACCTTGCGACAAAAAGAAGTTGATCTTTTGAAAAAGGAAGTTTGATAAACAAAACCGATAAAGATAACTGAAAAGAAAATGAAATCATCTGAAAAGAAAATAGTATATATAGACATGGATGGAGTCTTGGTAGATTTTGATGATGCAATGAAAAAAGTTTTTCTATCCAATCCCGTGTATAAGGAATTGTATAAAAATAATCCCGATGAAATTCCGGGGATTTTTAAAAACCCTAAACCTATTGAAGGAGCAATCGAGGCAGTTAAAAAACTCGCAGATAGCGGCAAATACAATTTGTTTATCTCAACTACAGCAACCTGGAATAATCCTGAAGCAGCCACTCATAAAAGACTTTGGGTAGAAAAATATTTCGAGGATATTTTTAAAAAGAAAATGATTATTACCCATAGAAAAGATTTGTTGATTGGAGATTATTTAATAGATGATAGATTAAAAAATGGCGCTTCTGAATTTAAGGGAGAATTGCTCTCCTTTGGATGTGCCTATGAAATAAATGAGTGGAATGAATATAAAACCTGGCATGATATATTAGTTAAATTATTATAAAAAAATTGAAATGGATGTTCAAACTGTATTACAAGAAAACATCAAATGGTTAAAAAAGAAATTCAAGCATTTATGTGATGATGAAATAGAAATTCAAGCAAAAGAAATGACACATAAATATATTTCAGATAATATTAAAAAAATTTAAAAGGAACAATCCGAAAATAAAAAAAGGTTTGATGAAGCTGTCGATAAAGAGTTTTTATATTTTGACTTTTTTGGAGATTATTAAATAATTAAATATTGGTATTTATGAAATTAAATTTAGATGATCTGTTGACTATTTTTGATTTGAAGGAAAAGAACTACTCACAAATTGAAAAGATACTTTTTGAATATGGCTCATTAACTAAAAAGCTTCAAAATGTGGAAGCTCAATCCTTTTACTTTAAAAAGGGCTTGAAAAATAATAAGCTTAGAAAACTAAAACTTAAAAAGAAATGGGAAATAATTCGCTCTGATATAAACACAGCAAGTGTAGATGAGCTGATTTCTAGCCTAAACGATAATAATAATACATTCGCCTTTTTAAAAGAAAAGAGAGGTCTCAGAACGAATGATTTTTTAGCCTTGGCTTCTGCAAAATCAAACGTCGCTTATATTAAAGAATTAATTTCTGTAAAAGGAAGAGTTAAAGAAATTTTTGACATAGATTATTATTTTAAAAACAAAGATGAATTAAAGATTCTACTGGGTATTTAAAAAAAATAATTTTATAAACGTTATTATTACAAACAATTTAAGCTATCTGTGAACCCTTATAAAGGATTGAATGCAATGAAATAAACAAGCTACTTTAGTTAAGCAAAATCAATTATAAAAAAAACGAGCAATGTCAGATAAAATAAAATGCCCTAATTGTGGTCACATCTTCGA
>CAYOKJ010000245.1:0-3513 GCA_964404485.1 uncultured Bacteroidales bacterium | reverse complement strand
GGTGTGAGAGGTTCTCCCTACCGGTTCTTACTGGTGGGGCAGCCTACTCGATTGGGCATAGTAATACTACTAACAATTCTTCATCTGATTGTAAAATATTTTTTTGCTTATTTGTCATAAATATGTATTTCTACCAATTGGTTTAGAGAACCATGAAATTTATTGTTCAGCAAACCTCATAAATGGTAAAGATTTAAATTGCTCCTCTGTGATTCTACTTATACGATAGTATACCCATCCTTCTCTTTTCAATTTAAGCCATGCTCCATTTAGGGATCTCCCAATTATCGTATAGAACTCACCAGGCTGTATAGCTGAGATTGAATTAAAGTTAGATCCAGGTCCTTTTCGCACTCTAAGGGCCATTTCATAATCTTCAGTTTTTGGATTTTTCAAATGGATTTCAACCTGTTTCTGTGTTGACAATTTTAAAGTAAGCTTCTCAAGATCATTTTCAGCAGTCTTAATTAATTCAAGGGCTCCATTCACTTTAAAAATTTCAATTAATTCTTCTAAAGGAATCAAAGAATGAGGAAACTTTTTTTTGTAAATCTTAAGCAGAGCAATTGCAGTTTCATAATGCTTATTGTTTTTATAAAAACTGGCCAACTGAATAAAATTCAATTCGTCAAATTTAGTATAATTGAGTGTATCTGAATTATACTCTTCAAATACTGATTTCAGATTATTTACCCCATTTTCAATTATATACTTGTTAAACCTATACATAACAGGAGTTCTTAATTCCTTGGGCTTTGATCCATTAATTATTGCTTTTAATCCATCCAATACAATTCCAAAATTTTTAGACATGAAATAATTGGTCAAAAGCACTATTGAATAGTCGCATGAAACAGGATGCCAAAAATAGGAGATGTAACCAGCAGGAGAAGCACCACCATGTTCTATGATTTTTACATCATCGCTGTAATTTATGTGCCAGCCATACCCTTCTCGAGATTGATAGCCATCTGATAATAAGGACGGGGTAAATGCCCTATCAATTGTTTTTTTTGATACAATATCTGTTTTACATAATGCAAGATGCCATTTGTAAAGATCCTCAGCTGTTGTATAAATACCGCTAGCGCCAGTACTAAAACTAACTTTCTCATTTGGTGTTTTAAAATTCAATCCTATTGATTTACTTTCTATATTCATCTCCTTGTTATCATATACCACGCTATTTTTCATTTTCAGAGGATCGAATATATTGTATTGTATAAACTCACTATAAGACAAACCTGAAACTTTTTCTATAATTCTACCAAGAAGAAAATAACCACTGTTAGAATATCTGGACCTGGTACCAGGATCAAATAATAATTTTTCCTGAATTAGTCTTTTCATTATTAAATCGTCAGTAATTTCGTCTCCAAACATGGCTAGGTCGTTACTATAGTCCTTTATTCCTGATTGATGACAGAGCAAGTGGTGTAGTGTAATCTTATCAGTATATTCTGGAAATTCAGGAAAAAAAATTGATAACCTATCATCATAAGATAGCTTTCCCTGTTCTTCAAGGATCATGATGCCCATTGCGGTAAAAGATTTTGTTATTGAGCCTATATTAAATTTGGATTCAATACTTAGGGGAGCTCGTTTTAAAATATCTGCATAACCAATGGCTTCTTTGTAAATAATTCTATTGTCTTGAGCGACTAGAACACTTCCATTAAATAATCCTCTTTCTGAACATTCCTTCATAAAGTTTTGTATCTTTCTTGAAATACTATCTTGCGTATTGTCTTCTGTTTGTGCGCTTAGGGATATTGCTATAAAAACGAATAAGATACCCAAGACTATTTTTCTTGCTTTCATATGAATTGGTCTTTCAATTATTAATTCTATTATCTTTCCTCATATTATTTTTATATATTGTTGGTGGTAGTTTTATTCTTTTTCTTCTCCGCACCAAAGGTCGAATTGTTCCTTTAGTAAAGTTACAGCCGGATTATCACCTTTTTCAATACCTTGAACAGCCAGTTTTAGAATAGCCCCATATTTGGATTTATAAACCATAATAAAAGCTGATCTAGCATATTGAGTTCCACACCTTTTATCTCCTCCTGCTTCTTCACCTGCTTTTAATGCCAGCATAAGGCGCTCGGCCAGAGGTTTTTCTCTATTTGCATTAAAGGTATTGTAAGCATTCGTTATAACCTGTTCTCCTGGAAGAATATTTCCCATCACTGCAAAATCGTCACCTAGTTGTTCCCCATTCCAATCCTGAATTTCGGATCCTGAGTACACAAGAGGTTTAGTATTTGCTTCTGAAAGGATCAGTCCATATTGCTGTTTTTCAGGTTCAAATTTTTCATTTTTCATTGTATTGAGTATCACCTGTAGACTAGAATCAGCAGCCATCAATTGGACACCTTGGAATCTTGCATAATAATTACTAGCTGCTTGAACCACGATGGCTCCCTTACCAGGAACAATGGATGCAATGCCCGATACATCGAATGTGCATGAAGCACCTACAATTCCTATTTCACCTGTTTTTCTATCTACGGCTATTATAGACCATGTGGCATAGGAATTTGTAGCAAATAATGTAGAGAACAAAATGAAAAAAGCTATTCCAACTCTCTTTATGTAATAACTTTTGAAAGTTTGAGTACTCATACTTTTCTTTTTATTAATGACAAGCAAATTTTGATATTGTTACATGTTGTTTGGTTCAAATGTTCGTTAAGATACATAGTTTACAAAAGTTAAAGATTAGACTTTACACTAAATTAGTTTCTAACCTTATTGATTTTTTTTTACAGCAATTATGTATTAATTCAAATGCCCTGAACATTCGCCATATTCACTCATTTAATTTATCAGCCTTGCAAGATTTAACAGTTAGGGTAACAAAATGCACATCTTCCCATTGAAAAATAATAGGGTAATATCTGTTTATTGTATCAGCTTTTCGGATGGCACAACATATAGTGCAAAATCTGTTTTTACAGTAATCTCCATAAAGTTTATTACCAGAAATAATAACGTTGCTTTGACAATAGTAAGCGTTCCAATATGCGTGTTGTCTTTCGGGTTCTCCCTTTTCTTTTACCACATCAATAAGAGCAAGTGTCATTTTACGGGTTATTACTTTTCTTTTCGCTCTGTTTTTTAATGAAGGATTGTTAATAATATCCGTTCCTTTCCCTGATACGTGGGCTTTTGAGGTGTTTGCACGTCTATTTTGTGTCCCACTTTCCGCTAATGTATTAAACTGATTATCATAGGTGGTAGTGTTGCTACCCCGACATAAAAAGAAAGCCAGAATTAATTATTCTGGCTTTCTTTTTTATGATTCAATTTAGTTATTTGATACCTTTCTAAATTTTATTGTAAACCAAAATGTTGATCCTTTTCCAAAAATGCTATTAACTCCAACATTTCCTCCCATTATTTTTGTGAGGTGCTTTGAAATTGCAAGACCTAAACCTAATCCCCCGTGCTCCCGTGTTGATGAGGAATCAATTTGTGAAAATGATTGAAATAGATTTTTCTGATTTT
>CAYOKJ010000244.1:0-3516 GCA_964404485.1 uncultured Bacteroidales bacterium | reverse complement strand
TTTACATATTCCTTCTATACTGACCACCAACTTCAAACAATGTATTTGTGATTTGACCAATTGAACAATATTTAGAAACCTCCATTAATGACTCAAAAACATTTTCATTATTCAAGGCATGGTATTTTAAATTTTTCAATAATTTGTCAGCTTCGGGTTTGTAAGTTTTATGTAATTGTTCAAGCATCGAAATCTGATATTCTTTTTCTTTTTCAGTTGCCCTGATAACTTCACCAGGAGTAATTGTAGGCGAACCCTGAGATGAAAGGAAAGTATTAACACCCATAATTGGAAGTTTTCCATTATGTTTCAAGGTTTCGTAATAAAGCGATTCTTCCTGAATCTTGCTTCTCTGGTACATTGTTTCCATCGAACCAAGTACACCTCCCCTTTCAGTCAAACGGTCAAATTCCAAAAGCACTGCTTCTTCAACAAGATCAGTCAACTCTTCAATAATAAACGATCCTTGTAAAGGATTTTGGTTTTTTGCCAATCCGAGTTCATGATTAATTATCAGTTGAATTGCCATAGCTCTGCGAACCGATTCTTCCGTTGGCGTAGTGATAGCTTCATCATAAGCATTTGTATGCAGCGAGTTACAATTATCATAAATTGCATATAAAGCCTGAAGAGTAGTACGAATATCATTAAAATTAATTTCCTGTGCATGAAGCGAACGACCCGAGGTCTGAATATGATATTTCAACTTTTGTGATCTTTCACTTGCTCCGTATTTTATTTTCATGGCTTTCGACCAAATCAATCTTGCAACTCGTCCTAATACCGAATATTCGGGATCGATTCCATTACTGAAAAAGAAAGAAAGGTTTGGAGCAAATTTATTAATGTCCATTCCTCTTGATTTATAATACTCAACATAAGTAAAACCATTAGACAGGGTGAATGCCAATTGAGAGATTGGGTTTGCACCAGCTTCTGCAATATGATATCCGGAAATAGAAACAGAATAAAAATTTCTAATATTATTCAAATTAAAATATTCCTGAATATCGCCCATTAGTTTGATCGAGAAATCAGTTGACAAGACACATGTATTTTGAGCCTGATCTTCTTTTAAAATATCCGCCTGAACAGTTCCTCTTACTATGGAAATCGTATCTGCTTTTATTTTTTTATAAACATCTTTTGGCAAAACTTGTTCGCCTGTAACACCGAGTAACATTAGTCCTAACCCATCATTACCTTCAGGAAGTTTACCTTGATATTCCGGTCGTTTTGTGCCTCTTTTTTTATAAAAATCATTGATTTTCTTTTCAACTTCTTTTTCCAGTCCGTTTTTCTTGATATAAATTTCACATTGCTGATCGATAGCTGCATTCATATAATATCCAACCATTGTTGGAGCAGGACCGTTAATTGTCATTGAAATTGAGGTTTTAGCATCAGACATATTAAAGCCTGAATATAATTTCTTGGCATCATCAAGGCATGCAATTGACACACCTGAATTACCAATTTTTCCGTAGATATCAGGTCGTCTGTCAGGATCAAAACCATAAAGAGTTACCGAGTCAAAAGCTGTAGAAAGTCTTTTGGCAGGTTGTCCCAGCGAAACATAATGAAATCTTTTGTTTGTTCGTTCAGGTCCACCTTCTCCGGCAAACATACGAGTTGGGTCTTCACCTTCGCGTTTGAACGGAAAAACTCCGGCTGCAAAAGGAAATTCTCCGGGTACATTTTCTTTTAACACCCATTTCAAAATATCACCCCATCCTTTATATTTAGGTAGTACAATTTTGGGAATTTGAAGATGAGAGAGAGATTCGATATGAGTTTCTATCTTTAATTCTTTATCTCTGACTTTAAAAACAAAATGTTTCTTTTTGTAGGATTTTACTTTTTTCTCCCAATTTTTAAGTATCTTTTTATTATGAGGGTCAAGATCAAGTTCTGTTTTCTTAAATATTTTTTTCAGCTCATTTTCCAGATTATTTTTTCCGGAATTTTTAATTTCATCAATAGTATTTTTAATACTGTATAAGCGTTGCGCAATTTCTGATTGGTCTTCAGTCCACTGATTATAATCTCTTATAGTTTCTGAAATTTCAGACAGGTATCGTATTCTCTTTGGCGGAATAATAAATATTTTTTCCGAAAGCTCAACAGTATCCGTAAGTGAAGATTGAAATTTAATACCGGTTTTTTCATTTATCTTTTTGATTAGAGAAAAATAAAGTTTGTTAACTCCCGGATCATTAAATTGTGATGCAATAGTTCCGTAAACCGGCATATCATTAACATCAACATCCCAGAGTTGGTGATTTCTTGCATATTGTTTTTTTACATCCCTTAATGCATCTAATGCACCCCTTTTATCAAATTTATTCAATGCAATAATATCTGCATAATCAAGCATGTCAATTTTTTCTAACTGAGTGCCTGCACCATATTCTGGAGTCATTACATACATTGCAATATCACTATGATCAATAATTTCTGTATCCGATTGACCTATTCCCGATGTCTCAAGAATGATAAGATCAAAACCTGCTACTTGAACAATACTTTCTGCATCTTTAATATATTTTGATATGGACAAATTTGATTGCCTTGTTGCCAACGATCGCATATAAACCCTTGGATTATTGATAGAGTTCATACGAATTCTGTCGCCAAGTAATGCTCCGCCGCTTCTTCTCTTTGAAGGATCAACTGAAATTATCGCAATAGTTTTATCTTCAAAGTCTTCTAGATATCTTCTTACTATTTCATCAACAAGAGAAGATTTTCCTGAGCCACCTGTACCTGTAATTCCAATAACCGGAGATTTTTTCTTTCTACCATTATTCCTTAATTTATCAAGAATGTCTTTTATTTCTTCCGGATAATTTTCGGCAGCAGAAATAGTTTGAGCTATTGAATTAATGTTTTTATTCTCAATATCTTCAATGTTAACCTTAATATTTTTACCTGTTGGGAAATCTGCTATTTTAAGTGTATCATTAATCATTCCCTGTAAACCCATTTTTCTACCATCATCTGGTGAATATATCCTGGCAATTCCATAATCATGCAATTCTTTTATTTCATCAGGAAGAATTACACCACCACCACCGCCGGTAATTTTGATATGTTGACATCCTTTTTCTTTTAATAAGTCATACATATATTTAAAAAATTCAATATGCCCACCTTGGTATGAACTAATGGCAATTGCTTGTGCATCTTCTTGTATAGCACAGTCAACAATTTCCTGTACCGAACGATTGTGCCCAAGATGAATAACTTCTGCACCACTAGCCTGAATAATACGACGCATAATATTAATTGCGGCATCATGTCCATCAAATAATGAAGCGGCAGTAACAATTCGAATATGATTTTTTAATTTATAACTCTTGATTTTGGGTATTTCCATATTTATTATAATATTTGATTATTTCGATTTATCCACTAAAATAATGATAGAAGCAAAATTTAATAACACTAATTAATACAACATGCAAATATAAGGAAACTTAATAAAATTTTGTTTTATTCTTAAGGATTAAATAT
>CAYOKJ010000243.1:0-3525 GCA_964404485.1 uncultured Bacteroidales bacterium | reverse complement strand
GGAAAAATAAGGCTAAAGGCTAAAGTGGAAAAAAGGCTAAAGGCTAAAGTGGAAATAAGGCTAAAGGCTAAAGTGAAAAAAAGGCTAAAGGCTAAAGTGAAAAAATAAGGCTAAAGGTTAAAAAGTGAAAGTGAAAAGTAAAAATGATGAATGATTTATCGGAAAGGTTGATAACTTTTGCTGTTGATGTAATTAAACTTTTACGTAAATTTCCAGGAACTACAGAATATAAAATTATAATAAATCAATTAGTAAAATCTTCTACATCTTCAGGAGCTAATTACGAAGAAGCACAGGGAGCATCTTCAAAAGCAGATTTTACAAACAAGGTAAGAATATCTTTAAAAGAAACAAGAGAATCAAACTATTGGCTAAAAGTACTTAAAGGAGTTAATGCAAATGAAAAACTAAATCAGGAAATAAATAATTTAATAAAAGAATCACAAGAATTAAAAAACATACTAGGCTCAATATGCGCTAAAACAAAAAGAAAGTAGATTTTTTTAATACTTTAAACTTTCCCCGATGGCTATCGGGATTAAACTTTAGCCTTTAGCCTTAACACTTTAGCCTTTAGCCTTTAAACTTTTCAATTACTGAAAAATAAAAAAGTTAAATTAGTTGAGAGTTTGAATTCAGAATGGAAAGATTTGTATTATGAAGTTTGTGAAAATATTTAAAGAGATTGCTTCGCCTTTGGTTCGCAAAATAGAAGCAATTAATATTTTGAAACACGAAAGCCAACAATACTATATAATTTTATGAGTACGACTTTGCGAGGGAGGTAATCCCGATAGCTATCGGGAAAGCAAACTCTCTAATAAAACGACCAACTATAATTTGAAATAATAAACAACATCTCTAAGTAATTTGATAAGTAAGACTTTGCGAGGGAGGTTTACCCTGTTAAATCCATAGAAATATTTACAGGACACCAACCAATCGCGGAAAGCAAAGAGAATCCACGGATCAACAAATATTAAATCAACTAAAAGAAATTTATCACCTAATTACGCTAATTACACGAATTATCACTAAAATAATCTAATTCAGGTTGAAAAAAGAAATTCGTGCAAATTCGTGAAATCTGTGGACTAAAAATTGAATATATTAGTTGCGAAATAACTCGCAACGATAAAAATCGCAATGACTAAAACTAATCCTTTCAAATTTGGCAGCATCGTATCAGGTGATTATTTCTATAATCGCGAGGAAGACCTATTACGCATAAAGCAAACTCTGTCGGGAGGTAATAATATTACACTTTTTGCACCAAGGCGTTACGGTAAGTCATCATTGGTAAAAAAAACACTTGGAGAACTTGAAAAGGAAGGGTATAATACAGTTTATCTTGATTTTATGAGTGTTTATTCCCAGGAAACATTCATAACCAATTATTCGAGAGCTATAGCTGAAAGTCAAAAGGCTTCACTTGAAAATACGGTAAAGAAAATAGCACAGTTTATTTCAGGCATTGTGCCATCTGTAAGTTTTGATAGTTCGGGGAGTCCGTCATTCTCACTTTCATGGATTGCAGATCGGGACAAGGAACAAACATTAACAGATGTTATTAACCTCCCTCAAAAATTATCATCTGATAAGAAGAAGTGGATAATAGCATTCGATGAATTCCAGGAAGTAACAAAGCTTAACGGAGATAATTTTGAAAAACTGCTAAGAAGTTGTATCCAGCACCATGATAATGTATCGTATCTGTTTTTTGGAAGCAGAACCCATCTGCTCAAAGATATGTTTAACAACAAAAACAGGGCTTTTTATAACTCGGCATCAGTAATGTCAATTGGTAAGATATCAGAAACAAAGTCTGTTGAATACCTTAAGGCAAGGTTCTCCCTATCAGGAATCATTATTGATGATGAGATTGCCATGACTATATTGGTTACTGCAGGTAATGTACCATATTATATACAGTTCATTGCTTATGAAATATGGCAGTCTGCTGTTCTTGATAACAGGAGTGAAATAGTGTCTGGCGATTTATTGGGAGCAGTCGAAAACATTCTAATGCTTAAATCTGATTATTATTGGGAGTTAATCAACAAACAAACTTCATATCGTAAAAAGGTATTTAATGCTATTGCCCATGCTGAACGTGAGCTGTTGTCTGGCGAAACAGCACAAAAGTACAATCTCGGAGCCGTATCAACAACACAAAAGGCTTTAGAAAGCTTTATTGATGATGGTTTGGTAGAACGAAATAATACACAATACGAATTTTCTGATCCCTTTTTCAGGATGTTTGTTTTGAAGAATATATGATTACGCCTGGTGGCGTTACGCTTGGTGGCGTAATGAGGATTGGTTGGAAAGTAAAAAAAAGCCTGAAGCTCCGCGAAGGCACAATTCGTTTAATTCGAAGACTATTTTAGCAAAGCACCTACTTTATGAACAGATACTTTTAATTATATGAACATTAACATACCACAACTTATTGAAAACGGAGAAGGTATTTCATTGGAGTTTAAAAGGGCTAGAAATAAACTTCCGCAAAACCTGTTCGAAACAATATGTGCATTTCTCAACCGAAATGGGGGAATTGTTTTCTTAGGTGTTACCGATGATAAAACAATTGAAGGTGTGAATGCTGATGTTACCGGATCCATGATTAAAAACATTGCCAATTTGAGCAATAACCCCCAAAAATTATTTCCTTCTTTTTTGCTCGAATCGCAACAGATCACTTATAAAGACAAGTTGCTTATTTATGTTTTTGTTCCAATATCATCGCAGGTACACCGCTGCAATGGCAAAGTTTTCGATCGAAGTGCAGATGGCGATTTTGAATTGAAAACGGATGAACAAATTAAAAATCTTTACACCCGAAAAAATGCACTTTATTCCGAAAACACAATATATCCTTTTCTATTTGAATCAGACTTTGTTCCTGGTTTATTGGAGAGAGTAAGAAAAATTATAAAAATAAACCGTCCTGATCATCCTTGGAATGAACTGTCGAACAAAGATTTTTTTAGTACTGCCGGATTGTTTCGTCGGGATTTGGCTACCGGAAATGAAGGTTTTACATTAGCTGCATTATTGTTGCTTGGCAAAGACGAAGTGATACAAAGTGCAATACCACATTACAAGATAGATGCACTACTTCGTATACGGGATTTGGATCGGTATGATGATCGTGAAAATATACGTTGCAATCTTATTGAAGCTTATGACAAACTCATGATTTTTGTTGCAAAACATCTTTCCGATAAGTTTTATATGGAAGGAGATCAACGTATTTCATTAAGAGAAAAAATTTTTCGCGAAATTGTCGCCAATATGCTTATCCATCGCGAATATACCAATGCTTTCCCTGCATCATTTGTCATTTACAAAAACAGGGTGGAAACAAAAAATGCAAACAAGCCTCATTTATACGGACAGTTGTTTCCCGACACTTTTCAACCATTTCCTAAAAACCCCCATCTGGCACAACTGTTTACCCAATTGGGACGTTCTGAAGAACTTGGCACCGGACTGCGTAACGTCTTCAAATACTCGAAAGCA
>CAYOKJ010000242.1:0-3552 GCA_964404485.1 uncultured Bacteroidales bacterium | reverse complement strand
CCACAGCGATTGGTTGAATATCAACTCCATAGATTGAATGAAGAATTGCAGACATTTTATATCTATAATCCCAATTTTCGTTCATTAATTTATCTTCAAAAGATTTTCTGACTAATAGATCTGGAATTTTTTCAAGTTGTCTCATTACCCATTCTATAGATTGCGGATCTACTTTTTGACGAATAAGTAACATCTTCTGTAAAAGTCCCATTGGAAAAGCACCCGACCCACAGGCAGGATCAATTATTTTGATTTTATCCAAAGCATCAATAACTTCCAAACTTTCCTTTTTTGTTAGCTCATTTCCCTCGATTGTGTAATCGAGCAATTTGCGGATTTTGGATTCATCAACTTTGGAAGTTTTTGTCAGTAAATATTGTATCAACGATTCGTCAACCATATATTCTACAATTGGTCTTGGAGTGTAAAAGCTTCCTGTAGATTTTCTTGCAGTTTGTTGAGTCTCTGGGTTTATCTCTGCAAGTAAATTTTCAAAAATTCTACCAAGCATTTCAGGATCAACAGAAAGGTCAACATCAACCGATGTGTTTTCATTTATAGTAAAATTATATAATTCTAAAACTGTAAAAAATTTTCTAAACCATTCATCAGGAATTTTCAAGTTAAATGATTGTTGATATTTTTCTTGTGAATCAGAATATTTATAATAATCCTCATGTAATGTTGGATCAAATAAGCCACCATTTAAAAATGGAATATTTTTGAAAAGTTCATTATCTTTGACCAATTCACTTCTTTCATTAATCGGAGTGTTCATAACTTCAAAGAAAAGCAATTCCAAAATATTATGATAATAATTATGTTTAACTGCTTTTACTGACAATATTTTTTCAGAAATTAATGGGATTCCATTTTTAGATTTTTTCTTTTTCAGAAACCAACAAAATACGATCCTACCTATTAATCTAACAGCGAATTCTTGCATTAAAGAATGATCCGTTGTGTCAGGAAGTTTAAGAAGTGAAGCAAAATTTTTATTTTTATTTCCAACTTTTCTCACACCACCAGCAAGCTCAGTAAAAAATTCTGCTATTCTATTGTAAAATTCCTTATTAACAATCTCTACAGAAAATCTTGATTTTAAATCATCCTCATCTTTTATTTTTCCTTTTTTCACAAGATATTGTTCTATCGTATGTGTCTTTGCCTCCGGTCCAATAAAATATGAAAATCTTTTTGGATTAGTGAAATCTGTTGTTACTTTTTTACCATCCAATTTTATTTCGCGAGTTATAAGTGAAAATCTGTAATTGTCAGAATTTTCGGAAATGAAAAGAATTAATGCATTTTTTACTTTTTGATGATCAATGAATTTAAAGGCATCGCGAGAGAGTCCAATCCGTGGATCGTTTTCCGATTTGTGATGCATTTCATAAACTTTCAAATTTAATGATTTTGAAATTCCAAGATAAGTAACATTTTTATTAATATATTTTGCTTTAAATTCCGTTTTAACTTGTTCAGGAATATTATCAAAATCTTCTGGAAGAAAATTTTGTGAAAGAAAATTTATCCAATTTGCACGATTATATACATCGTTGAAATTTAGTATCATTTAATTTCCTCCAGTAATATTTTGCCTTTTTTCGTGAGTCGATATTTTTGATCAGGACTTGTAGATTTATCTGGAATTGTCATTTCTATCAACTTATCTTTTATTAAAGGATTTAAAATTTTATTCCTAAACTTAGTTTTATTCGTTCTACCAACTGATTCAATTAACTTTTTAGTTTTTATTTCGACATTACATTTACGAAGTATTGTTACTTGGTCCTGACTTAGTCCTGACTTAGTCCCATACTTAGTCGATTTATGTTCAACATTTTCTTCAAATTTAAAATCAGGATTGATTTTTATTGTAGTCAAAAAAGAAGTCCTATCATTATCCATTTGAAAAATAGGATCGGGCGATCCGTTTATTTTCATACTTCTTCTGACTTTTGGAAATCCAGTAGCTCTTCCTTCAGTGAGATGAAGCTCTTTCAAAAAATCTCCTATTCTTCTGTTTCTATAACATCTGGTAGTAACACTGTATTTCTTCAAACTATCATTATTTATCGGTAATGACATTTTACATTTCCCTTTCTTTTTACCTAAACTGCCGACGTTTTAATCAATCAACTCCTCAGCCAAAATCAAAGTTTCATTTCCTTCATCAATTTTATTCGCCGTTTTAATGCTTTTTGCTAAATAAGAATGAGGAACCATTTCCATAAACTCTTCCATATCTGCTTTCAAGTTCCCGGTATCTATGTGTCTTATTTTTGTAAAAACACCATCGGGTAAATTATTTAAATCTTTTGCTACAAAATATAAATCGGTGAGATAATCTTTCTTTTCGGGTATTAATTCAATTAATTTCTCAATTTTATTGATCGCTTCGCCTTTTTTACCTTTAGTCGAAACTTGTGTTTTTTTAATAAACATTTTTTCTTTCGTATTTTGGTAATTTTTTTCAAAATTTTTAGAAACCTTTTGGGGTCTTTCGGTAACACTTGCTTTAAAAAATTCAAATGCATCCTCTACCGAAAGTGCAATTGATTTTGATTCATTAACGCCTAATCGAAAAGAATAATCCTCGCCTTTTTTGCCAAATATAATTACTCCGGATTTTGATTTTTTTTCAGTTCTTTGAATTCTTGATCGTCGCGGAATAGAGAGAGCTTTTTCAATCAATTCTGGTTTTTTCTTTTCTATATAATAAAGCTCATCTTGATATTTTGCATCCCAGGATTCTGTTTCCTGTGATTTTAATGCTTCTTTATATTTTTCGTGAAAATAAGATCGTAATTCTTCTTCTTTAGTTAATACTTTTGTATCCTCGCCAAGTAAAATATCAATCATTGATTTTTTCAAAGTTGAAATTTGCTTTTTTCTAATTTCACCTTCCCCAATATCTGTAGGAAAATAATTGTAAATATATATCTTATCAAAAAGCATTTTCCCAATTCTGTTAATTCTTCCAACTCTTTGAATTACTTTTGTTGGATTATAGGGAATGTCATAATTGAAAACCGTTCCGGCTCGGTTTAGGTTTACACCTTCCGAAAGTGCATCTGTTGCAATAATTATATCATAATCATTTTTTTGAATTTTATTAGAAGCATCAAAATTTTCTCTGACAATTTGTTTATTTCTAGAAGATGAGACCTTTGAAGAATAGTAAAACGCTTTAATATTTCCATCTTTTATAATATTATCATAAATGTATTTTGCAGTATCAGTATATTCACTAAAAACAACAATTTTTCTTTTTGGGTCATTTTGCAATTGTTTTGTAATCTCAATTTTAAAATTTTCGAGTTTTGGATCAGTTTCAATTGCATCTTCATTTTTAAACTTATCTTTAAACCACTCTTTACGAATATCTTTTAATAACTTTAAATCCTGTTTCAAATCCTTTATAAAATTTTCTTTCAGTTCATCTTTTGGAATAAAAAATAGTCCTTTTTCATATTGTGTTGCTAATTCTTCTTCAAAATTATAATTTTCTAAATCTTTTGTTATTTCTTTGGTCAATTTTTCATACTT
>CAYOKJ010000241.1:0-3567 GCA_964404485.1 uncultured Bacteroidales bacterium | reverse complement strand
ACAAATTACGTAACATTTACAGAAATGTCAGAATCTGATTGGATTCTGCCTAAACTTCAAACAGAAATTTTCTTAAAAACTAAATTAGCAGTCTTTTCGACCGCAGGGAGAAATCTGAAACCACAACAAAAAACTACAAAACCTCTCTTTTAAGCAACTTCAAAACATTAATTTTATCTTTTTTAAGTTGTTTTTTTAGAGCATCAAGATTTTTAAATTTTTCTTCATCCCGAATACGATCAACAAAGAAAACTTTCAGGCTTTCATCATAAATTTCTTTATTAAAATCAAAAATATTAACCTCAATTGTCAAATCTCCATCGTCAATAGTTGGCCTGAAACCAATGTTTCCCATACCTTTATAAGTCTTGTCTTTGTATTCAACCAAACAAGCATAAACGCCATTTGCAGTAATTAGTTTATACTCATCTTCTAAATCAATATTTGCTGTTGGATAACCTATTGTTCTCCCAATTCCTGCACCTCTAACTACATTTCCGCTTATCGAATAATTGTACCCAAGAAGCTCGTTTGCTTTTTTGATTTTTCCCTCATTAAGTGCTTTGCGGATTTTCGTTGAACTAACAAATATTTTGTTGACATCCTGTGCTTTAACTCGTTTCACTTCTATTGATAATTCTTTACAAATATCATAAAGACTTGAATAATCTCCTAATCTATTTTTCCCAAACTGATGGTCGTAACCAACAATAAGTTTTTTTGTTTTTATTTTATCAACAATAATATTTTTGATAAAATCTTTAGAAGTCGTCTTTGCAAATTCTCTTGTAAAATTAATTGCAATTAAATGTTGTATTCCAAATCTTTCAAGAAGTTCAAATTTTTTTTCCCGCGTATTTATAAACTTCAGGTCTCTGCTATCAGAATGTAAAACCAAACGTGGATGAGGGTAAAAAGTAATTAAAACTGTTTCACCATTGATCTTGCGAGCTTCTTCCACCATCCTTGCAATTATCCTCTGATGACCAATATGTACACCATCAAAAGTCCCAACACTTACCACCGGTATTGGTACCTTGTTGCAATTATATTCTTCTATTCCGTTGTAAATTTTCACTTCTACTTAATAATTTGTTTCAACAGTATAATTTTTTCTAAAAACAGTTACCAAATTTTTCGCAAAAGTAGTATATTTACAAATTATACCAATTGTTTTCTTATATTTCATAAATGGAAATATAAGAAATACAATTTTAAATGCAGATATACAATCACTTGCAACCGTTAAGCAAAATTGATATTTTTGAAATAAACATCAACTTCGTAAGCATCTTTGGTTTGTACTCTTTTTTTTCACATAACAACTCATACTATCATGATTTCTATCCAAAAACACATTCAAATTTCTCAAAGACAGTTTTTTTTAATTATCTTTTTTCTTTTTTCAGTTTCTCTGATGGCTCAGATAAATGATGATTTCTCGGATGGTAATTTTAATGCTGATCCTCCATGGACAGGCAATTCAGAAAATTTTATTATCAATACCGGTCTTCAACTACAATTGAATGCAGCAGCAGAAGGAGAATCATTTTTATCTACACCAAATACTGAATTTAATGAAACTGAATGGCGGTTTTGGATTAAACTTTCTTTCAGTTCGTCGGCAAATAATTACACCCGTGTTTATTTGGTTTCTGATCAAAGTGACTTTAATTTGCCTTTAAACGGATATTATTTGCAATTTGGTGAATCTGGCTCAGATGATGCAGTTGAGTTGTTCAGGCAAAGTGGTGAAGAGCATTTTTCAATATGTCGGGGTACTGAAGGATTATTGTCCGGCTCTTTTGAAATCTCTGTAAAAACTACAAGAGACGAAAATGCATTATGGCAAATTTTTGTTGATCCCGCCGGAGGAAATAATTTTCAGCTTGAAGCCGAGGGCAACGATAATGAAATTAATACCACAAATTCTTTTGGCGTTTTCTGTAAATATACTTCCAGCAACAGTAGTAAAATGTATTTCGATAATTTTTATGTGGGTGATATTTTTGTTGACACAATCCCGCCGGAAGTCGTTTTTGTTAACACAATTTCACAAAATAAAATTGATATTAAATTTTCGGAAGGAGTAGATCAGTTATCTTCAGAAAACATAAATAATTACATCGCAAATAATAATATCGGTAAACCTGAAAATGCAACAAGAAACGAATCTGATCCTTCGCTTGTTCATCTCGATTTTTTAAATTCTTTTCCAAACGGAGAAATAAATATTTTGAACATTTCCGCCGTGAAGGACTTTTCCGAAAACACAATTTTGCCTGTAAGCATTGAATTTTCGTATTACATCGCCCAGCGAAACGACATCGTGATAAACGAAATTATGGCTGATCCAAGCCCAACGGTCAATATGCCGGAATATGAATATCTTGAATTGTACAATGCCTCTCCTCTGCCCGTTAATCTTAGCAATTGGATGCTTATTATCGGAACGAGTGAAAAAGTATTTACTGACGTTTCTATTGATGCAGGAAAGTATCTTATTCTTGGAAAAGAAATCGCTGCAACTTTGTTTTCCTTCTTTGGTGATTTTTATGGATTTCCGAGTTTCTCTCTTACAAATTCCGGACAGGAAATAATTTTACGTAATCAAAACGGCAACTTAATTTCTTATGTTTCATATACAGACGACTGGTACAATAATCCGGAAAAAGAAGACGGTGGATGGTCGCTTGAACAAATTGACCCTTATAATCCATGCGGCGGAAGCGAAAACTGGAAAGTGGCAAACAACGATTATGGTGGTACACCGGGAAGCGAAAATTCTGTTTTTTCAATCGAGGATATTCCACCTCAAATTGAAAATATAATTTATATTGACACAAAAACTATTGAGCTTTTTTTCGACCAAAGCATGGACAGCCTTTCTCTTCTGAATAATTTTGCTTATAATATCGACAACGGAATTGGTCAGGTGCAAAATATCATAATTAATTCACAGGATTTTAAAAGTGTGCTTTTGGAATTTTCAATAGAAATGAGCGGTGGAATTATTTACACTCTTAATATTGTTGAGGAAATTTTAAATTGTTCGGGAATACCTCTGGAAACTTATAGTAATATCCGTCTCGGCATTCCCCAAACAACAGAAAATAATGATGTTGTGATAAACGAAATCTTGTTTAATCCGCTTGGCGATGGTGTTGATTATGTTGAGATTTACAACCGTTCAAATAAAATTATTGATCTCAAAAATCTTAAAATTTCTTCCGTAAAGAAAACACCTCCTAATCCTCCCGATACAATTACAACAAATATTTGCGAGAAAGGGAAATTACTTTTTCCTGAAGATTATCTTGTTCTTAGTAAAAACCCGGAAATTGTTAAACAACAATTTTACACTTCCAATCCCACTGGTTTTATTAAGGTAGAATCTTTTCCTTCATTTAACAACGACAAAGGAGTTTCAATCATCAAAAACAAAAATAATTTGATTATTGATATTTTTGAATATGCTGAAGAAATGCAGTTTCCTTTACTTAATTTTTATGATGGTGTTGCCCTGGAAAGAATAAATTATAACCGACCCACAAATGATAAAACCAA
>CAYOKJ010000240.1:0-3637 GCA_964404485.1 uncultured Bacteroidales bacterium | reverse complement strand
ATGTTTTAAAACATGGTACTGATAAGCTCGTTAAAAAGTTATTTAAAGTATTTCCTGAATTAAAAAAACATGCATCTTTGATATGTTAACTTCATGAATTGGATACTTTAACACATTAATATTTTTCTTTAGAATTTTTATTTTAAGAAAAATTTTGTTCTTTGAAATGGCAGTCCTACGTTCATTAAAAGCTTACTAAAAACAATACAATGCCTGATAAAACCCTAATTCTTTTAAGGAAAGAATTACATGCACATCCTGAAGTTTCAAATAAAGAAAAAGAAACGTCAAAACGAATAAAACAGTTCGTTTCTCAGTTTAAACCCGATCAGCTTATTGAAAATTTAGGTGGTTTTGGACTATTATTCACATATGATTCGGGAAATCCAGGGCCAGAAGTTCTCTTCAGGTGTGATATGGATGCCCTACCCATCCATGAAACAAATGGATTTATACATAAATCCTGTTTTGATAATATTGCCCATAAATGTGGTCATGATGGTCACATGGTAATTATGTCAGGCCTTGCAAAATCACTATTCCAAAAAAAACCTGAAAAAGGGAAAGTATTCCTGCTTTTTCAACCCGCAGAAGAAACTGGAGAAGGAGCTTTGAAGGTATTGAATGATTCAAATTTTAAAGATATAAATCCTGATTATGTATTTGCATTACATAATTTACCAGGATACAGTAAAAATCAAATTATTATAAAGGATAGTACTTTCAGTTCTTCTGTTTCTAGCATGATAATTAAACTAGAAGGAAAAACGGCACATGCTGCAGAACCAGAGCATGGGATAAACCCTTCTCTTGCTATATCGAAAATTATTGATGAATTTGAAAAGCTTAACACAAACAATCCTAAAGAAGATGATTTTGTTGTTATTACATCCATATTTTGTAAGATAGGGAGCAAAGCTTATGGCACAGCAGCAGGAAGAGGGGAAATTCACTTTACGCTTAGAACCTGGAGTCAGCAAAACATGGACAGATTGAAAGATAAATTGGTTTCAATCATAGATTCATTGGCCAAAAACCATTTGCTTAAATATTCAATAGATTGGATACAAGATTTTCAATCGACTAAAAATGATATTGAAGTCAACGCAATTATTAGAAATGCGGCCAGATTAAATGGACTTGACATCTTCGAAAAACAAGAACCTTTTAAGTGGGGAGAGGATTTTGGGATTTTTACGCAAAAATACAAAGGAGCCATGTTTGGGCTTGGGGCTGGAAATGATACTCCGGCATTGCACAATCCGGATTATGATTTTCCAGATAAATTGATTCCTACAGGTATAAATATGTTTCGATCCATTATTAATCAAATTTGTAACAAATAATTATGAATGATACTTCCGTTATAGAAATAAGTAAATCAGCTTTAGAAAATAATCTAAACTTTCTCAAAAAACACATCAAAAAAGGAGTGATTATTTCTTCTGTGATTAAAGGTAATGCTTATGGACATTCTATTGAAAACTTTGTTCCTTTGGCAGAAACTTGTGGTATAAATCATTTTTCTGTTTTTAATGCCTTTGAAGCCTATAGAGCATTTTCAAGCATCAAAAAAAAATCTACAATTATGATTATGGGCATGATTGAAAATGACGAATTGGAATGGGCAATAAAACATGAGATAGAATTTTATGTATTCGATTTTGACAGGTTAAATCATGCCTTAGCGACTTCCAAAAGAATCAAGAAGAAAGCAATTATTCATATAGAAATGGAAACTGGTATGAACAGGACTGGTTTTGTTTCAAAAGACCACAAAACACTCATTGACTTTCTAAAAGAGAATCATAAATACATTGAATTTAAAGGTTTGTGTACCCATTTTGCAGGTGCAGAAAGTATAGCAAACTACTACAGGATTCAACAACAAATAAAAAGATTCAATAAGTATTCCCTTGATTTTGAAAAGCAAGATTTAAAACCAAAAATTAGGCACTCTGCTTGTTCAGCAGCAACATTTACTTATCCTAATACACAAATGGATATGGTAAGAATAGGAATAATGCAGTATGGATTTTGGTCAAGTAAAGAAACTCTTTTAAATTTTCTGATTAAGCAGAAAAGCAAAGATGACCCTTTAAGAAGGATGTTGCGTTGGAAGAGCAAAATTATGGGTATTAAAAAGGTCAAAAAAGGTCAATTTATTGGATACGGTAATAATTATCTAGCTCAGGAAGACATGATAATTGCAACTGTTCCTGTAGGATACGCACATGGTTATAGCCGCTCATTAAGTTTTCAGGGCAGGGTACTTGTTAAAAATCAAAGAGTTGATGTGATTGGTATAGTCAATATGAACTTATTGATTATTGATGTTACCCGATTAAACAACATGCAAAAAGGTGATGAAGTTGTGTTGATTGGTAAACAGGGGGATGTTGAAATTACAGTCGCATCCTTTAGTGAATTTAGCAATCAATTAAATTATGAGTTATTAACACGATTGCCACAAAGCATTCCCAGGTTGATTGATTATGAGTAAAATGGGACTTGCTTGAAGCCAGATATAATTATAATTACACCTAGTTTTGTAAGTAGATTTTAGAAAACAATAATTTTTACTTATATTTGCATAATAATGATGTTGTTAATAAAATAAATAGAAAATTAAATGATTAATATTAAGTTTATTAAAAACTTAGCAGAATTAAACAAAATATCTTCAACAAATGAAGTTGTCAACTTTCTCTTTACACATCTTGGGCAATATGGTGATAGCAAAGAAGCCATTGAGAAATGCCTAGATTATGTCTTTAGTACAATGGAAGGGAACGGAGGAATCCTGCTAAATGCTTACTATGCAAATAGCCTTGTAGGTGTTCTAATAATGAACAAAACAGGGATGAATGATTACATTCCTGAATATATTTTGGTATATATAGCAGTTGATTCTAAATATCGTGGAAAAGGCTTTGGAAAGGAAATAATTAAAAAGGCTTTAGAACTTACAAAAGGAGATGTAAAACTACATGTTGAATACGATAATCCGGCTAAACAATTGTATGAAAGGATTGGGTTTGAAAATAAATATGCAGATATGAGATATTACAAAGAAAAACAATAACCATGGCAGAATTAAAGGTAAAAACAAAAGCCATTATTGGCAATATAGAAAAGCTCTATAAAATTTTATCAAAATATGAAATTCAATGGACATTAGTGGTTAAAATGTTATCTGGAGATAATGGGATTTTAAAACAAATTCTTATTGCCACTGTAATTGATAAAATTCATTCAATTGGAGATTCAAGACTTTCAAGCCTAAAAAAGATTAAACAAATAAGGCCTGATATAAAAACGATGTATATAAAGCCTACACCTCTTCAATATGCTAAAAGTGTTGTTGAATATGCAGATTTTTCAGTACAAACTTCTTTTGCTGCAATAAAAGCAATTAGTGAAGAAGCAGTAAAACAGAAAAAAAATCATAAGATAATCATCATGATTGAGCTGGGTGAATTACGAGAAGGGATTATAGGTGAAAATCTTATGGGGTTCTATAAAAATGTATTCGAATTACCCAATATAGAAATTGTTGGATTAGGTACAAATCTGGGGTGTATGTATGGTATTGAACCAACGTTTGATAAAATGATTCAATTGTCATTATACAAAC
>CAYOKJ010000239.1:0-3677 GCA_964404485.1 uncultured Bacteroidales bacterium | reverse complement strand
ATAGCAAACCCTCCCGTACGGGAGGGTTTTTCTATCTAAATTTTACATTTTTCTCAAGAATTTAAAAAGTTGAATACTTTCTGGTTTTACGTAAATTATTGTGTTATTAAATTTGCCACAGATTCTCAGATTATTTTTTTAAAGCAAATCCTCCCGTACGGGAGGATTTTTTATATGATAGAACTTTAAAATGACTAAATTTATTCTAAACACATTCTAAATAGTAATTTTTCTTACATTTCAATAGCTCCGTATTTTGCTGTTTATCTTTATATTACATGTTTTTTTAACTACATTCTAAAAAGGTTTAAATAAAAAAAACAGCTAATTTTATTTAAAAATATTCTAAATAGCAATTTCCCAATATTACTTGGGGCAAAAGGAGGTTTTTCTTGGGACGGCATCAATCAAAATAATGAAAAAGCCAATATTGGAATTTATATTATTTTCTTTGAAATTTTCGACCTGAATGGCAAGATTCAGCGTTACAAAAAGACTTGTGTGGTGGGGAGGTAATTTGGTAAATTATTTAAACTATTTTATCATGTTTGCTGTCTGCTCAATCAGGGTTGTATTTTATTATAAGTGACTTTAATAGTTCTAAAATTCTATCCGGATGTTTTCTGCCTGTTTGCTTGTGATTGATTGTATTATAGAATAGTGGTATAAATCTTTTGTCTCTATTATTGTAATTAAGAAGTTCCCAGATTTCTTTTGGATTACTATTAAGTGAATCCTCCAATCTTTCAAAGTCATTAATATTAATTAATGTTAATGGGTTAACTCTAACTTTTTTTATTTTAAAATCCGAAATAAGTTCATTAAATCGTGAGTTGAATATGTCAGGCATTAGAGGGGTTTGCAATGCTTTATCATTAACAACTATACATGGATATACTTCATAAAAATGTCCTTTAGGAAATTTAAGATCAACTTTTTGAATATGTTCATCCATTGTTATCAATGAAGCTATAATTTGATTTACTCCAAAATTATTAAAGAATTTGTTTCTATCATTTTTGTACAGTTGTTCGACACTGCCACCAAATTTTTCAGTGTCGTATATACTTCCTGATTTTACCTGTCCTAATAAAATTTTATTTCCGTATCGGAAATAGATATCTGCAATTTCAACATCGCCTTTGGAGGTATTTACTTTAAGTTGGTTAAACATTAATAGGGTTGAATGCTTATAGTTTTCAAAACATTTAGTCAGTATCCCTGCAAGATATTTTTCAAAAAAATACCCAAACACTCCTCTGTATTGATTGATATTATATTTGGTTTTTCCATTTTCGTCTTTGATGTTCTTAATCCAATCAAACCAAAAATCATTTAAAAATTGTGAATATGCTTTTTCAATTAGAAAAGAATTATCAACAAGCAAGTATTTTAACTTTCCAACATTTATAAAAGGAGATTTTCGAATGCTAATGAGTTTATATGTTTCTTTGTTTGGTATTCGCTTACTTAACCTTTCAAATATATCTTGATGTCCATTTTTAACACGGTAAAAGAAATTTAATTCGGGTTGTTGGCTGTTATTTGCTATATACATACTCATTAAATGAAAAATGAATTGTTGTGGCTTAATACCATAAGTTTCTTGAAAGTATAATTTTATTTCGGTAGAAAAATCTGGGTTATTTAAAAAATAGTCAATAAGCCAATAACCACGGTAAGGTGTAAAAATTTGATCTGTTTCAATAGATAGCTCATTCAATGGAAGTAATTTTGGATTTAGAGATTCAAAATTTATGTCATTGTTGTCTTTTTCATTTTTGATTTGAGTAATCACATAGTTAACTGCTAAAAAATATTTTACGATTGCTTCCCATACTTCAATTCTTGCCATTACATAATTCTTAATGTTTTTCATTTCGGTAGAATTGACTATTTCTTCAATTGCAAACAAACAAGCTTGCCTATTAAAAATATTTGGGTAGTCATCTTTGCTTTTGGTATATTTTTCAGCAACTTGTGAATATATTTTAAATAGTTTCTCTGTTTGAGTGAAATACCTTAACTCTCTTACTTGGGTTTCAAAGCTGCTATCAATGTTAACTTTGTTTTTAGGTTTCAGACGATAGTTTAGAGCAGCAATTTCATAAAGGATGTTTTCTTTGGAAATGTGTTTTATTAAAGAAATTCTGTCCTCTGGTGGTTTAACTCCAAAGAATATTTTGTAGTCAAGAATCAATTGTGCTTTTGGAGTTGTCATCGTCATTCAATAATATCAAGTTAAGATTAGATGTATCGTAGAGTTATCATAAACAATTGTACTATAGGTAGTTTTAGTTTTGTTATAGAGCCCACAATAAAGTAATTTGCAATTAATTATCTGAAATTTTTCAACTTCACATTATGTCATAAATTTATGTAAAAAAAATATAATAAGCAAGATAATTTAAGATTTAGGAATTTAGATTTAGAAGCAAGTTTGTTATATAAAATTCTACATTTTTTTTACTAAACATGAGACAATTGTGAAAATTCTTTTCATAACAACTCGGTTTTAGTTATTATTTAAATCTATAGACTTAATAAACTCACGTCCTATACTGTATGGAATTAATTCTTTGTGCTGTAACCTTCCAATAATCATTGCCGGATGTGTATTAAATTTTTCAGCAAAATCTATAATATCACTTTTATTAAGTGGAGTTGCTGCAAGTACTTCTTTTTCCTGTTCATTGCTAAAAGTCCATTCTTCAGCAAAAATATGAGCTTGTTGTTCTTTTTCCGGGTCAGCTTCAGAAAAGTCTATGCCTTCCAACGAAATGTATTTTTTACCATGTAGCAGAATATGTCCGGCTTCGTGAAAGAATGTAAACCAAAACCTGTCATTTTGCTTGTATCTTGCAGTTAGTTGTATAATTGGGGCATCCTTTATCCAACGTGTAGAACCGCTAATTGGTACTTTAGGTAATTTGGGAGTATAAAAAACTTTAACTCCTACTTGTAAACAAAGTTTTTGCAATTGCGGAAAAAAGTCCTCTGGATGTTTTGCCATTATATCTTTAATTGCATACAAAGTTTTTTTAAACTCCTTTTTGTTATATTCCGGAGATTTTATTTGTTCCGATTGTAACTCGCCCTGACGTAACCAGGCTGAAATAGCATAAGGCTCATGTGTATGTTTTAAAGATGCATAAGCAGCTATTTTAAATTCACTTTCCATATAAAGCTTATTCCAGGCATCATTAGTTGAAACAGCAAAATATTCAAAAAGATTAATTGTTTTTTCTTCAATTTTTCTTGTTGTTGGTACCCAATTGTTTTTTGCCATTTCAGCATAAGGAAAACTTCTCGTCCATTTTTCGGCTCGTTCAACATCATGTTTTCTTTTTAAACGAGCCTTATATTCATTAAACCTAGTTTGTTTGTTAAGCCAAAAATGAGCTGGTATTTTTGTGATATTTTCAAACAATACTGCCATTTCAGAAGTAATAGAGCTTTCACTTTTTAATACGGCAACAATGGTTTTTTCAGGCTTTCCTGTACGCACAGCAAATTCCTTTTGGCTCATTCTCATTTCTTCCAATTTCTCTTTCAATGTTTCACTTGGATGCAATACTTCTGTCGGAAAATATTCATTTAAAGTCGCCATTATTAACCCTCCTTATGATAATTTATTATTTCAATAATTTCTACACTTTTGATTTCAACTAATATTT
>CAYOKJ010000238.1:0-3725 GCA_964404485.1 uncultured Bacteroidales bacterium | reverse complement strand
ATAAACAAAATATTAATTTGATAAAACGCGTCAACGTTTACTGTCGCCGTTACCAACAAGCCAAAAAAAAGACGACATCGGTAATTTTTCAGTTAGAGTAAAAAAGATAAAATGAACAGCCAACGCACAAAACAGCACATTTGCAAGCCCCGACACACAAGCCGATGCTTCAGCTTGCAAAAGAGCTGTTTTCTTGCCATCGCACCAGTGTAAATTGATACATTTGTAGTTATTATAAACGGATTTGAAAAATGAATTTAGAACAATATATTGACAATGTAAATCAAAAGTTCAAAGCTGGGAATGCGACTGAACATACTTTTCGAGGAATTTTAGAACAGCTTATTGAAAGTTTAGTGCCTACAATAAGGGCAACTAACGAACCGAAAAGGCAGAGTTGCGGAGCTCCTGATTACATCTTGACAAAAAAGGATATTCCCGTTGGATTTATTGAAGCAAAAGATATTGGCGACAAAGACCTTGAAGGAGCGAAAAAGACAGGAAACAAAGAACAATTTGACCGCTACAAAGCATCATTAGACAATCTGATTTTCACGGACTACATAGATTTTCATTTGTACAATGATGGAGAATTTATTACCAAAATAGCCATTGCGGAAATAACAGAAAAAGGAATTATTGCTCTACCTCAAAATTTTGCAAGGTTTGAAAATCTTATCAAAGACTTTTGTGTACACATTGGACAAAACATAAAAAGTTCCAAAAAATTAGCAGAAATGATGGCGGGCAAAGCCCGCCTGCTTTCTGATGTTATTGGAAAGGCTTTGACCAGTGATGAAACTCACAATGAAGACAGTACACTTAAAGAACAAATGACTGCTTTTAAAAGTATTCTGATTCACGATATTACACCTAAAGGATTTGCAGACGTTTATGCTCAAACAATTGCTTACGGAATGTTTGCAGCTCGTTTGCACGACCCAACTTTAGATACTTTTAGCAGACAAGAAGCTGCTGAATTGATTCCTAAATCAAATCCATTTTTAAGAAAACTATTCGGCTACATTGCCGGACCCGATATTGACGACCGAATTAAATGGATTGTAGAAAATCTTGCAGAAATATTCTTAGCCTGTAACGTAGAAGAAATTCTTAAAAATTACGGAAAGACTACAAAAATGGAAGACCCCATTATCCATTTTTATGAAACCTTCTTAGCAGAATATGACCCAAAACTTAGAAAAGCAAGGGGTGTTTGGTACACTCCTGCTCCTGTTGTCAATTTTATTGTTCGTGCGGTTGATGATATTCTTAAAACGGAATTTGATTTACCACAAGGTTTAGCAGACACTTCAAAAACAAAAATTACTGTAAACACTCAAACCCCTGACAAGCGTTCTGTAACGGGTTACAAACAAATGGAACAAGAAGTACATAAAGTACAAATTCTTGACCCAGCCACTGGAACAGGAACTTTTTTAGCGGAAGTAATAAAGCACGTAAACAAAAAATTTAAAGGACAAGAAGGGATTTGGAGCGGTTATGTGGAAAATCATTTACTTCCTAGATTAAACGGTTTTGAATTACTAATGGCAAGTTATGCAATGGCACATTTGCAATTAGATTTGTTGCTAAAAGAAACAGGCTTTAAACCGACGAAAGACCAACGCACAAAAGTTTACTTAACCAATAGTTTAGACGAATATCATCCAGATACAGGCACTTTATTTGCCAATTGGTTAAGTAGTGAAGCCAATGAAGCAAACCATATTAAACGTGATACTCCTGTAATGTGTGTAATCGGAAATCCACCTTACAGCGGAGAAAGTGCTAATAAGGGAGATTGGATTATGGATTTAATGCAAGACTACAAAAAAGAACCAGGAGGAAAGGAAAAACTAAAAGAACAAAACTCAAAATTCATCAATGATGATTATGTGAAATTTTTACGTTATGGGCAGCATTTTATTGAAAAAAACGGAAGTGGAGTTTTAGCTTTTATAAATCCTCACGGATTTTTAGACAACCCCACTTTTAGAGGAATGCGTTGGCATTTACTCCAAACATACGATAAGATTTATACAATTGATTTACACGGAAACAACAAGAAAAAAGAAACTGCTCCTGATGGTTCTGTTGACGTGAATGTATTTGATATTGAACAAGGCGTTTCAATAAATATTTTTGTAAAAACAGGAAAAAAGAAACCAAACCAATTAGGAGAGGTTTGCCATTATGACGTGTTTGGCAAACGAGATTTTAAATATAATTTCTTAATCGAAAACTCACTAAAATCAATTGATTTCAAAATATTTACACCATTTAAGAACAGTTATCTATTTAAAGATATTGACGAAAAACTTTACAATGATTATAACAATGGAATAAATCCGACTGAATTATTCCAAACAAACGTTATGGGTTTTCAAACTCATAGAGATGATTTTTGCACAGACATCAATAAGGATAATTTAACAAAACGATTAACTGATTTTTCAATTAACTCTGAATCTGATGAAGAAATCACAAAAATATTTGATGTAAAATCTACAAGTGATTTTAATATACAAAAGGCACAAATTGAACTACAAAAAACAGACATCAAGAAAGAAATTATCAAATGTGGTTATAGACCTTTTGAAAATCGATACATATATTTTGACAGAATCCTTGTAGATAGACCAAGAAATGAATTAATAACTCATTCTAAAGGAAAAGAAAATATTATGTTAGGAATTGGTAGACAAGGATTAGCGGTAGGCAACATTGAATGGTGTTTAACGACAGTTTCTAAACATCCAGTTGACGCAAATATGTTTAGAAGAGGTGGTGTGAATTTATTTCCACTTTATTTATATCCAGAAAATAACGGACAACAAACCATTGAGGTAAAAACTGAAAGAAAACCAAATCTAAACCAAGAAATTGTAAATAAAATTGCTCTAATTTTAGATTTAACGTTTACAAATGAAAAAGAGACAACAGAAAATACTTTTGCTCCAATTGATATTTTAGACTTCATTTATGCTGTTCTCCATTCAAAAAAATATAGAAATGAATACAAAGAATTCTTAAAAACAGATTTTCCGAAAATTCCATATCCAAAAGACAAAAACACATTTTGGCAATTGGTAAAATTAGGTGGAGAAATACGCCAAATGCATTTGTTAGAATCTCCAAAAGTGGACGATTTCATTACAACATATCCAAAAGATGGAGATAACGTAATTACAACCAAAGTTGCTAAAAAAGATTGGGAATTATTTGATGAAGAAAAAGGATTTGGAAGAATATGGATAAATGATGAACAGTATTTTGACAACATTCCGCTAACTGCTTGGGAATTTTACATTGGTGGCTATCAGCCAGCTCAAAAATGGCTAAAAGACCGTCAAGAAAGAACCTTAGAATTTGATGATATTTTGCACTATCAAAAAATTATTGTTGCACTATCGGAAACAGATAGTTTAATGAAAGAAATTGATAAAATTGAGATAGAATAAATCTAAAAACTAATATTATGGCTAAAAAGACTGTACCTGTTAAACCTCATAAGAGGTCGACACCTTCACCAGTACCAAGAAAGAATCCTGATGCTCCAAAACCAGGACCAAAAAAAGTACCTGTGAAACCGCATAAACGGACACCGCCAAAAGATTAGTTAAAAAATGCCGACGCTTCACAGCCACACACATTGCCAAGTCGCTCAAAAAGCCAAACGCACGACCAAAACTTGTCAAAGAGTGTGTCTGTCCGAACGCACG
>CAYOKJ010000237.1:0-3731 GCA_964404485.1 uncultured Bacteroidales bacterium | reverse complement strand
CTTATTAAGCAATGAATTACCCATTTATGGGTTGTTTATCAGTGTTTTATAAGTTATTTTGGTGTTATTTTAATTAAAACTAATTAAACAAAAAATATATAAAAACAACATTAAGATCATTATTTTAATTTAATCTTAATCAAAATATTAATACTATTATTAACTTAAAAATTAAATCACATGAAACATTTTACAAAATTTTTTACATTAATTGTTGCATTTACGATGCTTTTTAGTGTAAGTTTAAATGCGCAACCAACATGGACTACAGCTACCATAGATGGGGATAGCGGACATCCTCTTCTTGAAATATGGGTTTACGGTGTTTCTCCCTCTTGGTGTGACGTAGGTGATATAATTGGAGCCTTTGACGGAGGTAAATTAGTTGGTAGATTAACATTAACCGACGTTCCATCTCTTGCTAATTGGTCAAATTTCCAATTAATTGCATATAGTCAGAACACAAGTGGAGATGTATTATATACTCCCGGAAATCCCATTTTATTAAAATTTTATAATATAAGTAATGGCAGAACTTCTTACGCAAGCGGATGGGGAGATAATGAGCCTATTGATTTTTATAATGACTGGTATGCACCAACAAGTGAAGCACTTACAGGAACAACTACAGGAGCTTATTTCCCACCCGAAGGCAGATCAAGCTATTGTTATGTTGATTTAGATTTTGTATGGGATGATCCTGCCAACCCTATGCCAACATATGGAAAAGTAATAGTAAGTGTTTTTGATGATGACAGTATTAAAATTACTGCAGCTGACGGTGCTACTGTTTTTACTGACGGATATGATGGTGTTGAGCAAGCAAATCCTAACGAAGGAATATTTGATTTATATGTTTTTGCAGGAAGTGATGATCCTGGTACAGATCTTTATACATACACAGTTACTGTAGATGATGGAGGAGCTCATGCAACTGAGACCTTTGATATTGCTCTTTATGCATCTGTTCCTCAGTCCAAAAATATTTATTTAGACGGAGAGGGAGGTCTTGCTGGTTTTGCAAAAATTTATGACCTTGAAACTCCTGGTTATATAGTTAAAGAAAACATTCTTGTTTCTGCTACTATTTGTGGTACAACTTATTCAGACTTAACAGATGAATCTGGTTATTATCTTATTGAAGATATTCCTGATGGAGAAAGAGCTTTCGCTTATTCATACAATGGATATGTAACTCAAAATATTGATAGAGATATTCCTTATAATGGTAATACATTAACATTAAATTTAGTTGATGCTGTTAAACTTGATTTAAAAACAGGTACACTTACAGGTGAAGTTTATGATGCTGTTACAATGGATTTAATTGATGCACATTATATTTTAAAAGAATTAGATGGCACAACAGCATATGAAAATGACGCAGCGGATGGTGTATATATTATAAGTCATTATGGAGGCACATATAATCTTGTATTTTCATTGGGTACTTACGAAACTCTTACTATTAATAACATAGTTATTAGTCCTGATAATATAATAGAAAAAAACTACACACTTCTTCCTACTGCTAATACGACTCCTGAATTTGCTGCAATAACAGGAAACCCAAATAAGATGTGGACAATTCAAATTGAAATGGCAAAATTTGGTGCTAATTATTGTTTACCTTGGGATGAGTTGGTTATTTTTGATAAAGGACAAGCAGGTAATGTAGATGAACCCGGATTAAGAGTAGGAACCATACGTCTTCCTGATGTTGCCGATTGGCAAAATTCCGGCACTAATGTAATGAAAGTTTTTGCAGAATTTTCAAATGGTAATGCAGGCTATGGATGGGGTAATGAGATGGAGATATGGGCTTACGACATCAGTTCTGGTGAAGTTTATGAAACACCTATAGACTGGTGGTTTAATCCAAATGCAGGTACATATTCCGGTACAACATTCCCCGATCCTGAATTAAATGAGGTAAGTTATCTTAATATATACTGGGGTACAGTTCCCGGCGAACTAGAAGGAACAGTTTATGAAACTGCAGCAAATGGTGGAGGAACAATTAACGGAGTTAAGGTAGAAGTATTAAATATTTTTACTCAAGATGTTGTTAAAACTGAGACTACTGTCGGAGGAGGTTTATACACATTTTCTCTTGATGAAGGCATTTATGATATAAGATTTAGTAAAATAGGTTATAGTACCGTATTAAACGAAAATATTGAAATATTTCAGGACCAGACTACTGAACATGATACTATACTTACTAAACTAATATCAGCTAATATTGAATATAATTTACCCTCTCCAGGTTTTTACTTTATTGGAAGATCGGTAGTTAAAGCTTCTGATGAGACCGATATGTTGATTTTACTTGATAATGCTGCTAATGGTTATGCCAAATTTTCTGAAAAATATTTTGATAGCTGGGTTTTAAATGATGATGGATCAAAATTGGAAAATACTAATTCTAATCCCACTTCCTTAACTTGGTTGCCTGCTGGATACCATTGGGAGTTATTAGAAGGATATCAGGTTTATCGTACAATTCATTATAAATTTTTTGTGGAAGGTTATCTTGTACAACCTGAAAATAACCCAATTACATTTGCATCAGATGGCATTTATTATGTTCCTTATTTTCCTTATGACAATAATAATCAAGATGATGCTTTGACAGCTTTTGCAAGCATACTTGATAATTTGGATTGGGTAATGGACAGTGAGGGCAACAAGCTACATAAAAACACTGGAAGTTGGGTTGATAATATTGGTGAACTTTCACTTAAGGAAGGTTATAAAGTTAAAATGAATGGCGCAGATATACTAACATATCCTTCCACATCTAGCAAATCTATAACTCATAAAACAACTTTGGATCCTGTTCATTTTGTATATAATAGTGGTAATGCAGGAAACTGGACATACACTATATTTGTAAATACAGCAGAGTTTGATATTGGCGATGAGATTGCAGCCCTAAGTAATGGAAACATTGTAGGATCTATGGTAATCAATTCTTATAATCCATGGGAAAACGACCTTAACACCTTTAGAATTGCTGTTAACGGTGGTTATGATATAAACTCAGCTATTGAGTTAATTGCATGGGATCAATCAGAAAACAAAGAATATAACACCAACTTTAGCATGGTTAATGTTAACAATCAATGTTACTTTGGAGTTAACTATCCTGCAGGTCTCGATCATTTCAGTTTCGCAAATGTGTTTAGAGGAACTGTAACTATTGAAGAAAACCAAATCGACAACACGGTTAGTATTTATCCTAACCCTGCTTCAAATTTAGTTAACATACACTCACGCAACAACATTAAAGAAATTGCGATTTATAATCTACTCGGAAACAGAATTTATAGTTCTGATGTTGATAACGATTTTATCACTATCAATACTTCTAATTTCTCTCCGGGAGTTTATATTATACAACTTAACTATGGTAATGGTATTATTAATAAAAAGTTAAGTATTCAATAATGGTAAATGATGTGATTTAATTATATAAGCCCCCTTTATAAAAACGAGGGGGCTTTTTTTTATGAATTTATTTTCTGTTTTAAGTATAACATCCATCGAGTAACTTTTAAATATACAAATTTACAAACTAAGAACTCCTGAATTATTATTTCTGATTATAGATTTTTTTTTAGTGCTCCTGACAAATCATTATTCATCATTCGTTAATCGATATTCGATATTCAATTTTTCAATACTTTTTTATTGATTATTGAATATTGCTTATTGAGTGTTCTTAT
>CAYOKJ010000236.1:0-3735 GCA_964404485.1 uncultured Bacteroidales bacterium | reverse complement strand
TTGATTTTTTCAATTGCCAGAACAATTTTTTCATTAGTTGCAGGAATTGAAAGTTCAGGCTCAATTTGGTGATTACCTACAGACGAAATTGCATCTTTTATTGCAAGCCAAACAGAAAAACAATGCATAAAAGGTGGTTCGCCAACTGCTTTACTTTTTTTAATAACATTTACATTTGGCGCATCTTTTAAAAGCTTTACCCTGAAATCTTGTGGAATATCAGTAATTAATGGGATTTTATATGTGTCGGGAGAAAAAGTCAAAAGCTTACCCTTTTTATCCCACTTCATTTCTTCTGTAGTACACCAGCCAACTCCTTGAACAAATCCTCCCTCAATTTGCCCGATATCAATTTCTTCGTTTAACGGATTTCCGGCATCATGCAAAATGTCAGTTCTTAAAATTTTGTGTGCTCCTGTAAGTGTGTCTACCTGAACTTCTGAAACCGACATTCCGAAAGCATAATAATAAAATGGTTTTCCTTTAGCTTTTTTCTTGTCGAAATGAATTCCGGGAGTGCGATAAAATCCTGTTGCGCTCAAGCTAATTTGATTCAAATATGCTGAATTAATTAATTTCTTAAAGGAGATTTTTGCTTCAGGGAAATTCTTATCAAAAACATAATCTTCATGAAAAATAATGTCTTCTTTTTTTATTATATTATTTTCTGAAATGATCTTATATGCAATTTCAATTAGTCGTTTTTTTAATTTTTCGATAGCATTTTTTACAGCCATCCCGTTAAGGTCGCTACCAGATGAAGCTGCCGTGGCAGAGGTATTTGGAACTTTTGAGGTGTTAGTTGAAGTAACTATAATTTCATCAGGATTAATACCTAGTTCAACGGCAGCAATTCCAAGAATTTTTGTGTTGAGCCCCTGACCCATTTCAATTCCTCCATGATTAACCTGGACTGTTCCATCTTTATAAATATGCACTAATGCGCCTGCCTGATTCAAAAATGCAGTTGTGAAAGAGATACCAAATTTTACCGGACTAAGAGCAATTCCCTTTTTGTGAAACTCATTTATTGAATTGAATTCTGAGACTTCTTTTCGTCTTTCAAAATAATTAGAAGACTTAATTAATTCATCATAAATTTTGAAAAGACGGTTGTTCTCAATTTTTTGTCCGTAATGAGTAATGTTATTTTTATTTATTTGATAAAAATTTCTATACCTGATTTCTGTTGCATCAATTTTAAGATATCTTGCAATGCGGTCAATAATATTCTCGATTACTGCCATTCCTTGTGGTCCGCCAAATCCACGGAAAGCGGTGTTTGAGGGAAGATTGGTTTTATATGCTTTTCCAATTACACGCAAATTCGGGATGAAATAACTATTGTCGATATGAAATAATGCTCTTGCTAAAATTGCATTTGTCAGGTCGTTTGAAGATCCCCCATCACAATTCATTTCAACATCAAGTGTATTTATGATTCCTGCATCATCAAAACTAACAGAATAATTTGACAAGAACGGATGTCTTTTTCCTGTTGTCAGTTGGTCGTCGTTTCTTGAAAGATGAATTTTTACAGGACGATTTGTAACTTTTGCAAGCAAGGCAGCCCACGCAGCATAATGATTTCCCTGTGTTTCTTTCCCGCCGAAAGCTCCCCCAAGACGTCTTACTTCAACTTCAACTTCGTTTTTATTAATTCCTAGAACTCCGGCAACTATGCTTTGAGTTTCTGAAGGATGTTGTGTAGAACTGAATATTTTCATTTCATTTCCTTCGCCGGGAATGGCAAGACTCGACTGTGTTTCGAGATACCAGTGCTCTTGTGCTCCCGTGAAAAAACTTCCTGTTAAATTATGAACAGAGTTTTTTAATGCATTTTCAACATTACCTGTTTCAATTTTTTGAGGTTCAAAAAGAAGATTGTTTTTTTGAATTGCAGTTTTAAGATCAGTAATACTTTCCAGTTCTTCAAATTTTATTTCAATAAGCTTTTCTGCTTTTTCAGCAACTTCTTCACTTTCGGCTGCGATAAGAAAAATTGCCTGTCCAACAAAATTTACTTTTTCTACGGCAAGACAAACTTCGTCTTTTGTAACCGGTCCCATTTGATTTTTGCCTGTTATATTTTTGCTGCATAAAATTGCATGAACGCCTTGCAATGAGCGTGCTTTTGATAAATCATAAGATTTGATAACGGCATGAGGCAAATGACTAAAAACTATTTTACCAAATAAATGGTCGTTTACCTGAATGTCATTTACATAAACCGATTCTCCGGTAACATGTTTAATTGCGTTATTATCTTTTGTTTTACTCATTGGTTTCCGACCAGAATTTTAGTAATAAATTTCCTGCAGCAATTTTACGGAATTCCTTATCCGCCCTTGCATCCGAAATTGGATTAAATTCATCTTTTAATATTTCTATAGCTTCAATAACTGATTTTCTTTCCCATTTTTTCTTTAACAGGAAGTCTTCGGTTTTGCGTGCTCGCTTTGTAATTTCAGCCATTCCGCCAAAAGCAAGAATAATATCTTTTACGATTAAATTGTTATCAAGTAGAAGATTAAAAGTTGCAGAAAGTGTTGAAATATCAAGGTTTTTTCTTCTTGATATTTTATAAGATCTAATAATATTTTTATCAGATTTTGGAATAATTACAGATTCAATTATTTCATCCTCCTTAATATCGGTTTTTCTGTATGATTTTATAAAATTTTCAATTTCGATAATTCTTTTTTCTGAATTGCTTTGAAGTTTAACTTTAGCTTTTAACGCAAATAAGACCGGAATAAGATCGCCGATAGGTGAGGCTACTCCAATGTTTCCTCCAATTGTTGCAAGATTCCTGATTTGAAGCGAACTGAAAACTTTTAAAATATTATCTAAAACCGGCAATTTCGAAGTTGCATAAGTTCTCAGTTTTTCGATATCTATGCCGCTACTGATATAGAAATTTTCATTATCTTCAGTAAAATATTTTAAATCTTCAACACCCGATAAGTCAATAATTTTTAGTGGTTTTGGCTTGCCAGATAATTTTTTCTGGGTGCTGTCAGTTCCACCACTTAAAAGAATTGCATCAGAATTCTCTTTACGAATTTGTAATGTTTCAGAAAAACTCTTTGAACGAAAATAATATAAATCCTTTGTTTTAATTGAAATTGTATTATTTTCCTTTTTTATCTTTCTAAGAAGATCAATTGTATGATTTATATTTTTTTCAAAATCATCATATTGTCCTTTACAAGAATTTTGTGCAGCTTTGATAAGTGGTTGATAACCTGTACATCGGCAGATGTTCCCAATAAGAGCATCTTCAATAATTTCCCTTGATGGATTTTTGTGATTTTTGAAAAGTCCAAATATCGACATCGCCATACCCGGGGTACAATAGCCGCACTGACTGCTGTTTGTTTCCACAATTGCTTGCTGAACAGGATGAAGAATTACTTCATTGTCTTTTTTTGAAGCAAGATTTTCGATTGTAATAATTTGCTTTTCATGAAT
This sequence comes from uncultured Bacteroidales bacterium, assembly GCA_964404485.1. GTDB lineage: Bacteria > Bacteroidota > Bacteroidia > Bacteroidales > JAIORY01 > JAIORY01. The sequence goes on along the minus strand of CAYOKJ010000236.1, from coordinate 261 downwards.
CATCGGTAAAAGAAGAAGACATGAATTTACTGCTTTGTACGAAATTTCATTTTTATCGTTTATTTCACCTAAAACAATTGTACACGCTCCACAGTCTCCTTGCCCGCAACCTTCTTTTATACCTTTTTTTGTTCGTAAGGAACGAAGATATTCAAGAACACTATTTGTTGGTTTAAATTTTTTATCTTGTAAAAAGTCAATCGTAACGATTTTATCGTCAAGAACAAAAGAAATATTTGATTGATTTTTCATATATTAATA
>CAYOKJ010000235.1:0-3736 GCA_964404485.1 uncultured Bacteroidales bacterium | reverse complement strand
CATTACTTCAAAATTCTTAAATCGTTAATCGGTGTTCATTATTCAATTATATTTAAAAGGAATTTCATTCCTTGCTTTGTTAACAAAAAATAAAAAAATATTTATTTTGCAATCTGAAAAAATCAAGGCATAAAAAAAAATAAAATTATTATTGATTCACTTTGTTTTATTCAGATAAAAAATTAATTTTGCAGCCCGAAAATATAAAGATAAGAAAAATGAAAAAAGGCATTCATCCAAAAGATTACAGATTTGTTGTTTTTAAAGATATATCAAACGATTATACATTTTTAACAAAATCTTCAGTTAAAACAAAAGAAACTATTAAATGGGAAGATGACAAAGAATATCCTCTCTTTAAACTTGAAATATCAAATACTTCTCATCCATTTTATACTGGTAAAATGAAATTTGTTGATACCGCAGGACGTGTTGATAAATTTAAAAACAAATATAAAAAACATCTTGAAAAGAAAAAATAGTTTTTCTTTGAAAAGCAAAATATTTCAGAAGCTCTTAATATTTTAGGAGCTTTTTTATTATTACGCAGTATAAACATCACAGATTCATCGATTTACAAAATTAAAATTTTAATCTATGTACTTGTGATTATTTAAATTATCTACTATTAAGAATCAGACAAAAAAAATTGTATCTTTCAGCAAACAAAATAATAATAGACATATGCAATTTTCGATTAAAAATATTGTTTTCTTTTTTGTTATCATTTTTAGTATAACTTTACTTTCTTGTGAAAACAAAATAAGAACAAAATTCAATGATGAAAGTGCTTCGAAATTTCTTAATATTTATTTTGAAGAGTGGAATAAAGGGAATATTGATAATGTGCTGGATATGACTCATGGTGTTGATACATTGTCTGATGATGCCTTATTACGCTTAAAAAAAAGTCTGAATTTGGGAAGAAAGCAATTATTTGAAAAAAATGGAGGAATAAAAAGAATCACTTTGCGAAACTTAAAACCTCATACAGATCCAAACACAAGGATTTCAAATTATTATGTAAGTTATGTAAAAGGGGGTGGGATGGAAGTTTCAAGATACTTGATCCTTGAAAATGGTAATTTTAAAATATCTCTTAATATTGTTGAATAATAACAACATGAAATAATAAACAATATTATTTTTTTATTGAACATGAATTTTGAATTATTTATAATAATTTTGGAACAAAAATAACAAATAACAATAATAAATGATAAAATCAGAAATATTAGGGTTGACAGGAGTTATTGATGCAGATACTGAATTTATCCCTCTTTTATCGCCCGAAGATGAAGAGTTGATGAATGCGGAAAAACTTCCAAAAATATTACCAATTCTACCATTGCGAAATACTGTTCTTTTTCCTGGGGTTGTAATCCCAATTACAGTAGGCAGAGACAAGTCAATTGCATTAATAAAAGAAGCATATTCAGGTACCAAGGTTATTGGTGTTGTTGCTCAAAAAGATGCAAGCGAAGAAGATCCAAATTTCGAAGATTTGAATAAAATTGGTACTGTTGCCCAGATTATCAAAATCCTCCAAATGCCTGATGGTAGTACAACTGCTATTATTCAGGGAAAAAAGCGCTTTGAGTTAGTGGAAATGATTGAAACTGAACCGTATTTTAAAGCAAAAGTATCTGATTTTGAAGTAAAACATAAAATTAATGACCAACATAAATTTGACGCTTTAATATCTTCGGTTAAAGATATTTCCATTCAGATAATAAAAAAATCGCCTAATATTCCTTCAGAAGCTGGTTTTGCAATTAATAATATTGAAAGCCCTGTTTTTTTGGTAAATTTTGCTTCCTCAAATCTTAACATTGAAGTTGATGAAAAACAAAGACTTCTTGAAATATCTGAATTAGAAACAAGAGCAAACGAAGTGTTAGCTTCTCTATCGAAAGAACTTCAAATGCTTGAGCTTAAAAACCAGATTCAAAAGAAAGTTAAGGTTGAAATGGATAAGCAACAGAGAGATTATCTTTTAAATCAACAACTTAAAACTATTCAGGATGAGCTTGGAGGAAGTCCAAACGAGCAAGAAATTCTTAGCTTAAAAGATAAATCATCTAAAAAGAAATGGACAAAAGAAGTTGAGGAAATTTTTAATAAAGCGCTTATCAAATTGCAGAGGATGAACCCTCAAGCAGCTGAATATTCTATTCAGGTGAATTATTTGGAAATGATTGTAGAATTACCATGGAATGAATTTACAACTGATAATTTTGATTTAGATCACGCACAAATTGTATTAGATGAAGACCATTTTGGATTAGAAAAAATTAAGGAAAGAATTATTGAACATCTGGCCGTAATTAATTTAAAAAATGATATGAAATCGCCAATTCTTTGTTTTGTAGGACCTCCGGGTGTTGGAAAAACATCCCTTGGAAAATCAATTGCAAGAGCACTTGGCAAAAAATACATTAGAATGTCGCTAGGTGGAATTCGTGATGAATCTGAATTACGCGGGCATAGAAAAACCTATATTGGAGCAATGCCGGGTAGGATTATTCAGAATCTAAAAAAAGCCAAATCTGCAAATCCGGTTTTCGTTCTTGATGAAATTGATAAAGTAAGTGGAAATAATATAAGCGGAGACCCACAAGCTGCACTATTAGAAATTCTTGACCCTGAACAAAATAATACGTTCTACGATAATTATCTTGAAATTGATTTCGATCTTTCAAGAGTAATGTTTATTTCTACTGCAAACACTCTCAGCACTATTCATCCCGCTTTACGCGATAGAATGGAAATTATTAACTTAACAGGTTATTTAATTGAAGAAAAAATTGAAATAGCAAAAAGACATCTTATTCCAAAGCAACTTGATGCTCATGGAGTAAAAAAATCTCAGGTAACTTTTTCCGATAAAAACATCGAAAAAATTGTTGAAGATTATACTCGTGAATCTGGTGTTAGATCATTAGAAAAAACTATTGCTAAAATTATTAGAAACAAAGCAAAGTTTATTGTAATGAAAAAAAAGTATAACAAAAAAATTAACGACGAAGACATTGTAACAATTCTTGGTGCCGAACATTTTCAGAAAGACAGATATTTAAATAATAATATTGCGGGTGTTGTTACCGGTCTGGCATGGACTTCTGCCGGTGGTGAAATTTTATTTATTGAAGTTAGTCTGAGTAAAGGAAGGGGAAATCTTACTCTTACCGGAAATTTAGGTGATGTAATGAAAGAATCTGCAACCTTGGCGTATGAGTATTTGAAATCACATTCTGAAAGTTTAAATATTAATCCTGATATTTTCAGGAAATGGAATGTTCATATTCATGTTCCTGAAGGAGCAACTCCCAAAGATGGCCCTTCTGCAGGAATAACTTTATTTACAGCCCTCGCTTCTGCTTTTACACAACGAAAAGTAAGAGCGAAAATTGCTATGACAGGCGAATTGACTTTAAGAGGTAAAGTGCTGCCTATCGGTGGGGTAAAAGAAAAAATGCTTGCTGCTAAACGTGCAAAAATCACAGATATTATTCTATCAAAAGAAAACAAAAAAGATATCCTCGATATTAAAAAAGAATATATTAAAGGATTGAATTTCCATTATATAGACGAAATGATTGATATTATTGATATTGCATTATTAAAACAAAAAGTTAAGAATCCATTAGTTTTTAAATAGGGTTCTAGCATAATATTATTACAAAAAACCCCATCTGTAAAGATGGGGTTTATATTTTTAAACTAACATTTTTGC
>CAYOKJ010000234.1:0-3822 GCA_964404485.1 uncultured Bacteroidales bacterium | reverse complement strand
TGCCCTCGATGAGGTCGTTGTTACTGCGCTCGGTATTTCACGAGAGAAAAAATCTCTTGGATATGCTGTACAGGAAATTAGTGGGGATGCTGTTAGCGAAGTTCGTGAAACAAACTTTGTACAGTCGCTTTCCGGTAAAGTTTCCGGTGTACATATCCGTCAGTCAAATACTTTGGGTGGTTCAGCTAACATACTTGTTAGAGGTACTACATCATTAACTCAAAATAACCAGGCGTTATTTGTTGTTGATGGTGTTCCAATTAACAACAACAATACTAACGAAGACAGAATTGTTGCTAATGTTAATGCTAACCAGAATGATGGTTGGGGTGGTTATGACTACGGTAATGCCGCAATGGATATTAATCCAGATGATATTGAGAGTATCTCAGTATTAAAAGGTGCAGCTGCTACTGCTCTTTACGGTTCTAGGGCTGCAAACGGTGTAATCCTTATCACAACCAAAAAAGGTACAAGATCCGGTAAAGGTATTGGTATAACAGTTAGCACAGGATTAGTTCTTAGCCAAGCTGATATGAATACTGCACCACATCACCAAAACAAATATGGTGGTGGTTACGGACCATTTTATGAAAACGAAACAGGTGATCCTGCAACAGATTATTATTTCTTCTGGGCAGATTTAGATGGTGACGGAATTAAAGATTTCATTACTCCTACCGCAGAAGATGCTTCTTGGGGAGCTGAATTCAATCCTGATGTTAATGTTATTCAATGGGATGCACTTGACCCATCAAAATCAAATTATGCTGAAAAAAGACCATGGGTTGCTCCAGAAAACGGTTTGGAATATTTCTTCCAAACAGGTTTAAAATGGAATACTAATATTGCATTTGATGGTGGTAATGAGGATGGTTCTTTCAGACTTTCTTATACAAATTCTGATGAAACTGGAATTGTTCCAAATTCTTCTATCAAAAAAAATGCTGTAAATTTAAATGCAAATTATAATTTTTCTGATAAATTATCAGTTGATGCGGCCATGACTTACTCAAACACAAAAGGTAAAGGAAGATATGGTACAGGTTATAGCGGACTTAACGTTATGCAATCGTTTGGACAATGGTTTCAGGTTAATGTTGACTTCAAAAGATTAGAAGACAACTATTTAAGAGACGACGGAAGTCAGCTTTCTTGGAACTCTGCTTACTATGATGATTTACATCCAATTTTCTTTGACAATCCTTATTGGGTTAGAAACAAAAGTTTCGAAGATGACACACGTAACCGTTTGTTTGGATTCGCAGGATTAAATTACGAACTTACTGATTGGTTAACTTTCACAGGTAGAGTTTCTCTTGATAACTATTCTGAGACTCAAAATGAAAGAGTCGCTGTTGGAAGTGTTGACCCATCTTATTTCTCAAGTTTTACTCGTAATTTCAACGAACTAAATACTGATCTTTATCTTAAATTTAACAAACGTGTTAATGACCTTTCTTTTAATGGAATGGTAGGTACAAATTTCAGACAAAATAAAATTTCAATGGTTCTTGGTCAAACAGTTGGAGGACTTGTAGTTCCTGATTTCTATGCAATTAGTAATTCAGTATCTCCGGTTTCTGTTGCTGAAGATTTAATTGAAAAAGGTACAAATAGTGTATTCGGAACTTTTTCTGTTGGTTATAAAGATTTTGTTTATTTAGAAATTTCCGATAGATATGATGTTACTTCTACTCTTCCTTTAGAAAATAATTCTTATAATTATTACTCTGGATCATTAAGTTTCTTATTATCAGAACTTGGTGGATTAAAGGATTTAAGTTTCCTTGATTTTGCAAAAATCAGAGCAAACTATGCACAAGTAGGTAACGACGCACCTGTTTACAGTACTATTTCTACTTATTCTCAGGGAACAAGCTGGGGATCTAATGCATTATTCTCTGTTAATAGCACTCTGCAAAATGCAGATCTTTTACCTGAACGTACTACAAGTATTGAACTTGGTTTAGAAATGCGATTCTTCGACAATAGAGTTAATTTTGATGTTGCAGCTTATAAATCAAATACTGTTGATCAAATTATGCCGGTTCTTGTTGCTCCTTCTACAGGATATACAAGAATGTATTTTAACGGTGGTGAAATTGAAAACAAAGGTATTGAAGTTGCTCTTATGACTACTCCATTAAAACTTTCTGATTTCGAATGGAATATTGGAATTAACTGGTATACCAACAAAAACGAAGTTCTTAGTTTATATGATGATGTTCAAAACCTTCTTATTTTCTCTGCATGGGATGTAACTGTAAATGCTACAGTTGGACAACCTTACGGATGTATTAAAGGAACAAACTTCGTTTATACTGATGAAAATGGAAATACAGAAGATGCTGATGGTAATCTACTAACAGAAGAAAACGGAAGTAAAACTGTTGACGAAAGCGGATATTATCTAGTATCAGAATCAGGAGAAGAAATTATTGGTAACATAAATCCTGATTGGAATATGGGTATTAATTCAACTATGACATATAAAGGAGTTAGATTAAATGTATTATTCGATTTCCAACAAGGTGGTGATGTTTATTCTGTTGCTACTAAATATGGTCAAGCAACTGGTGTTTATGAAGAAACTGCTGAAGATAACGATTTAGGAAATCCAATGAGAGATCCTGTTGACGAAGGTGGTGGATTATTATACCCAGAAACAGTTAATGCTGATGGTTCTCCAAACACAACTTACGTACCTGCATACAGATGGGGTAGAGCATTCTACTATAACAATAGCCCAACTGCAAGATATGTATTCGATGCTTCTTATATTAAATTACGTGAAGTTTCTTTAGGATATACTTTACCTAAAAAAGTAGTTGATAAAACTCCTTTCCAAAATATCACATTCTCTGTTATTGGAAGAAATCTTGCTGTTTTATTTAAAAACACAAAACATTTCGATCCTGAAGCAGGTCTTGGTTCAGGTAATAACCAAGGAATCGAACAAGGTTCATATCCTGTTGCTAGAACTTTTGGATTTAACATTAAATTTGGAATCTAATTTTTAACTTTAAAAAATATAATTATATGAAAACAATAAAATATATTTCTATAGTATTAATCCTGATACTTGGGATATCTTCATGCGAATTGCCAGATAATGTTGACCCCAAGAATCCGGTTGAAGTACCTGCGGGTACTCTGTTCTCTAATGCCGAAGTTGCATTAGTAAACCAAGTAAATCACATGAGTGTGAATCGAAACATCTCACGACTAATTGTTCAATACTGGCAAGAAACTACATATTTCGATGAATCTCGTTATAACTTTCAGGACAGAAAAATTCCTGATACTTATGCGCTATTATTTTATCGTGATGCTTTAAGGGATTTTAAAGAAGCTAAAATAAGTTTGAATTCTCAAGATCTTCAACTTAATCAAGCAATTGAAAGAGACAATAAAGTTCATATTTGTAGTATCCTTGAAGTTTATGCATGGCATTGTATAATTGATGCTTTTGGTGATATGCCTTATTCTCAGGCATTATTGGGTGCTGAAAATACTACACCTGCTTATGATAATGATGCTGATGTTTATACTGACATTATTGCCAGATTAAAAGTAGCTGTTGCCGGTTTAAATGCTAGTGAAGGTAGCTTTGGTAGTGCCGACTTTATTTACAATGGTGATGTTGCTTTATGGAAAAAATTTGGTGCTTCACTTCTTCTTCGTTTAGGAATGCGTATTTCTGACTTTGATGCAACAGCAGCAGAAAGCGCTGTTACAACAGCAATTGATGCAGGTGTTTATGAAAGCCAAGACGAAAGTGGTATCTTATATTATTCAGGTGTAACTCCTCATGTAAAC
>CAYOKJ010000233.1:0-3864 GCA_964404485.1 uncultured Bacteroidales bacterium | reverse complement strand
TGTAGAATGGACTTTACCATGGGGATCTTATGAAATTATTTACGACGATGGTTCAGCGGAAGATTATCTTATATGGGCAACAATTCATAATATAAATGCTGTTAAGTATACTCCTACCGGATATCCTGCAAATGTAGTTGGCGGAAAAGTTTATGTAGGAGATGGAAGCTTTCCAAGCGGAGCTAATTTCCTTGGAACCACTTTTGGCATGGCAGTTTATGATGATGACGGAACCGGTGGGTTTCCCGGAACCATGCTTGATTCAATTGAAGTTACTGTTGATCAATACGGATGGGTTGACTTTAGTGGATTATCAGCAACAATTACTGATGGAGAATTTTATCTTGGAATGATTCAAGGTAATGTTTCTCCAAATGCAGCTCCAATTGGAGTTGATTATACCATACCTACAGTTTACAGAAGTTACAATTATGATGCAGCTGCAGGAATGTGGGGATTATCAGCTTACCAGGATTTTATGATTAGAGCAATATTATCAGGACCACTAGATGGTTCTTCTATTGTTTCATTTACAGTAGCCCGTTTCTCTGACTTTGATCCAAACGGATCAATCTTATTGGGTACTGAAACTATTTTACAAACTGGAATTACAGTTTATCAATTTAACGATGATGCTTACGGTGGATTAGATGAAGAGTGCTATGGATACGGAGTTAAAACTCTTTACATAAGTGGTGAAGAATCACCATATACAGCCTCAAATATTGTATGCCGTGGTAAAAATATTGCAGTAACAATAAATGTTACCACAACCACAGGAGAAAATGCAGAAGGTTCTGAAATTACATTAACAGGCTTAGAATATCCTTATGAAATACACACCGCAATTTTGGATACTTCACAAACTGTAACTTTTAATCCGGTATTTAAAGGACTGTATAATGTAGAAATTGAGAAAGTTGGATATTATGTTTATTCCGAAGATCATATTTTTATTAGCGATACAACAATAAATATTATTCTTGATGATAAAAGGTATCCACCATATAATTTATATGTTGATCCATTAACCTCAGTAGCCATATGGTATGAGCCGAAAATTATCCAATTATGGGAAGACTTTAATGGTGCTACATTTCCACCGGAAGGATGGCAGATGACATCAATGTGTGTTGGTTGGTATTCTACAGCTGATGGAAGTAATCCTGAGTGGACAATTCCTACTTGGGATTCTCAATATACTTGTACTACTAGTTATCCACTCGGTAGTACGTGCGATGGAAGTGTTGATTATCTGATAACACCACAATTAGATTTAAGAGAAAGTCCTGATTTTTCACTTAAGTTTGATAGTTATTATGATGGAGCATTTAACCAATTAGCATTTGTAGAATATAGTCAGGATGCTGGAGCTAGCTGGTATATATTAATAGTAATGATGCCTAGTACAAGTTGGGAAGAAATTGAAATCGATCTTTCAGCCTTTTCCGGAATGAGTGGCGAATCAGAATTCTGGTTAGCTTTTCATGCAGATGATAACGGACAGCGTGCATCAGGTTGGGCAATAGATAATGTTGAAGTATCAGCAGGAAGTGATTCGGATTGGCCTCCTCTTGGATATAATGTTTATCTTAATAATGTTTTAGTATTTAATACTTCTGAAAAAACATATACTTACCTTGATCTTACGTTTGGGCAAACTTACGAAGCAAGCGTATCAGCATTATACACATCAGGCGTATCAGAAAGAGATTATTATGTTTTTACATCTACTTATTTAGATCCCCCAATAAATTTCAATTCAGAATCTTTTGATAATGCAGTAAACCTTACATGGAATCCTCCGTCTTTATCCGGCAAGTCAATAATAAATACCAATAAATCAGATACAGCTGAGATTCTACTTGGATTTAATGTTTTTAGAGATTCATTATGTGTTGATTATGTTGAATATAATCAGGAAGATTCTATTAGCTGGTATGATTTAAATTTACAACCCGGAACATATTCTTACCAGATTACTTCTTTATATGATGTTTCAATGTTTCCTGGTTATGATAGTGCAGAATCAATAGCAGTTGGACCTGAAATAGTACAGGTTTCTTTTGGAAATTCAATTCCGTTTATCGAAGATTGGTCAAGTGCTTCATTCCAAACTCAACAATGGGATGTAGAAAGTATTAACTGGATTTTTGATTTTTCTATTGGTAATCCTGCACCTTCAGCTGAATTTATTAGTATTCCTGCTTTAACAAATTACAATTATGGAATTATTTCATATCCAATATTGGGAAGCGAAATTGTTAATGAAGAGATCTATTTGGAGTTTGATTATATGTTGGATGACAATAATTTCACCGGTTTAGAATTTATGACAGTAAAAATATGGGAAAATGGGGTTTGGCACGAAGTAGCAAATTATGCTAATGAGGGCGATATTGACTGGACAACAGAACATATTGATATTTCTGAATTCGCTCTGGGTAATGATTTTAAAGTTGGTTTTTTTGCAAACGGAACAAATTCAATGGATATTGAGGGTTGGTATATTGATAATATTAATGTTTATAGTGAATGTAAAGCGCCAAGCGAATTAACTGCTGAAGTCGAACCTTGTGCAACCTTTGAAAAAGTTTATTTAAACTGGAAGCTAGATCCACCAATAGGAGAGTGGTTACAATATGATGATGGAACAAATGGAAACTCTATTGGATTAGAAGTTGGTGGAGCTTTTGAAGTATCAGCATACTGGTCAACATCAACAATGGAACAATATATTGGAACAAATCTAACAGAAGTAGAAGTGTATATCAATGATCCAACCATAACTGCAATGATCAAAATATACGGAGAAGGAACAGCAACTGAACCGGGAGCATTATTAGCAGAAAAAGCATTTGATGGAGTAGCAACAAGTTGGATTACTGTAGTATTAGATTCACCGATACTCATAGCAGGAGAAGATATGTGGATTGGCTATTATGGTGATGCACCAGCGTCAGGCGCAAACTTTGCAGGAACTGATTCAGGTCCGGCAGTTGCAGGATTTGGTGACATGATTTCAATGGATGGAATAACTTTCGAATCAATGGCAGATTCTTATGGCTTTGATTATAACTGGAATATTCATGGATTTCTTACTGATGCAGATGGGGGTAAAATACTTGTTAAACCTGTTAAGGCAACACCTGTTGTATATTCAGGTGGAATTCCTGCAATTAGTAAAAATAATACAGCAATAAATACAGCTACAAATAGGCATCGTGATTTTGTATCTTTTAATATTTATCGTAATTTTAATGAAGCCGGTTATGAGTTATTAGAAGAAGGTATAACGGATTATACTTATATTGATACTGTATATTATTGGGATAATAATTGGACTTCATATTATTACGTTATAGCTATATATGACCATTGTATATCGAATTTTTCAAATGAAGTTATTATTATAATATTTCCTCCTGGTATAGATGAAAATAATCCCAATAACTTAATTCAAATATTCCCAAATCCATCAGTAAATAATGTTTATATTAATTCAAAAGTTGGCATCAATAAAATTACGGTATTTGATGAGATTGGAAAGTTAGTTTATGAAAAGAAAGTTGTTGAAGATAATAACATAAAAATTAATACAAGCTCTTTTGAATCAGGTGTGTATTTTGTCAAGATATATACTAATGAAGGTGTTGTTGTTAGGAGAGTTGCGATTACTAAGTAAATTCTTGAATGATTAAATGGGTATAAATCGCAATTTGTTTTTCTATCTCTTTGTGTTTTAATAGAAACGCGGAACACACTGAAGAACACGGATTTTCGCAGAAAGCACTATTACACTTTTCCGCGATTTTCTGCGTTTATCCGCGTACTCCGCGTTCCCATTTTTTTTCAATCCAAAAT
>CAYOKJ010000232.1:0-3867 GCA_964404485.1 uncultured Bacteroidales bacterium | reverse complement strand
ATTATAAAATCATTAAAAGTATGAAATTTTTCTCCCTTAGCCTTAGCCTTAGCCTTAGCCTTAACCTTAACCTTAATCAGTACTTATATTAAAATGTTTTCTGTGCATCAAAATTAATAGATTTTTTGCTTGTGATTTGTAAAAATAATCAATAATATTGGGGCTGATAGCATAGCTTCGTTACTCTATTATGTGACTGACGGAGCGAAGCCGCATCTAATAGAATTCGTAATAATAATTTTTTTTGTATGTATGATATTTGTATAATTGGTGCTGGTGTTATTGGATCTGCTATCGCCAGAGAAGCATCAAAATATAAATTAAATATTGCTGTAATAGAAAAAGAAAGTGATGTCGCCGAAGGAATAAGTAAGGCAAATAGCGGTGTTTTACATGCAGGTTTTAATGTTCCGCCAAATACTCTTAAAGCAAAATTTAATGTTGAAGGTTTAAATTATTTTCCATTGATATGTAATGAATTGGATGTGTTCTACAAAAATTCAAAAAAATTAGTTGTAGCAAATAATAAAAGTGAATTACAATATTTAAAAAAATTATTAGAGCAAGGGAAGAAAAATAATTGTAAAGGACTTTCGCTTATCAATGAAAAGCAGATCAAGAAAATTGAACCAAAAATAAATGGTAAATATGCGATTTATTCGGAGGAAACTGCAGTGATTTTGCCTTATGAATTCACCATTGCTTTGGCTGAAAATGCTCATGAAAATGGCGTTGAATTTTTTTTAAATAATGAAGTAACAAATATTACTAAATCTGATAATTATTTTACTGTAAATACCAATAAGAATAGTGTTTTTGAAACGAAGATTGTAATAAATGGAGCTGGATTATATTCCGATAAAATTGCTTCATTGACAAATAGTTCGAATAAAAAAATATACCCATGTCGAGGTGAATATTATATTGTCGATAGTGACGATGCAAAAGATATTTTGAGCACAGCTGTTTATCCTGTTCCACCGGCAGATGGAAAGGGACTTGGAATTCATTTAACTCCGACAATTAATGGAAATATTTTAATTGGACCTTCTGCAGATTATATTACAGAAAAAGATAATGTAGAAAATACAGAAGAGGTTTTAAACAGAATTAAAAAGGAAGCATATAAATTATTGCCTGAATTAAAAAATGTAACATTTATTAAAAATTATTCTGGAAATAGAGCAAAATTAATTAGTGAAAATTCTAATAAAAAATTTGAAGATTTCATCATTGAAGAGTCAAAAGAAGTAGAAAATTTTATAAATTTGATTGGAATTGAATCACCTGGTTTAACGGCTTCTCCTGCAATTGCCAGATATGTAATGGAAGATATTATTTCACAAAAGCATGATTTGGTGAAAAATGAGAAGTTTAATCCAAATAGAAAAGGAATTAAAAGGGGTAAATTTTTATCGCAAGATGAAAAAGCTGAATTGTATAAAAAAGATAAAAATTGGGGTGAAATTATTTGTCGTTGTGAACAGGTAAGTAAAGCGGAAATTTTACAAGCGATTAATAATCCATTGAATGTAAAAACTCTAAATGGAATAAAAAAACGAACGCATTCGATGATGGGAAGATGCCAAGGCGGATTTTGTATCCCGAAAATTTCTGAAATATTAACTGAAGAAATTGGAATGAAACCAAATAAAGTTAGAAAAGATAGAGATGGTAGTTATCTTTATGAGAGGTATGAGGATTAAAAATAACCACCGAGAATACCGAAGAACACTGATTAACTATCAAGAACACCGAAATACACCGAAAATATAAAAGGTAAAGATGATTTATAAAAAGGAAATATCGGATAAAATTATTGGCCCTATACATGAAACACAATTGTTACATTATTTAAAAGCTACTGGATTGAAAATTGGATACATAATAAACTTTGGGAAAAAAGAAAGAATTCAATATTAAAGGTTTGTAAATTAAAATTGAATATATTCATATTTAAAGTATTTTGGTGTGTTTGGTGGTAAAGAAATAAAAATGTATAAAAATAATATCGATATAGCAATAATTGGAGCAGGTCCTTCGGGAATGGCAGCTGCTATTGAATTATATAAACAGGGGATACATTCAATAAAGGTATTTGAGCGTAATGAAAAATTAGGTGGAATTCTTAATCAATGTATTCACACTGGATTTGGAATTGATTATTATAAAAAAGAAATGACCGGGCCTGAATATGCATACAAAATGATAAACGAGTTCAGCAAATTAAATATTCCTTATGAATTAAATACAATGGTTTTAGATATAAGTAAGAATAAAAAAATAACCGTTTCTTCAAAAAAAAATGGTATCCAAAATTATCAAGCAAGAGCGATTATCATCGCAACCGGTTGTAGAGAGCGAACACGAGAGAATTTAGAGATTCCAGGAACTCGTCCGGCAGGTGTTTTTATGGCAGGTCAATCACAAAATATGATCAATCTAAAAAATTATAAAATTGGTAAAAACGTTGTTATTCAAGGATCCGGAGATATTGGTTTAATTATGGCAAGGCGAATGACGATCGAAGGTTATAATGTAATCAAAGTGTTGGAAAGATTGCCATATTTAAGTGGATTGCTTCGTAATAAAGTTCAATGTTTGGATGATTTTAACATTCCTATTGAATTCAATACTCAAATTTCGAAGATAGTTGGAAAGGAGCGAGTAGAGGGAGTATTCGTAAAAAAAGTAGATGAAAATTTTAATTTAATTGATGAAACAGAAGAATTTATAAAATGTGATACAGTTCTATTTTCTGTTGGATTAATTCCAGAAGTGGAAGTTGGAAAAACCGCTGGTGTTGAAATGATTAATAATTTTCATCCGAAGGTAAACAGTAAGTTTGAAACAAATGTTGATGGCATTTTTGTTAGTGGGAATTCATTGCATATTCACGATTTGGCAGATAATGCTTCTTTGGAAGGTGAAAAGGTCTCACGATTTGTAATTGAATATTTAAATAATAATAATGAATTCAAAAAGACATTAACTAATAAAATTCCATATAGAAATTTAAAAGTAAATAAGCAATTTAACGAGAAATATTTTAGTTCAGTTGGTGATAAACTCATTTGCATCATTTGTCCGAGAGGTTGTATTGTTGATGAAAACCATTATGGTTGTGAGCGGGGAAAAGTATTTTATGAGAATGAATTGAAAGGGAAAAAGCGAATTCTAACAACCACAATTTTTTGTGAATTTGAAGGTGAAGAACAGAGAGTTCCAATTAGATCAGAAAATATAATTGATGTAAAAAAAATACCTGAAATAAAAGCAATTTTAAGAAGGAAAAAGATTCTGTCAGATAATAAATTCTTTATTGAATATGATGGAAAAGAATTTGGATTTGATGTTTATAAAAAAGTGTCAACGAATTGCATGAATTATATAAAATAACACTGATGTGGAAAGAATTTCGGGTTGCGGGTTTCGGGTTGCGGGTTGAGAAAAAAGCAGAAAGAAGGAAACGGAAAATGGAGAATGGAAAAGGGCATTGATAGGCATTAATAGGAATTTGTAGGTATTGATAGGCATTAATGGGCATTGATGGGCATTTGTAGGCATTGCGGGTTGCGTGTTGCTGGGTGCGGGTTAAGTAAGAAGTAGGTAGAAAACGGAGAAATTAAGACTTTGTGAGAGGGCGGCTTTGAGACTTGGGGACATAATTGGATTTGATAGAAAAATGGGGAAGTGGTATCAAAAGAATAAAATCACTATGTCGTAAACAAAATTTAAAAGAACCGCTTATAGAAGAAAAAAATGATTTTGTAAATGTAGATTTTTTTAGACCGGATAAAAATATAAAATTCAATGAGGGAGTAAATGAGGGAGTAAATCAACTTTATACTATTATTAAAAAATATC
>CAYOKJ010000231.1:0-3876 GCA_964404485.1 uncultured Bacteroidales bacterium | reverse complement strand
CTCATCGTATTAATCTTTACCTTTGAAGCAAAATGAGATAATCTTACATTTATTAGAACCTCACATTTCTGCAATAACTAAATACATCCAATAATAAAAAACATTATCAAAATGAAAAACACCTTAAATCTATTCAATAATATTTTATTTCTCAAACTCCGGCCATGGATATTTGGAAAGCAAAATGATTACAAATTCAAAAAACTTCTTTTTAATATTGAAAAGGAATACTATAAAAATCAACCTAAATATGAAGTTGTATACATCAAACCACTTTCAAATGTTTTAAAATTCTACTATTTAACTATTGAGTATGAAACAATAAATTTTTTAAATAATTTCCACAACAAAACTACTAAGGCTAATAACAAAAATGAAATATCATATTATGTTCACATTGTTTTATTAAAGTCACTCCCGGATAAGATAAATGAGATTAAAAAAAATATTTCTCACAGAAAATACACTACTGAACAAATTGAATTTACAACACTTCATAAAACAAATATTAATTCAGCAGTTAACGAATCATATATTTTTCATTTACTTAAACATCATACAGTAAGATTAATTTTAGAAATACAGGAATCCTATTCCGAATTCCTGAACAGTGAGCCTTTGACGATAGATGAAATATATAATAAATACTTTAATGAATCCCCTCCGGAAAAATCTTTTATTATTGAAGCCGGTGAATATCCAAGTACAATTAAACCAACACAAACTTCTCCTACTAAATCTATACAATTATTTAATGTCATCCTTGATGATATTCGAAAACCAATAAATGGTATTTATAATTATTCACAACTAATCAAAAACCCATCACGTTTTTCAAAAGTAGAGGAAGATCTGTTCCAATATGAATTAATAAATAATGACTATGAATTCAAAAACAAGTACGGACAAAAACAATATCTTGCAGCTCTGTATTTCCAACTAATAAAAAAAGGTTACTTTTTTGATAGAATATTTCCCGGAAACATAGAAATAAAACCACTATTTATTAGAAAATTTCTTGACTACAGATACAATACTAATACCGACAAACAATTCCGTAATTGGAATAACAATCAGGAAAAACTATCTGTTTTTATTGAAAAAGACTACTGCTTAGATCATATTCAATTTGCTTAAAAAGCGGTAATTTGCTAAACAATTACCAAAACAAATTACCACTAATTTTCACAACTCGTTCTGCCTCTGTATTTTATAGTTTTTCAAATTACCACTTTTACAATTACCAAAAAGACATTTTTAGTTTTGCCTTGTCTTTGATAATCAAAGATGACTTTTGCGCAAAGGTCCATTTTCAATAAATTATTCAAAACAAAATGGATGAAATTATTAAACGTCTCGAACAATTAGAACTGTTAATTAAAAACCAAAACATCAACAAAAAAGAAGTTTTGAACTTCAGGGAAACATGTCTTTATCTGGAGCTTTCACATTCTCATTTGTATAAGCTCACAAGCGGCGGTAAAATTCCACACTATAAACCAAACGGCAAGAAAATCTATTTCAACAGAAAAGAATTGGATGTCTGGTTACTTCGTAATAGAGTAAACTCAATAGTTGAGGTAGAACAACAGGCATCTGATTACTTAATTAAAAATGGCCAGGTACAATTATGAATGAAATAATCAATCTATTATTAAAACTATCTCAGGAGATCCTGGATATTAAATCAGACATGAAATCTCAACAAAAATCTCGTCTTGAAATATTTGATGAATACTGGATCGATGACAGTCATCTAATGCAAACATTAAATATTAATAAAAAGCTACTGCAATTACTTCGGGAAAACCGCATAATACCATTCAGTCAATTAAATGGTAAGTTTTATTATAAACTTACTGACTTGGAAAATATTCTTGAAAAAAATTACCTATCTATTTTAAACAAAAGTCATGGAAATAACTAAAAAAGACATTTTATCCAAAACCCATTATGGTTTGAATATATATGCCTTTATTTTAAAATTCTATTATCCTAATACTACTGTTCTTCATGTTTCCGGTTATAAATGTAAACCGACAAGAAACCCATTTAACAACAGTAAATTTTCACTGATGATATCAGTAGAAAAAAATTGTGCCGGTCATATTGATACCGACAATAGTATTCCAGAAGGTGATGTTTTTGATTTTGCCAAAATGCATTTCAAAAAAGATGGCCAGAGTTTATTAAACCTCATCAACGATAAACTTTATTTACGCATAAATCAAAAAGTGGATCATTTCAAAAATGTTCCATTAATAAACCAGAATCTGAAAGATAAAGAAACACCAAAACTTAATATCCGAATTCCAACATTTAGTTATTTTCACCGTCCGATTTCAAATATTCATACAATAAAATCAATAAATTTATTAGAAGTTTACAATTTGATTAAAAATGAGAAATATTCAACTCAAACAAAAAAACTTCGTTTAATTTCAGACATAAATGAAGCCCGAAAATTCAAAGCTTATTACTTCGATTATGTAACATTTTCGGGTGTCTTTTCAAAAAGAAACGATAAAGCTTTAATTGCACATTCAACACTCCTGACTATCGATTTTGATCATATCAAAAATATCGATTCACTAAAATCAAGCTTATTACTTGATCAATATTTCGAAACTGAATTATTATTTATTTCACCTTCCGGAGACGGATTAAAATGGATAATTCCTATTGATCTCACAAAGGCCAACCATCAGGGCTATTTTAGAGCAGTATCAAATTACATATTCAAAACCTATAAACTGGAAATTGATCAGTCCGGAAAGGACATTTCACGAGCCTGTTTTATTCCACATGATTCAGATATTTATATAAATCCAAAATATCTGAAATAATGGTTAAAAAAATATTTAATCCATCAGAATGGACCAATATTCAGAAACAAGAAAACCTGGTCACATTAAAAAAAACAACTGTCCGGGATTCTATAAATATAAAAACTAACAATGATTTAATACATGATGTTGAAACAATCATTAATAAAATTGAAGAAAAAAAAACAGACATTACTTCAATTTATGGAGACTGGAGAAATATCGGGTTTGCTTTTGCGGATGAATTTGATGAAAATGGCAGAGAATTATTTCATCGTATAAGTCGATTTTATTCAACTTATACAAAATCAGAATGTGACAAACAATATAATAATTGCCTAAAATCTAAAGGACAAGGAGTTTCAATAAAAACGTTTTTCTTTTTAGCAAAGCAAGCAGGTTTAACATTAAACAATAACAAACCTGTATCAAAAGATAAATCTGAAGAAATGCCAAATTTCCCGGAAGAGGTCTTTCCTCAACTTCCTGAATTCCTTAAAAAGGTAATTCAGGTATGTACTTCAAAAGAAGAAAGAGATATAATGCTCCTGGGGTCCATTACAACAATTAGTTCTTGCCTATCTATGATATATGGTATTTATGATAATAAACGTGTTTACGCTAACCTATTTCTTTTTATAACAGCAAAAGCATCTGCAGGCAAAGGACGTTTAGTCCATTGTAAGCAACTCGTTAAACTTATTCACAAAGAACTAAGAGATCAATCCGGTTTATTAAAAAAACAATACAATCGCGAATTATGTGATTATAATGCGATAAAAGCAAATGATAAAAGTGCAGAAAAACCACAGAAACCTCAGGAAAAGATGTTGTTTATCCCTGCAAATAATAGTACAACCGGCTTATTTCAATTACTTTCTGATAATAAAGGCAAAGGATTAATTTTTGAAACTGAAGGAGATACTCTTTCACAGGCCTTTAAAAGCGATTATGGCAATTATAGCGATGGATTTCGTAAAGCTTTCCATCACGAAACTATTTCTTATTATAGAAGAACCGACCGGGAATACGTTGATATCGACAGCCCATG
>CAYOKJ010000230.1:0-3882 GCA_964404485.1 uncultured Bacteroidales bacterium | reverse complement strand
ACACAAAGAGTGAAAAAGAAAGTTAAAACGGTCAACGTTATTTAGGCATTCACAAACCGGAACTCGAAACCCGAAACTTCAAACTACTCATACAACGGCTGCACATATTTTTTTACATCTTCAACGGTAATTTCGATATCACAAAGTATTGCCAAGCGTTCCACAACATTTTTTAGCTCTCTTATGTTGCCTGTCCATTCAATATTTTGGAGTTCTTTTATTGCATCTTCCGTAAATTTTTTCTGTGCTTTCCCATGTTTCAATGAAATCTCATTTAAAAAATGATTAATAAGCAAAGGAATATCATCTTTCCTTTCTTTTAGCGGAGGTACATTTATTAATATTGTACTTAATCTGTGATAAAGGTCTTCTCTGAAATTTTTATTTTTTATTTCTTCAGGAATATTTTTATTGGTAGCTGTGATAATTCTTACATCAACAGGAATTTCTTTTTCCCCACCCACACGTGTGATTTTATTTTCTTGTAAGGCTCTTAGAACTTTTGCTTGCGCCGACTGGCTCATATCTCCTATCTCATCAAGAAATAAAGTTCCCCCGTCAGCTTGCTCAAAATCTCCTTTATGTTGTTTTATTGCTGAGGTAAACGATCCTTTTTCGTGTCCGAATAATTGACTTTCGATTAATTCAGGTGGAATAGCTGCACAGTTTACTTCAATAAACGGAGCTTTAGCACGATTGCTTTTTTTGTGAAGCCAATGGGCTATTATTTCTTTGCCTGTTCCATTATTTCCTGTTATCAAAACTCTTGCATCGCTTGGAGCTACTCTCTCTATCATTTCTTTTATTTGCATGATAGATTCCGATTCTCCAATCATTTCGTAGGATTCGCTTACTTTCTTTTTTAACTCATTAGTTTCATTTATCAGATTCGACCGATCTATTGCATTTCTGATAGTTATCAGTAAGCGATTTAAATCAAGTGGCTTGGCAATGTAATCAAAAGCACCTTTTTTTATTGATTCTACAGCTGTGTCAATATTTCCGTGTCCGGAAATCATTATTACAGGAGTATCTGTAATTTTCATGATATGTTGAAGGACTTCAATGCCATCCATCTGAGGCATTTTTATATCAAGTAAAATGACATCATATTTATTTCTTCCAACTTTTTTAAGAGCTATTATACCGTTTTCAGCATCATCAATATTGAATTTTTCGTACTCAAGTATTTCTCTTAATGTCCTCCTGATGCTTTTTTCATCATCAACAACTAAAATTTTTGCCATAGTAAAAAAGATGTCTAATTTTATGTGACTGCTAAATTACGTTTTTTTCAGAGTATATTTCATTGAATTTTGTAATTTTGAAAACAATGATGAAATGTAATTTATGATAAATGAATTTTAGATCTTATTTAAGCATTTAAGCATTTAAGCATTTAATCATTTGAGCACTTAATCATTCTAAAAAAAACTAATGACTTTCAAAAAAACAAATATCGTCCTTTTATTACTCCTTTTCTCCTTTTGTGCAAAAGCGCAATTGTATTTTTCTGAAAATAATCCTGTTAAAAACAATTCTGTAAAGGTAAATTCATCTGAGGATATTTACGATTTTCCATGGACAGGCGGAATGAATTCCTGTCAATTTTCTGATATTGATCTAAATCTCGACGGGATTATGGACCTGTTTGTATTTGACAGATATGGAAATAGAATAATTACTTTTATTAATGGCGGTTTTTCCGATTCTGTTGATTATTCGTATGCGCCACAATACAAAAAGAATTTCCCGAAACTTTATGATTGGGTAATACTTGCCGATTATAATGCTGACGGTAAACAGGATATTTTTACATATTCAAATTTTGGAGGAATATTAGTTTATAAAAATATTTCGGATGATGAACTGAAATTTGAATCAATGGTTTATCCATTCCTTACATCTTTGCAAGGAACAATATATACAAATATTCTGGTTACTTATGCTGATTATCCTGCTATTACAGATATTGATAATGATGGTGATCTTGATATTTTGACTTTCTGGGGCATGGGTGCTTTTGTTGAAATGCACAAAAATCTTTCGATGGAAAAATATGGCGTCCCTGATTCTCTCGATTATGAGAAAACTGAAAATTGCTGGGGTCATTTTGCCGAAAATGAAGAGTCAAACGAAATTACTCTCGACACTTGTTTTGGAGCAAAAGAAAAATTTATTCCAAATAATAAGGATCGTCATTCAGGAAGTACTTTTCTGGTTATTGATTTGGATGGTGATAATGATAAAGATTTAATACTTGGTGATGTTGATTATCCAAACCTCATGAAAATGACAAATGGAGGAACTTCTGAAGATGCTTATATGATTGATCTGGATACTGATTATCAATCAATCTGGCTGTATTCAATGCCTTTGGCAACTTATGTTGATATTAATAATGACGGTAAAAAAGATATGCTTGTTTCGCCATTTGTACCAAGTATGTTTAATTCCAGAAATTATAAAAGTGTTATTTTGTTTCAGAATTCCGGAGAAAATAATGCACCTGATTTTGAATATAAAACCAATCAATTTCTACAAGAAGAGATGATTGATGTTGGTTCCGGGGCTTATCCTGTCCTTTTCGATTATGATAATGATGGATTAAAAGATATTGTAATTGGAAATTACGGCTATTATAATTCCTCATGGTACGATCCTAATGGATTGATATTGTATTCGGATTTTATTTCAAAACTTGCTTTATATAAAAATACAGGCACAGTTGATGAGCCTTCATTTATATTAATGACAAGGGATTTTGCTGATATTTCAAATCTTGAACTTAATGGTATTATTCCTGCTTTTGCAGACCTTGACGGAGATGGTGATGATGATATGTTGATAGGAAATTCTGAAGGGAATCTTTATTATTACAAAAATTTAGCCTCAGTTGGAGCTACGGCTGAATTTGTTTTAGAACAAATAAATTATCAGGATATTAATGTTGGTAATTTTAGTGCCCCGCAGCTAATTGATCTTGATAAGGATGGAATGACCGATCTGGTTATAGGTGAGAAAAAAGGGAATCTGAATTTTTATAAAAACACCGGAACGATAAGTGAGCCGGTCTTTACTTTGGTTTCCGATAGTCTTGGAAAAGTTAATGTTACTGATTATAATGTTTCTTATAACGGATACAGCGTCCCATGTTTTTTTAAAGATAATGATGATAAAATTAAACTGATTGTTGGCTCAGAGAAGGGCAAGTTATTTTATTTTACTGATATTGATGATAACCTTGGCGGGAAATTTACCGAAAGTGATTCACTATTTCAAATTATAGATTCAATTCCTTTTAGTATTTCTGAAGGAATAAGAACAGCGGCCGCAATTGCTGATCTTAATAACGATGGCTATTTTGATTTACTTGCCGGAAATTTTGCCGGAGGTTTAAAATATTATAGCGGGATTGATTCTCCTCCCGTTAGTCCGGGGATAATAGAAAATCATTTCTCAAATATTGAATTTAATATATTCCCAAATCCTGCCAAAGAAGAAATAAATATTTCGTTAAAAACATTTCACGCCAAGGGTGAAATAATTATTAAAGTATTTGATATTTCAGGAAGAATGATAAAATCTTCTTCATATAAAAATAGTGATTTGTTGAAAATGAATATTTCAGGATTTGAGAATGGAGTATATATTATTGAAGTAAATTCGAGAAATAATAAATCGATAAAACAAGGTAGAAAATTAATGATTGTTGGATGATGAGTTTGAATTGAAAACAAATAAACTTTGCGAAATGTATTCCCTTCCTAAAAAAAGGAAGTACGCAAAAATCAAAAATCGTTATTCGGTGTTCGAAATTCAAAAAAAGAATGAAAAAAGTAATATCGAATATCGATTAACGAATAATGAATAATGATTTGA
>CAYOKJ010000229.1:0-3905 GCA_964404485.1 uncultured Bacteroidales bacterium | reverse complement strand
CGTTAAAATAGGAGAAACTTTGCAATAATGGTCAAACATGGAAGTCTTATTATTGAGTTTTATAATGAAATGATTAATAAGAAAACAAGTTGGAGCAGAAGAAATTGCTAATGGTATTTGGAAAATTTTCTTGATGAAAAGAAAAAATATGAAAAAGAAAAAATCAGAGAGTTTGCATTAAAGAATTTCAGTAAAGATGAAGTTGGAAAAATGATCTTTAACATTTATCAGGATGTTTTAGGTAAATAAAAATAGTTTCTAAATAATTCTCCTGGCAAAATTAACCTTCACATAATCACAGATCGAGATTTTTACAATTTTTTAGATTCAGTAAAGTAATTAAGGATTTATTTATAATTTCTGATTTATTGAATTCCAAAGAATAATAAAGAATACCAAAGTTGTTTCAAAGCACTACTTTATATCTCCAAAGCAGACATTCCATATATTGAGTGTATCAATCCCAAAAATCTTTTCTTCTTTTATTAAATAAAAATCAGCTGTTTTAATTACAGAATTTTTTAATTGAGTGTTTTGTGAAGGATGTGTAGATTTTTGTAAAAACCTGAGTTTTCCTTCATAATTATTATTTACTGATTTGTGCAAAGGTTTAAGAACTACAATTGAGTCGAATAAAAATATTGGAAGTTTTAGTTTATTTTCCAATCCATTATTAATAAATAAATTAACAGGAATTTTTTCGTTATTACCATCAATTTGCGCAAGTTGTATGCTCGTTTTTTCCGAAAGAAATACAGTATTTATCATTTCGCCGGCTTTTGCTCTGAAAGAAACATCTAGTGTAGTATCTGTTAAAACTTTCAGATAATCAGACAAGTCAGATAGTTTTTGTTTCGCTGTAGATTCAAAAACTAATAATGATTCTTCATCAAGATCATCGATTTCAAACTTCGAAAAAATATCCTTTTTCAAATTAATTAGTCTAGCGTCTTCTCGTTTAATTCTTTCTGTCTCATTCACACATGATGGAGCGTAAAGTGTAGACATAACAAGAATAACTACTAATATTTTAAGATATTTAATCATTTGCTTAACTTATTTATTCTAAATCTAACAAGTATAATTTTATCATTTTTAAATTTAATGTC
The DNA here is from genome assembly GCA_964404485.1 of uncultured Bacteroidales bacterium. Taxonomy (GTDB): domain Bacteria; phylum Bacteroidota; class Bacteroidia; order Bacteroidales; family JAIORY01; genus JAIORY01. Next base: position 2,796 of record CAYOKJ010000229.1, on the reverse strand, counting down.
CAAAATTTCGATAAACTTTAAACTACCTGTTGGCATTGTCAACTTATCAATAAACTCAGTTTTGTTATATAAAGCCATCCCCTGTTTATTCTTATCATTAAGTACCTGATAAAAGATTGCTCCATTATCGATAATTTCAACTAGATAATCTCGCCTTTTCTGCCAATCATCTACATTCATTTCTGAGAAATAATGAAGAATAAGTGCATAATCATTTATTTGCAGACTAATCTTTTGAGCTCTATCAAATTTCTTTAAAATACGAATAATTGTATCTGATTTATAATAAGGTGCACTGATAAGCATAGAAACTACACTTTTATTGGTTTTAAGAACAACACGCCCCGTACTATCACTTAAATAATGAATTGGTGACTCATTATCAGAAAGTAATTTAATTTCGCATCTGTTGTTTTTAATAATTTCTTTGGTATAGGAATCATAAAAATCAAAGCTATACTCACGCTCACGGTTGTTAAAAAACTGAAATAAAAGAACTAAGACTGACATAATAAAAATGACTACCAAGGGTAGAATGATAAATATTTGATTCGCTTTTGAAATGGATTTAATATTTATTTTTCCATCCGTATTTTTATAAACAAAATCATCCCAATTAGCATAACCAACATATTTACTAAGCAGATTCAAAACATCAATCCTGGGTAGTGACTTATTCTCCGCTTTAATGTGATTGTAAAACCATTTTTCGCTGATATGGGCATTTACTTTTTCCAATAAGTCTTCTTGAAAATCGGTTATATCCTGCCCTCTCCAATCTGAAATTGAAGCTTTAATACCCGGAAATGATTTTTGCATCGTATACACGATATTTTGCTTTAATAAAGTGAAATATTTTTTACTACTATCGTGCAAAATTAGTTTGTTTTTTAAGACATTGATAGTAAAACACTTGTAAATTACTTTACAATCGTTTTACAAGAGATATTTAATTTCTACAGTAAATACAACATTACTTTTATATCGAAAAATCTGACAAATAACAAATTTATGAAATTATTAAAATAGCTTATTGATATTTTTTTAAAGCTTAATCAAAAACAAATATATAAAATAATCGAATTAAAGAAAAATCATAAAGCAGAATATTGCAAAATTTTATTTCAAACTATCATACATAAACTATAATTATTAACATTAAAAACTATCATCATGAAAAAAAGAAACATTATCAGAAGCCTAAACCTGGCAAAAGTAAACATCCTTATTATCCTGATATTCACAGGAATCATATCATGCACAGGTCTAAAAACTAATCAAGAAGTATATGAAGCATACAAACTGCGAATCAATGGACAAGCAGATTCTGCAAAAGTCCTACTAACAGAATTTACGGATAAAAACCCTGAAAATGCACTTGCATGGTTTGAGTTATGCCGAACTACCGAGCACATTGGAATGTCTAATCCCAGAAAAATTACCGAAACATTAAAAGAAACTCTGCTTCATATTAACAAGGCCATTGATCTGAATCCTGAGAACGCAAAGTATCTGTCGTACAAAGGAAAGATACAAACTTTGCAATTTTATATGGCTCTTCAATCAGGAAACGAAAACACCTCCGAATACCTCTCCAAAATTGAGGAAACTTATACATCTGTTTTAGAATTAGATCTCAGCTATTATGAGAATAAACTAACACTAGTAGAGTTTTTTGGAGGATTACCTGCAAAAATGGGAGGTGATATTGAGAAAGCTGAAAAATATGCTTTAGAACTTGAGCAGGAAGATATGATTAGCGGTGCCAAAGCAAGGGAGATATTAATGCCTGAAGATGCCGATTATGAAGTATTCTGGAAAGAAATTATAAAAAAAGCCCCGGAAAATGCAGATGCACATCAGGCATTAGGCCGTGTATATTTATTCATGAATGAGTTCGATAAAGCAAATATTCAATATCAAAAAGCTATTGATATTGATCCAAATAATAATATTCTTTACTTAGATTTGGGAAGATACTTTGTAATGATGGCAATGCAAAATCAAGCACCTATGGATTCAATGGCACCCCTCGCTGAAGAGCAATTTAATAAATTACTTAACTTTAGCCCGGAGCCGTTAAATCCAATTAAAGCCTGGACATATGGCATGCTTTCCAGATTATATCGCAGATCAGAAAATAAAGATTTGTCTGACAAATACTTAAAAGAAGCAAAAAGCCTAGACCCTTATTTTTCTCCTGCTTTTGGAAAGCCAAACATAGGTTTGTACTCTCCACCTGAGGATATTGTACATTATCAAACTTATTATTTTTCACCCTTTTAATAGTTAGCTGTTGGAATTTGACAGAACACATTAAAATGATTATATTTGAATAAAATTAAGATGAATTGTATTTTTATTAATAAAAAATAAGGAGGACAAAAAATGATTGAGCATGTTCATAAACACATTACATCGGAATTACAACAAAACACACGCACCGACATTATCTTTATTCTTTCAGCAATAATACTCAATATGATAACCCTGGCAGTAAATTCAGGAATGTCAGAAAGTTCGAGAACCGACAATTCGAGCCTTATTGTGATGTTTATTTTCGTTTGCCTTATTGTTGTGGTAAACCTGGTTGTAGTCATTGGATTGAAAAAAGGGAAACAAACAAGAGAGAAGCTTTTGAAAGGTCTGATTAAAATGTACGAAGACCAGAAGGTTGATAGTTATTATGATTTTTCATTACTCGGAAATTATAATGTACGATACAATCTTTTTATAATGGTAGTAATTTTCACGGCTATTATTGCCACTATTATTCCATTTATTTTAAGATAAAAA
>CAYOKJ010000228.1:0-3911 GCA_964404485.1 uncultured Bacteroidales bacterium | reverse complement strand
CGCTACAGTTTTATTTTTTTTCTACGACCGTTGATTTTTAAAATGCCGATCCTAAGAAAATAGGGTTTTATGATTGTTTCTTTGTCACGTTTAGATTTCTCCCGTTAGTCGAAATGACCGTTCTATATATGTTTTGCAAAATTGATTCAGATACAGTCATTTCGACTAACGGGAGAAATCTATTTGTTTTTATTTTTGTCTTGAACCTAGTGAAATATGCTACGCATTTCACCGATCAGCTAAAAAAATTATGTTTATTAACGAGGAATTTTGAATTTCTCAGGGTAAAGATTTATCATCTCCTGTTTCCATTTTTCAGGATAACCGGGAGAAGTAATTTTACTATTTTCATCTTTAATATATCCATCATTATATTTCATGATGAGAAATTCCGCAAGCTCAATCCATTCTTTGTGAGCAAGATTTCCCTGATTACAGGAGTATTCCGTAATAAAATTAATTCTCTCCTCTTTGTTTAATTTCAGTGCAGCTTTAACGATAGAATCCTGATCGGAAATAAATTTAGATTCGAGTTTTTGCTGAATTTTTTGAATATCCTCTTTCATATAAGAATATTTAAGGTTGGAGAAATTTGAAACAAAATTGAATGTCCACCATGCAGATTCCCATGAGAAATTGCGAATATCGCCTTTTGTAAAAGGTTCTGATATTTTTGTAACCCCACAATAAATAGGGAAATAACAAGAAAAATATGTACCATCAACACCAAACCAGGCAACACCACCAATTTCATTTGGAAACCACGAGCGAAGTTGTGCAATATAAGAAAAAGCAGAATTATAAATCGAAATTGGTCTTTCCCAGGAATATTTTACCGAATCACTTTCCCACGAAAGTGGTCTCCACCTGTTTGGTGATCCGAAAGGACCGGCATCAATTCCTTTTGTCATGTCGAAATCTGTTCCCTCATAATGATCCCTTACAAAGTCGATAACATTTTCAAGCGTTATTTTTTTATCAGGTTTGATGTACAGGGGATATCTTTTGGCATCTTTTACCGCACGGCAATAATCGGGTGAAAGATTTTGCGATGGCGCCGCTCTGTTAAACAAACTCCAGACTCTTGATTCGCAATATTTCAGACGTTCAGGGTTTGGAGGACAGTAAGCTTCGTTAAATCTAAATGGTTCACCCGAATCCGGATCATAATATCCTTTTTCCACGGCATAAGAAATTACATTATCTGAATACAAACAATTTTCAGGATCATCTAAAGGAAACTCACCTATGCGAGCCATATTTGCATGAGCAGAAATATATCCATCCGGTATTTTTACAGCTACCCAGATAGCACCTTCACCACCATTACCTGTTCCTACCATTTCGAGTATCCATGCTTCGTTAGGATCGGCTATTGAAAAAGATTCTCCTTCGCTGCCATAACCATATTGTTCAACTAACCCGGTCATGACTTTGACAGCCTCTCTTGCTGTTTTTGCTCTTTCCAAAACTAATCGCATTAGATGCCAGTATTCAAGATATTTTGATTTGTTCCAAAGTTCTTCTCTGCCAACAAAAGTAGTTTCTCCTACAGCCACCTGATGTTCGTTCATCTGAAAACCAAGCACAGCATAAGTGTGAGGCACTTGAAGAATTTTCCCTTTTGCACCAAATCTTCCTGAAAACTCAAGTGAGTCACCTAACTGATGATTTTTTGCAGGAGTTTTATCTAGATGATAAATCCATTCACCATCATTAGAGTAAAACAAGAATGTTGATCCATCAGCGGAAGCTCCCTTTGTAACTATTAAATTCGTGCATGGAAAAGCTATACCTGAAAGGATGAATGCCAATATTAAGAGGGAGGTTTTTTTCATGATAATAGTGCACTAATTTGTTATGATATTTGTTATAATAAATATTGATAACACACTAATTTTTATTCGTGAAACTCAATTTTCAAAAACGTAGTGCATTGAAAATAGTTTTTGAACGAATCCCGATAGCGAAGCGTATCGGGATAAATGAGTTAATACTCCGATGCACTGAATCAAATCAAAAAAGAAAATCCTATTTGATACCTCGTTAGCTATGCTACGAGATCGTTCATTTAAAATCTTATATAATCATAAAAATCAGTGTGTTATTTTTAATTTTAGTGTGCTGATCCAATAACTTTAAATCTATCTCCGGTTTCCTGGATTATTTTATGATACCAATCATCACCGTAGCCGGGTTGTTTTAGTTTTGGATTTTGTTTGCCTGGATTTGGTTCTTTAATATTACCATCCATAAATCTCATAAAAAGATGTTGATATAATTTCTTCCATGTATAAACAACACGGTTACCCTGATTTACAGAATAATTGGTGAGATATTCAACAGCAAGTTTTGCATCTTTTTTATGAAGTTCAAAAGCGGCAGCATCAACAGCCGTAGTGAATTCAATAAATTCATTTTCCAGTTCGAATTGCACTTTTTCAATTTCAGGATGAATAGCATTATAACGTGTATATGCTAAATTACTTACTTGGTTAAAAACCCAGAAAGCAGCATCATCAGACCATTCCATCATTTGGCCGTTTCCTCTTGCGAAAGTATGAGGTACTTTTGTTATACTTGAGTAAAAAGGAACATAAACAGTACTTGCAGCATCATCAACACCCATCCAGAATATTCCACCTATTTCATCAGGTATCCAAGAACGGGATTGAGTAACAAAAGAAAAACCGGTTTGTTGAGTTGAAGTTGCCCTTTCATTACAATAATCAACACCATCAATTTTCCATGTTAGTGGACGCCAACGATATGGAACTTCAAATGGTCCGGCACCAATATCTTTTCTCATATCAAGTTCAGTACCTTCAAGATGATCTCTCATAAACATCATCATATCATGAACAGAAACTTTTTTATTTGGTTTGATCCACAAAGGCATTCTGTTAGTTGCATATTGGTTGATGTTTTTTCTTCCGTCAACATATTTTTTATCATGTTTGATATGACCTTTACAGTAATCCCAATATTGATCCATTCCATCTGCAACAGCATTAAACATAGTCCAAACCCGAATTTCACAAAATCTGGCTCCACCAAAAGTTACAGGAGCATAAGTGTCAGAAAAACTGAAATATTGGCTTTTTCCCTTGAACCATTCTTTTTTTCTTGCGAAAGATATAACATCAGCAGCATAAACACATTCTATATCTTTATCAAAAATCATATTCATATTATCTGAAGAAATAGAAGTTGTTTTATTTTCGAGTGGAAAAGTAGTAATTCTTGCTTGATTTGCATGAGCACAAACATAACCGTCAGGAACTCTTCTGGCAACCCAGACAGCACCTTTTTCGCTTTCACCTTTACTTATCATTTCCATAATCCAAACCTCATCTTTATCTGAAATTGATAAAGATTCACCTGAGCTGTAATAACCATATTTTTCCATTAACTCAGCAATATTTTTTATGGCTTCGCGTGCTGTTTTTGATCTTTGTAAAGCAATAAACATAAGGCTTCCGTAATCCATAATTGCACCGGGTTGTTTATGCAATTCCGAACGACCACCGTAAGTTGTTTCTCCAACGGCAACCTGATATTCATTCATGTTTCCAATAACATTATATGTTTCGCGAGCCTGCTCAATCTGTCCAAGATAATCACCGGTGTCCCATTCGTAAATGTCCATCATAGTACCTTCGGGATATGTAGCTGCGGCCCAGTGGTATAATTCTCCAAAAAGAACATGAGAGTCAGCGGCATAAGAGATCATGGTAGAACCATCAACAGAAGCACCCTTAGTTATTAGATAATTTGTACATGCGAAAGAGTTTATGTTTATTCCAATCGCAAATAATAGACTAATTGTTAATAAGATTTTTTTCATTTTCATTTTATTTATTTGTTGTTTTTTGATTAAAATTTTGAAGCAACAAATATATGAAATTTCT
>CAYOKJ010000227.1:2021-4025 GCA_964404485.1 uncultured Bacteroidales bacterium | reverse complement strand
TGTTGGAAAGAAAAACCGTTAAAGGAAGAATATGGAGCTTTAATGACATCACCGAACGTAAACGGGTAGAAGCAGAAATGAAAAAGAGAATGAAGGAACTGGAAATTTTTAATGAGGCTTCAGTAGATAGAGAAATCATAGTTAATGAATTGCGGAAAGAGATTAATGAATTACTTAAAAAAAATGGTGAAAAAGAAAAATATGATATTGTTACCTAAATATTATTATTAATACTCCTAAGAATTAATTAGGTTTCGCAGTTCCAAAATTACAATGAGCAACTTCGTAGCATAGCTTACGAGGTATCGAATAGGATTTTTTTTTATTCAAGGCAGAGCATCGGAGTATTAACTCATTTATCCCGATACGCTACGCTATTTGGATTCGTTCAAAAACTATTTTCAATGCACTACGTTTTTGAAAATTGAGTTTCACGAATAAAAAAATGCATTGTATTTACCAATTTTAAAAATCCAGATGAAATTAATGAAAAATTCTGACTTTTTGAGCTTACGAACAAAAGGCATCTTTAATTCTGATTAATTTTTAATATCTTTGCTCACCAGCATTTTATTCGTTTTCGGGAAAACACTTCTATATTTCTAAATAATAGTATGCTATGAAAATAATTATTGAAAATATTAAAAAAGTTTTAGAAATGAATTTTGCACTAAACCAATCGATAAAAATTTTTATATCCAGTTTTATAGTTCTGATAATTGGTATTACAACCATTTATTATATTAATTATAATGATTTGTTAAACAAACATGTAGAACTTTCTAAAAATGTTACTAACGAAATATCTGTAGGAATTGAAAATCATCTTTTGGAAAAGGTCAAAACTACAAAAACAATTGCTGTTGCTCCTGGCATATTGGAAACTTTGAAAAAAAGCAATGAATATTACGGCTTGTTATCGGAACAAATCAGAGATAAAGAAATTCAATCTAAAAACGAAAAATGGAAAAGCATTAAAGATATTGATAATCCTTTTATACTTAAATATACCAACAACGTTGTTTCAAAATATCTAAAAAATCAACAAAATAATTTAGAAGGCGAATATGGTGAGATTTTTATTACCAATAAATATGGTGCACTAATTGCTTCTACAGCCAAACTCACAACATTTAATCATGGTCATAAATACTGGTGGAAAGGAGCATACAATAATGGCGCGGGATCTGTGTTTTTAGATGACAGGGGCTATGACAAAAGTGTTGGTGGTTATGTACTAGGAATTGTAGTTCCAATAAAAAGTGATGATGAAATTATTGGTATTTTAAAAGTGAATTTAAACGTATTAGGTTCGCTTAGTGAAATGATTTTGAACTATACAAGAGAAGGTTCTGAGGTAATAAAATTGGTGCGTAGCGGTGGTCTTATTATTTTTGAGGAAGGTAAAGAACCTCTTAGCGAAAGAGTTTCTGCAATACTTCTTGAAAAACTCAGGTCTGGGGAAGGTGCCGTTGTTGTAGAAGAAAATGGGAATGAGTGTATTATAGGTATTTCTGAGATTAGAATTACGAAAGGAATTAAAGGGTATAATTTTGGTGGGAGTTTCGAATCTATTGACCATAAAAAAGGAAATAGTGGAGAATCCTGGTATATAATAGATTATCATCCGATCTCTCTTATTGTTAAACCTGCTCAAGAAGATTTAAAAATATTATTATTGATTACATTTTTACTTTCTGTGATTTTGGCTTTTACTTCAAAAATAATAGGTAGTAGAGCTGCAAAACCAATAAGAAAATTAATAGAGCATGTAGAGTTAATAGCACAAGGGAATTTTGATTCAAGAGTTTCCGTTAAACGAAAAGATGAAATTGGGTTTCTTGGAAAATCCTTTAACCAAATGGCAAAAAACCTAAAAGAATCAACAACATCTGTTGATAAACTTAGTGCTGAGATAAACGAACGCATTAAAGCTGAAGAAGCCTTAAGCGAAAGTGAAAAAAAATACAAGTCTTTATTTAATTCTTTGCTTGATGCTTTCGC
>CAYOKJ010000227.1:0-1921 GCA_964404485.1 uncultured Bacteroidales bacterium | reverse complement strand
AACAAGTGGTATTCCATAGTTGCATACAGCACTCAGAAAGGATATTTTGCTACAATCTTTGAAGATATTACTTTGCGAAAACAGGCCGAAAAAGTAATTTTAGAAAAGTCTGTGGAACAAAAAAGACTTTTTGATAAAAGCGAAAAACAGAGAATTGCCAATTTAGTTGTTTTAAATGATCTTAATAAAACCACAAAGGATTTAAAAACTGAAATAATAGAACGCAAGCGCTCAGAGCAAATTCAGAAAGTATTATACAATATTTCTAATTCTGTTAGGACAACAAATAATCTAAAAGAATTAATTGCCTTTATGCAGAAAGAATTGGGAACAATTATTGATACAAAAAATTTCTATGTAGCTCTATATGATTACAAAACAGACATGCTTGAATTCCCATTTTATGTTGATGAAAAAGATGGTTTTTCTTCTCATCCGGCAGAAAAAACTTTGTCGAAGTACGTTGTTGAAACAAGAAAGCCATTACTTGCGAATATTGCCCTTAAGGAAAAGTTTGTAAAAGAAGGCAAGCTGGAATATAAGGGTAGCTTATCAAAAGTATGGCTTGGGGCTCCACTTAAATTTGAAGGGAAAGTAACCGGTGTTATTGCTATTCAGAGTTACACAGATGAATTTGCATACAATGAGTCGGATATGGAAATGCTGGAATTTATAGGACAACAGATAAGTATTTCAATTTTTAGAAAGAAAGCAGAACAGGATCTTATTATTGCTTTTAAAAAAGCAAAGGAGTCTGACCGCTTAAAATCAGCATTTCTGGCAAATATGAGCCATGAAATACGAACACCCATGAATGGAATTCTTGGTTTTGCCGACTTGTTGAAAGAACCAAATTTGACAGGAGAAGAACAACAAACATATATCGGTGTCATAGAAAAAAGCGGAGCACGTATGCTTAATATCATCAATGATATTATTAATATTTCGAAAATAGAAGCAGGACTGATGGAAGTTAATATGCAGAAATCAAATATTAACGAGCAAATCGAATATGTTTATACTTTCTTTAAACCGGAGGTAGAACAAAAGGGGATTAAGTTTTCGTACATAAATTCTTTGACTTCAAAAGAAGCCATTTTAAAAACCGACAGCGAGAAAATTTATGCTATACTGACAAATCTTGTAAAAAACGCCATCAAATACACTGAAAAAGGTTCAATAGAATTTGGTTATACCAAAAGTGGTGAATACCTTACATTTTACGTAAAAGACACAGGCTTAGGTATTGACAGTGACAGACAGAAAGCAATTTTTGAACGTTTTATACAAGCTGATATTTCAGATAAACAAGCCTTGCAAGGAGCCGGTTTAGGTTTAGCTATTTCCAAAGCTTATATTGAAATGCTTGGAGGTGAATTGTGGGTGAAAAGCGAAAAAGGAAAGGGTTCAATCTTTTATTTTACTATCCCTTATGATGTAGGGTTAAAAAAAGTTGACGAAGTTATAAATAGCAGAACAGATTTAGAAATAAAAATTAAAAATCTGAAAATATTAATTGTAGAAGACGATGAAGAATCTTATTTACTCATAAATAAAATGCTAGGAAAAATGTATCGTGAATTATTACATGCTAAAAACGGTTTAGAAGCCATTGAACTTTGTAAAAATAATACTGATATAGATTTAGTATTTATGGATATTAGAATGCCTGTTATGGGAGGATACGAAGCTACCCGTAAAATACGTCAATTTAATAAAGAATTAGTTATCATCGCTCAAACTGCATTTGGTCTTACGGGCGATAGAGAAGATGCAATTAACTCCGGTTGTAATGAATATATTTCAAAACCAATAATAAGAAATGAATTTATTTCTTTGATAAATCGATTCTTTTAAAATAAATAATTTTGAATATCGAACACCGAACACCCCCGAAAGCTTTCGGGGTAAAGATTTTTGA
>CAYOKJ010000226.1:0-4042 GCA_964404485.1 uncultured Bacteroidales bacterium | reverse complement strand
CTTTGCGTCTTTACCTTTTCCCATGATATTATCTATTAAATGTTATTAATTTTTTAATCATTATTTTGTTTTATAAATAAGGATACATATAAAATAATAATAATTTTTGTTAATCAATAATGTAAAGATACATAAATATAAATCAAAAATTTAATCTATTAACAAAAACTTGTTAGAAATTTGCAAAACTCATTCTAATTGCAAGCTAAAAAAGTGTAAACTATGTCCTTTTATCGTACCAACTAATTTAGTGTAAAGTCTAATCTTTAACTTTTGTAAACTATGTATCTTAACGAACAACCATTATTTACCAGTATCCTTGTTAGTAAAGTTATCCATTCCAGCTTGGAAATACTGGTCTACAGTCTGTCCAAATGACACAAAACTCATTAAGAATAAGGTCATTATTACAAACAAAGTTCTGATTATTTTCATTTTTCTTGATTTTTCTTATTTTCTATGTTGAAAAACATTAAAAGTTTGTTTTTTAGTCAAAATCCCCTTCGTTTTTTTGACGAAGGGGATTTGAGTAATTTATCTTACATCATAGGATTCCGAAAGTCCCAATTTCAGTTTGAGTTTGTGGTTGACTGTCTGAGCATCAGTGTTAGCACCACTAGGTGTGTAGTAGTGTCTTGGTTTGTGTTTGCCCGAATTTATAACAAGAGCATAACTGATTATTCCGGTTACAATACATGTTCCTAGTACTGCAAATTCCCAATTTGGTGTAACGGAAGTGTTTGGATGTAAAAAACCACCAGGACGATCAGGTGTCGATTTATGAAAAATATCAACAATAATAGGTATACCAATTGCCATAGAACCCAAGAATCCAATTGAACCAATATTGACTTGCCTCTTTTGTCTTGTGATGTCTCTTATATTACGAGACAAAATATTCTGATTACGAGCTAATGTAGCTAAGTCAATATCACTAATTTCAGCAACACCACCTTTGATAATTTTAAAATCACTAACATTTACGGTATTCGTATTTGATTTATTATAACCATAATAACCATAGAAACCAGGATAGTAATTTGATTTTTTAACAGTAGTCGAAACTGCATTTGAAGTTAACAAGACATCAATTTTGTTGTTCTGATAATTTTGACGTTCGGGTGTTTTTGCTTCCATAATCTTTTCTGCAACCTGTTCACTGTTCTTCACAAGAACGGTAGTGGTCTGGCCAGGATTCACAGTTATGAGTTCTGCGAATATACTGACACCATCTTTCATCACTTTGAGATAATGGTTTCCAGCTGTAACATTATTGATAGTCTTAATGTCGTCACCTTGTTTATGTTCGTTAAGGTATATAGATATACCCGTGAATTCAGAAAAGACATTAACCGTTCCTGTGCCCGTCTGCTCTGTCGGTTTGACATCATCAGGTTTCGCTACAGCAGCGACATTATCTTTAGGTGGTTCAACAAGGACACTTGTAATCTGATCGAGATTGATAGTCACAATCTGTCCGTAAAGTTTTACATCACCATCGACAACTTTGACATAGTGTGTTCCGATTAGAAGATTCACTTCAGCATAGTTTTCTACTTTAACATTATCGACAAACACGGTTATCGTCTGAATGTCAGAAAAGACTTTCAATGTACCAGTTTTTGTCTGTGAGAAAACACTGCCTGTAAAAGGCAGAAAGAGCACCAGTAAGCAAAAAATTTTTGTTTTCATTTTTTGAAGTTTTTAATTGTTTTTATAAAAGAGTTATTTATTTTACTTAAAATAATTTTCCTTGAACGAATTCTTGTATTGGTATTTGTGAACCACAAGTTTGTTCTGTTGTGCTTGTCTTGACATCGTACCATCCTGATATACTACAAAAACCAATGGTGCTGTCGAATAAGCAATAACCAAGTAGGTCTCGTTCTGTGTGTCTGGGTTAACCCAACTCGACAGAATTAGTGCTTTTTTGTTCTTTATTGCTTCTAGTTCACGACCGTCACCGTCTTTGTACCCACCTTGGAATATCCTTTCAGCGGATGTCGGTTGACCGTATTGTGCGATCAATTCAGCATAAATCTTGTTGTATTCGTTAAGTGGTAAGAAATTCTTACTAATAGATATCTTATTTTTGATTTGATTCATTTCCATTGAAGGGTATCCTACTAATATTTGAAACAACTTACCATCCATGAATCTACATTCCACAAGAAATGGTACGATTGGATTAAATCTTTTGTCGATCATGGTATATGACACGTAAGACTTTCCCTTGTCAACCGAATGCATATCACGTCCCATGATTATAGAAACTTGTGATTCACTCATTCCGAAAGTCAACCCGAACGCACCGTTCTTACCAGAAGGAAGTTTTCCGTCCACTTGACCTATGTTTATAATGGGTTCTACAATGGTAGTTTCTTCTTTGACCACTGGCGCTTCTGCTATGGATGTACTGTTGTAACTTACTGCATCGGGTTTGTCGACTGGTTTTTTTTGTGACTGGACAACGGGTTTAACTTGTGGTTGTGAATCTTCCACCAAGACTGTAGTAACCGCGTCCTGGTTGATGGTCACAATCTGACTATAAATCTTTTCACCCGAACCGTTTAATACCTTTAAATAGTGTGTACCCACAGATATCTTGTCTATATCAGTATAGTTTACCTGTTTCACATCGTCCACAAAGACGGTGATACCTTGTGTGTCAGAAAAGACTTTGAGTGTTCCGGTTTTCACTTGAGAGAACACACTGACCGAAAGGGTCAGGAACAATGACACCAATAATAGGATTTTCATTTTCATCTTTTAATTTATTTGTTATTAAGGTGGGTTCTAAAAATTAGTTTTTTAAGTTGATTTAGGGAAAAACATAGAACCCTTTAAATGATTTTCCAAAATCACTTCCAATAATATTAAATTTATAGAATTAATAAATGATGATTTCTAATAAAAATTTTTCGTTTGTAATTTTAATTAAGCACGATATTAGTATAAACAGAATATTCTGTTCATATCATATATAGTACTTTTAATTAATTTTTTAATCATTATTTTGTTTTATAAATAAGAATTCATACAAAATAATAACAATTATTTTTTCATCTAAAATGTAAAGATAGTGATTTTAAATCATAGTTTTCAACCTACTAGCAAAAGCTTGTTAGAAATTTGCAGAACTCATTCTAATTGCAACATAAAAAAGTGTAAACTATGTCCCTTTATGTACCCGAGACCTCCCGAAAGCTTTCGGGATTTAGTGGTGTGAGAGCTTCTCCATGTTAGTGTTTACTGATGGGATGGGCTACTCGATTAGCTGTAGTTATTTCAATTTCACAAGTGGATGATTTAATCCATGCACTTCATTTTTGACAATTACATATTTATTTATACCCTTAAAAAGTTGAGTAAGAGTTTTAAATCCATAAGTTCTTGGGTCAAAGCTTGGGTCAATTTTTCTAAGAGACAATCCAACTTTAGCGATATATGCTTCATCCTCCTCATTAATTGATATTTCAAAAGCCTTATCAATAATACGGATGTCAAGTTTTGGAAATTTACTCTTTGTTACCGGTTTTTTAGTGAGCTTTTGATTAACTGTCTTAGGTTGTCTATTTTTCTTTATTTCTACTTTTTCAGTGTCTTTTTCTCCAGATACTTCCGATTCGGATATTAAGTTTTCAGTGAACGTAAAAACTTCACAAGAATTTACGAATGCGATTGGTGTAATTTTTCGTCCAATACCCATAACAAAAAGTCCCTCTTCTCGAATTCTTTTAGCTAGTCCTGTATAGTCACTATCACTGGAAACAATGCAGAAGCCATCGACACTATGACTATGTAATATATCCATAGCGTCAATAATAAGTGAACTGTCAGTTGAATTTTTCCCTGTAGTATAAGAGAATTTTTGTATTGGATTTATTGAGTATTGATTAATTATTTCTTTCCAGCTATTCATTTGAGGTGTTGTCCAATCTCCATAAATTCTTCTAATAGTAGCCTTCCCATATTTCGAGACTTCTTCTATAAGTTCCTTAATTAGTATTGATTGAGCATTATCACCATCAATCAATACTGC
>CAYOKJ010000225.1:0-4042 GCA_964404485.1 uncultured Bacteroidales bacterium | reverse complement strand
AAATGTCAACATTTTAGCTTGCTTTTTGTTTTGGGTTGCAAAAGTACAGAAACTTCTTAAGAAGACAGCAATAAAAACCATTAATTTTCAGAAAATTAGAGCTTTTTTTATTTGAGTTTTAATTGTTGAATGGAAAATATTTTAAAAGTAAAAAAGTAAAAAAAAATAATTTTATAAAAAAACCATGCAAAACAATTAGGGATTAGTTAATAAACAGAACTTAAACTCTGTAACCGGAATAATATTCTTACGGCTGGTATTGGTTTTCCGAACCTTAAACACATTCCGAAATTTTTTGATTGATTATTTTAGTTTACATTAAATCAGTGAGACTTTAATTTTGTGAAGCAAACATTTAGTCGAACTGATCCCGAGTGTAACCGAGGGATCTCCAGGGTTATACCTGCCTGCCGGCAGGCAGGTTCCCCATTGCTTGCGGCGGGGAGCTTCATTTATTTTTTTATTGATTTTAAATACAATCTCTCAACTTTATCTCTTGCCCATTGTGTTCTTCTAAGAAACTTTAAACTTGACTTTATTGAAGGATTGCTGTTGAAACAATTAATATTAATCTTTTCACCTAAAAGTTCCCAACCATATTTATCAACCAAAAACTCCAAAATATCCACTAACTTTACTCCATGTAATGGATTATTGGCTTGTTCTTTGTTTGTGTTCTTTGTTTCCATATAATTTTAATTATTTATATTCTCCAACTCATAATTATAATCAAATTGCAGATCCTCATGCAAAAAAAAGATTGCTTTTTTTATTGCTTCTATTTGTCGATTATAAAGATTAAAAAGCGCTGTATTTTTTTCTATTGCCGGGCTCATTTGTTTTAGTTGAATGCAAAAATAAATTAACAATTCCACCTCGGTCTCTTTCTTTTTTGAATACCTGATATATTTTTTTACAGTTCGCAATATTTTACGAACGCTTTTTTTTATATAATAAAAACTCTGTCTGTTTATCTGTTCAAACTCTTTGTCAATCTCAATCTTAATACTTTCGATATATGTTTGCTCATCCGATGCTTCATACAAAAGGTATGTCAACAATTCCTTATTTTCTTTTTTGAATTTTGCCAGATGCAGGCAAAGTTTAAGTAACTCGCTTTGCGAACGTGTGCTTAATTCCTGTTTAATTTCTTTTATTGAAGCTGCCTTCATTAATTTTGATTTACGCGATATTTTTTCTGCAAACCATGCAAAAAATTCCGCAATATCTGATCTTTACACAGGCGATACTGACTTTGATTTGGTTTCCGGAAAAATGCACTCAACTCATGTTTACTTATACGCAAATCTACCGAAGAAAGAATATCAATAATATCAATATCTTTCAGGTTAAATGCAATTTTTAACTTTCTTAAAACGACATTATTATTTAATCGCTTTTCAGGGAGCGGTTGTGGTCCTTCTTTTTTACCACGTTTTTCAATAATCAGACCATTTAAGAAAATTGCCAAATCGATATCATAAAGCCCCTGATAATCAGGGTCATCATCCTTTTTTAACCAATTACTTACTTGTGCTCTTGTAACCTTGTGCCCTGCCAGGTCAAATATCTCAATCATTTTCGAATCGCTGAAATCGAAAGTGTAACGTATCCGACGTAAAATGTCATTATGATTCATTTTGTTTTGGTCTGTTTGTTTAAAATTTTTGTGATTATTTTATCATTAAAATTAATTCTTTTTTTGGTTCTACTTCTATTTTAATGAGAAATAAATATTCTGAGATTCTATCAAAATAGCTTAATCATAATAATAAAAGGTTCCATTATATTTAATTGCAAGATATTTTTAATATATTTTTAATTGGAAATCAATCTATTTTATACAAAAAGTTAAAAACAAAACTCTGTCTTATTTTGCTTTATGGCTTTGTTGCTGGTGGGTAGAAAATTAAGGCACTCCCCCCGCTATCGAACGAATCCTTTCGTGTGATTTAAAGGTAAAAAATATTTCAATTTTATTCATAAATAGAAAGAAATCATTTAAATTTGTATAAAATAAATTTACATCATGGATTATACAGAAATTCTAATTAAAATAAGACGGATTGTGCGGTCAATGAATTTGGAGTCTAAAAAGATTCAAAAAGAGTATGGTGTAAGTATTCCGCAAGTATTATGCTTAAATTATCTTAATGGCTGTGATGATTTTCAGTCAACTCACAAAGAAATACGCAATTATTTAAATTTAAACTCAAGTACTGTTACAGGAATAATTGACAGATTAGAGAAGAAAGGTCTTGTAGCACGTTTACCTAAAAAAGAGGATAAAAGGACAACTTACATTGCATTAACTTCATTAGGAGCAAAATTGTTAGACAAGATTCCTGCTTTACTTCATGAGAAATTATCCGTAAAACTCGAAAAACTGCCAAAAGAGAAGATTAATGAATTAGATGATGCTTTAAATGTTTTAACTTATTATCTTGACATTTCTGAAGTGGATGCTTCACCAATGATTACCATTGAAGATAATTTAACTTAAAAATTGGTTCTACACAACCTATATTTGTTTCAGACTACTCCAATAATCCTATAATACCAATTGGATTTCTAAATTGCTGATAAATATTTTGAAATATTTTTTTCTTTGTCAAGGCAAATATTCTTTGCATCCGTACGGACGGAAATAATATTTAACGTAGAGAAAGGAAAAAAGAAACGAAATATATCGGTAATTTGGATGCTCAGTTGGTATAAATTAATATTTAATAGGCTTTATATTTTTTATTTATAAAAATTCTTTGTAAATTTGTCGCATAGAAACTAAAATGTTATTTGCAACACATTAAAAATCTATATATCAAAAGAATAGCAGATTTAATGTTAATTATATGTTGCATAGAACTTAAATTTATTATTATTATGTTAAAATTTAAAATTTACAATCCACACACAAAAATGTCAGCTGTACAAAAGCATACTGCTACAGAATTTTTATATAAACATTTAGGACAATATGGAGATAAAAAACCTGACATTAAAAAGGCTGTAAATTATGCTTTAGAAGAAACTCCATCCTTTGGCGGTTTTGTATTAGAACGATATGATGAAAACGAGAATATTGTTGGAATTGTAGTACTTAACAGAACTGGGATGTCAGATTATATTCCTAAAAACATCTTAGTGTATATTGCTGTTGACAGTGCACATAGAGGAAAAGGTTATGGGGAAAAATTAATGAACAAAGCAATCGAACTAACCGAAGGAGACATTGCCTTACATGTTGAAAAAGATAATCCTGCAAGGTTTCTGTACGAAAAAGTAGGGTTTACAAATCCATATTTAGAAATGAGACTTTCAAATTAATATATTAGTCTATATGCAAACTTATGCTAACATCAACAATTGAACTTAATCAAAAGGCTCTTCAAGATAATTTTGCATTTTTAAAAGAACAGTTTAAAAATACCAGAATATCCTCTATAGTAAAATAAGGCTTATGTTAATGATGTTTTTTTTCTTATAAGGGTTTTTTTATTTAGATATGAAAACTCTAAAATATTAGTTTGAAAAACAGAAGTGAAATCACATACCCTCTAAAATAGACGGCCCCGCTACTTTTGGTGTCGTTCAACAATTGATATAAAAACCATAGATGCTAACGCACTACGGGATTTTTATATATTAAGGTGTTTTGGTGATTATTTGTATCATTATCTGTTACCTTTCTATGATCAGTTTAGCTGTTAAGTTTCTATCATTGTCAGTAAGTCTTATTAAATAAATACCACTTGGCAGATTCTTAATGTTAACATATTGACCGGTTTTGTAATCCTCAACAATTTTAATAAGGCTCCCATGAATATCATAAATGCTTAGGGTTACTAATTTTTCTGAATTATAACCGACAATAAAGAAATCATGAGTGGGATTTGGATAAAGTACAAATTGGTTTTCATCCAAATTTTCAGGAATATCAAGCAGAATACTTATTGCATACTCAAGTTCCACATCCTTGCTTTCTTCCCATTGTTCAATTACTCTTTCAACGGTTAGTGGTATCCTGATATCCGGTTGTATT
>CAYOKJ010000224.1:0-4068 GCA_964404485.1 uncultured Bacteroidales bacterium | reverse complement strand
TTGGTTAAGATGTAAAGGATATTTTAAAAGAAGAATTTTATTTTGAACTAATAATAAATAAAAAAAAATGGAAATCGTACAACCCGGAATTGGTTTAATTTTTTGGATGACTTTATCCTTTGCTATCCTTTTATGGGTACTTGCAAAATTTGCATGGAAACCTATAATAAAAGCTTTGCACGAAAGAGAATCTACTATTGATGATGCTCTTAACGCTGCTAACAAGGCAAAGGAAGAAATGAAAAAACTAAAATTCAGTAACGAACAATTACTTAAAGATGCCAAAGAAGAAAGAGATGCGATTTTGCGTGCCGGCAGAAAAGTTAGAGATACAATAATTGAAGAAGCTAAAAATAAAGCTAATGAAGAAGCTGACAGAATTGTTGAGAGTGCCAAAGAAAGAATCGAAAACGAAAAAATGGCTGCAACAACAGATTTGAAAAATCAACTGGCTTCATTATCAATTGAAATAGCTGAAAAAATTCTAAATAAAGAACTGTCCAGCGACAATAAACAAGAAGAATTTGTAAATGAATTAATTAAAGATATTAATTTTAATTAATAAGAAATATAAATAATTGATGCTGCTACAAATTTAATGGAATATTGGCAAATGTTAAAATATTATTAATTTACTATTAAAATTGCAATAGAATCAAATAATTAAATATAATGAGGCAAACACGGATATCTGTACGCTACGCAAAAGCACTATTTGATTTGACTATCGAGCAAAAAATACTCGAAAAAGTAAAAACAGATATGGAACTTATAATCTCTGTTTGTAAAGAAAACAAAGATTTCAGACTTCTTTTGCAGAGTCCTATAATTAATTCTAAAAAGAAAATATCTATTATTAAAGCTCTTTTCGAGAAACACATGCAAAAGATATCTCTTAAGTTTTTAGTCATCATTACTAATAAAAGACGCGAAATTTATATAGAATCTATCGCAAAAGAATTTATTAAATTATTTAAGGAATATAAAAATATAACAACTACTTTTTTCAAAACTGCTGTTAAGATTGATGCTAACTCAAGAAATAAAATTCTTAATATTATGAAACAGCAAACAGGTGGTGAAATCGAACTTATTGAAGAAGTTAAAAAAGAACTTCTTGGTGGTTTCGTTTTAGATTATGGTGATAAAAAATATGACGCAAGTATTTTAAAACAACTTGAAGACCTTAAAAAAGAGTTCAATATCAATTTATATCAAAAAGGATTTTAATTAAATATTTATAAAAATGGCAGAAATAAAACCCTCTGAAGTATCCGCAATTTTACGTCAACAACTATCTGGATTTAACGACGAAGCCAAACTGGAAGAAGTGGGAACTGTTCTTGAAATTGGTGATGGTATCGCCCGTGTTTATGGATTGGGTAACGCTGTATCAGGTGAACTGGTAGAATTTGAAAAGGGAAACTTAAAAGGAATTATACTTAACCTTGAAGAAGATAATGTTGGTATAGTACTTTTGGGCGACAGTAGAAATATTATCGAAGGTGACATTGTAAAACGCACAAAAAGAGTGTCCTCACTTAGAGTTGGTGAAGGAATGCTTGGCAGAGTTATCAACACTCTGGGTGAGCCAATTGATGGAAAAGGTGAGATAAAAGGAGAAACTTTTGAAATGCCTTTCGAAAGAAAAGCACCGGGTGTTATTTTCCGCCAACCTGTTAACGAACCTCTTCAAACAGGTATCAAACCTATTGACTCAATGATACCGGTTGGACGTGGACAGAGAGAACTTATTATTGGTGACCGCCAAACCGGTAAAACTGCTATTGCAATTGATACAATTATAAACCAAAAAGAGTTTTACGATAAAGGTAATCCTGTTTACTGTATTTATGTTGCAATCGGACAAAAAGGTTCTTCGGTTGCAAATATTGTAAAATCACTCGATGATAATGGTGCACTGCCTTATACAGTTATTGTTACGGCAACTGCATCAGATCCTGCAGCAATGCAGTTTTATGCTCCTTTTGCAGGAACTGCAATTGGTGAATTTTTTAGAGATACAGGCCGACCTGCCTTAATAATTTATGATGACTTGTCAAAACAAGCAGTTGCTTATCGCGAGGTTTCATTATTACTTAGAAGACCTCCTGGACGTGAAGCTTATCCGGGTGATGTGTTTTATCTTCACTCAAGACTACTCGAAAGAGCTGCAAAAATTATTAATTCCGATGAGATTGCATGTAAAATGAATGACATTCCCGAATCGCTAAAACCAATGATTAAAGGTGGTGGTTCACTAACTGCTCTTCCAATTATTGAAACTCAGGCAGGTGATGTTTCTGCATATATTCCAACAAATGTTATTTCAATTACTGATGGACAGATATTTCTTGAATCAAATTTATTTAATGCAGGTATTCGTCCTGCGATTAATGTTGGGATTTCTGTATCAAGAGTTGGTGGTAATGCACAAATAAAATCAATGAAAAAAATTGCCGGTACTCTTAAACTCGACCAGGCACAGTTCCGCGAACTTGAAGCATTTTCAAAATTTGGCTCTGACCTTGATCCGGCAACAAAAGCTGTACTGGACAAAGGACGGAGAAACGTTGAAATTCTTAAACAAGCTCAGTATTCGCCAATGACTGTTGAAAAACAAATCGCAATTATTTATTGTGGAACAAAAGGTTTGTTGAAAAATGTTCCTATTAAAAGTGTTGTTGATTTCGAAGATGAATTTATTCACTTTCTCGACAGTCATCATAAAGATGTTCTTAACACTCTTAAAGAAGGAAAACTTACTGATGAGGTAATTAGTGTTCTTGAGAAAACAGCTAAAGATATTTCTCATAAATATGACAAAAAATAATTTTAAATTTTAATGTTTTTTAAATGCCAAACCTAAAAGATGTAAGGACAAGGATAGATTCGATAAATTCGACTCAGCAAATTACCAGTGCCATGAAAATGGTCGCTGCTTCCAAGCTCAGAAAAGCACAAAACTCAATTCTGACTTTGCGTCCTTATGCTAATAAACTCAATGAAATATTACAAAACCTCATCGTAAGCATTAGTAATACTAACGAAAATATTTATTCAAATGAGCGCGATCCTAAAAATGTATTATTAATTGTAATTGCATCAAACAAAGGTTTATGTGGAGCATTCAATACAAATATTATAAAAAAGGTAAATTCACTTTTAGAAAAAAAATATCAAAATCAACTTAAAGAAGGAAATTTAAATTTGTTTTGCTTTGGAAAAAAAGCCTCAGAATATTTTACAAAACGAGATTATCCTGTTGTCGAAAGTAATATTGCAATTTTTGATGATCTGAGTTTTAAAAACACATCAATTTTTGCAGAAAAATTAATGCAGGATTTTGCATCAAAAAAATATGATAAAATTGAGATAATTTATAATCAGTTTAAAAATGTAGCAGTTCAAAAAATAGTAGTTGAGCAATTTTTACCAATTGTACCTCTATCTGCTAACGAAAGCAAAACTGAAGATACAGATGTTTCTGCTGATTATATTTTCGAACCAAATAAAACGGATATAGTAAGAGAGCTTATTCCTAAATCATTAAAAATTCAGTTTTACAAAACATTATTAGATTCTTTTGCTTCGGAGCATGGAGCACGAATGACTGCAATGCATCAGGCAACCGACAATGCACAAGAAATGCTGAAAGAACTAAGGTTGAGTTATAACAAAGCGCGACAATCTGCAATTACAAACGAACTAATAGAAATTGTTAGTGGTGCCGAAGCTCTGAACACATAATAAAATCTATTTATTACGAAAAAAAATCTCAAAGAATAATCTTTGAGATTTTTTTTTCGTATTTCTAAACCCGCTAAGCGGATGAAGCACCAATTGAAGAATACTTGTTGCTGAGGACTGGAGTCTTAAAACTGAAAATTTACTTTTTCGCCTCTTCTTTAAGTTTTTGATACCACTGTTTGCCGTATTTTCTGATTAAGGGTTCTTTTAAGAATTTATAAACAGGAACTCCTAGTTTTTCACCAAGTTTTGTTGCAGGATTACAAACATGCCATTGATGATAATTTACAGCTTCAAAATCTTTATATTTTTTAATTC
>CAYOKJ010000223.1:0-4076 GCA_964404485.1 uncultured Bacteroidales bacterium | reverse complement strand
TAAATTTGCGATGATACTTCCATCGGTAATTGGAATCATATTCAACCCGAAACTACCCGATTGACTTGATTGACTATAGGCTTGGACCAAATCAATCATTGTAATATGCCCATCTGGAATGGATAAAAGATACTCAAATAATACTCCAGTAAGTTTAATAAGATCACCCTCGTTTTGTGCTTCCTGAATTTTGGGTTGGGTAAGGCTCAGTTTCTGATCCCAGTCAATCCCTTTCCACTCAGTAAAGGGGTATCTTTCTTCCATAATAACATGCAATGAATCAAAAGAATCGATCCAGTTAAGACTGCTGAGGTTAAACCACATCATATCACGATTTACAGGTATGTGGGTGTTAATCTGCTTTTGTGCCAAGACTGTCATTGAACAAGTCATTAGGGCAATTAGTAAGATTTTTGTTTTCATGGTTTCTAAGTAATATTAATAAAACGTCTGTTAGCTAAAAAGGATTGACTTCAACGGCCTCCTTCATATCCGGCTTCCCGGGATATCCCAATGCAGCTCTGGCAGCCCAGGCGGCTTCATACATGGCCATAAAACCGGTTGTGAAGTTATCCTCCGAAGTCTGATCGACCATTGGCAGCAGAGCGATCAACGACACCTCCACATCAGGATCGTAGAGCATAAGGGTAAGATATCCCCTGATGCAACCGTTGTGTCCATAGCCAAGGTTTGCTGTATGCGTACAACCCAGTCCATATTTCCCTCCATACGGTGAATAATCCGTCTGCATGAGCGTAACAGTCTGTTGAGTCAAGACGTTGTTTCCGGTCATCAGAGTCCTCACAAACTGGTTCAGGTCCACGAAGTTTGCCCAACCGTTACCTTCTCCCATATGGGCGCTCATGTTGCTGGAGCCACAGGTTACTTTTCCGATATTCTGATAATAGATGATCCCGCTCACATGTGGATTTTCTAGATAGACATCGGATGCCTGCCATGGGAAATGCAGATTGAGGGGAACCGGGGAATTTGCTCCATAAATATAATCCTCCAGATAATCAGTACAACTCTTCTGTGTCCCGGCATGCAGGGAGTAGATCCGTGCAATAATATCACTGAGAATTGCAAAGCCTGTGTTGCTGTAATGATAGCCTGAGTCTGGCTTAAAATAACTTAAGTTGTTGATCACCAACTGATCCACCATCTCAGCCACAGTGAACTGATGTGCTGAGTCGGCATCGTACATAAATTGTATATAGCTTTTGCCGTCGAATCCAGGCACCGGATCGTTATCCACGTCATAAACACCGGCCGCGTGCTGCAGTAATAGTTCTATGGTGATTTCATCCTTGTAGGGAATTTCCCAGCCAGGTGTTTCCGGCACATAGGATTCAGAATAACCGGGGATCAAATCGGTGATTTTATTGTAAATATCAAGCCATCCATCTTCGTACATATTCAGGATTGCCGTAGAGGTGAATGTCTTGGTGTTACTGGCAAACCGGAAAAACGTTGCTGGTGTTAGCGGTGCCACTCCATTCGCTGTAGCTGAGGCAAAGGCTATTTCATCCGGCGTTTGCAGATAAATATTGATACTTGGGACCTCATGTCCCAACTCTAGTTCAGTTGCCATACGTATCGGTTCAATGGCTGCTTTTACCAATTCCGATTTGGTTGGCTCTGGTTCGGGATCACTTTTCTTTTTGCACCCACCAAATGTAAGCACAAAGAGCAGGATTACACCTGCAATTAATCCGAAAAACTGAAAAGTATTAAATTGTTTTTTCATGGTTTGTGAATTAAATTTTACAATTGAATTATTATTACATATTTATCTCATGAGGATGCAGTTTTAATATTTTATTCGATTTGTCAGATTGCAGCATAGGTCTTTGCATTTCTTAAACACGGATTTGAGTAATACAATTTCCAATTTTTTTTCTGAAAATCAAATACAGAATGTGATAGGGTGCTCGCTCCACCATGATCATGAACACAAGGAGGTATTTCAGCATCATGGCTTGACATGAAACCAGTTATTAAATCACCATTTACATCATTAGGTTTATCAGCATAAGCACTGGATAGTTCGGTCAATTTATTAAATCTTGACTCGGATGAAGGCAATCCATTTGGGTCAATTTCAATATCCAGCATTTCGGGTAAGATAAAATGATTAGTATGAACATAAAACCCATCAACATTATGCGATTGATTTTTTGTGGGTGCTGCTTCAACAGATACTATTTTATTTTCGTTGAATGAACCAATATTATGTGTCATTGTACGTGCTCTGTGCTGAAATTTGGCACGGTCAACTGCATCATCCAAAGATGTTGAATCCAAAACCGAACGGAAGTGAAATGCTATTGGAACTGACTGTTCTATATGCAATCCTTGAATATCATTACCACACTGAACTATACCGGCCTCGTTCATCCCCGGAGGAATACCGGGCAACATTCCCGGATAACTAAGAGTTAATATTTCAGGTTTACCTGTAACTTTCATTTTTAGAAGATACATATAACTCAAGAAACTTGTAAATAAATCTTCGTTATGTGTGAGATATGATTTTCCATTTTTTGAATATGCTGTTGAACTACAGCCATAACTTGGAGGAAATGTGTACTTGAGTTTACCTGTTAGTTCATAATAAAGGAATATTATTTCTAAACCCATATTACCTTCCATTATGTCTTGAAATGAAATTCCTGAACCATCGGAAATGCCTTGTAGTTCTTCAACATAATCAGGAAAATGTGTCTGTGCTGCTTCCAGAAAGGGATCATAGAAAACATCCGGTGCAGCTTGGACAATCTCTTTAGCAGCATTTATTAAATCAGCTATTGCCATATAAGAGGCTCTAATTTCATTGGAAAATCTTGTACCAATTTGATGACCAATATCATGGTGAGTTCCTGAAACTTCAAGGTAATTAAAATTAGTTTGAATATCGGGCGTTGGGCATTCTTCATCTTTTTGACATCCCCATAAATTAGGTATAATTGCAGCACCTGTTGCTGCAACTGCCGTTCCAAAAATAAAATCTCTTCTTTCCATTTGGATAATTTATTTAATGATTATTTTTTTTGAGGTTTTTGTAGTTCCATCATCAATACATAGCACATAAATACCACTACTCAATTTACTAACATCAATTACATTACCAGAAGTAAAATTACTTTTGATAATAACCGGACAACCACTTAATGTAATTAATTGAACATCAATTTCATTTTTAGACCTATAATCAATTTTTAAAAAATCCGTAGTTGGGTTAGGATAAACTGTAAAAATCTGCTCATCGACTTCATTAACACCTTCTAATATTCTGTAATAGTAAAAATCTTTTGTATTAAAATGCCAGTCAAATAATTCTTCATCCCAATCATAATTAATCACAAGGTTTAAAAAGCCATCGTTATCAAAATATCTATAATATCCTGAAGATCCTTCCCAATCAGTCATTTCAGAAGACCACCAATACATGAAGTAAGAAATAATATTTCCATCAGGATCATAGCTATGCTCCGACATGAAATCACCATACCAGATATTATTAGCAACATCCCATTTCCATTTGGCAGCTTCTGTTTCATAATCATTTTCATCATATTCATATTCATGTTTCCATGATGGTATCCATCCTTTTTTATTATCAGACCATGTGGAATAATGCCAATATAATACCATTCCTGTTTCGCTAAATTCACGAATCCATTTTCGGCTGTCAACATATTCCAACAGCACATCCGACCAATTTGAAACAATCCTTAATATATATTCTCCAAAGGGGTTATACTCATAGATAGTCTTTCTCATATTTTCAAATTCCTCAGTTTCAGAATTCCATGAATACATTAATGATTGAATTATATTCCCATCATCATTAAAAATACCTTCGTATTTCCAAAGCATAAGCCAATCATTATCAGCCCAAGTATAAGTTAAGTATAGAGTATCATGACCAAAACTGTTGTAGTATGTGTCAGATAACATATAACCATACCAGATGCTATTGTCAGTATCCCACTTCCACTTCTCATGGTGAGTACGTCCAAATTCATTGTACTCATCATCAATGTAATAAGAATTAATCCAGTCGAAAAGAT
>CAYOKJ010000222.1:0-4106 GCA_964404485.1 uncultured Bacteroidales bacterium | reverse complement strand
AATGAGTGGCACAGTTACACCGGAATGAGTGGCACAACTTGGAGCGGTTTATCCAGAAAGTGGATTTAAAAATTTACAATAGCCTGTCCCGATTTTTGTCGGGAGTTAATGCCGATACATAATCAAAGTGCTTTAAGAAGTGGAACGAACTTAAAGCGCATTTTGATTAGTAATCGGTATTTTAGAGATAATGCAATTGAAACTGTTAATAGATGGACTGTATTAAACATGATATCATAGATTTTAAAGCTTGTTTATTAAAATAAAAGTATGTATATTTGCAAAGTAAATGCAAAATAACATAAAACAATGATTCCTCGAAAACTCACATCCCACATTCAAAAAATGCTTGGGAAATTCCCGGTGGTCTCTCTTACAGGTCCTCGCCAATCAGGTAAAACAACCTTATTAAAGAATGCTTTTCCTGATTATACCTATTATACCAATTGTTTATTAAAATGAGCTGAAAGCCATTTTGATATTTACAATAGCCTGTCCCGATTTTTGTCGGGAGTTAATGCCGATACATAATCAAAGTGCTTTAAGAAGTGGAACGAACTTAAAGCGCATTTTGATTAGTAATCGGTATTACAATCTTGAGCGAATGGATCATAGGGAGATGATTATTTCTGATCCGATAGGGTTTTTAAAATCAGCCGGAACTAAAATTATCTTTGATGAAGCACAAAACCTACCGGAATTATTTAGTTACATACAGGTAATTTCTGATGAACGAAATTTTAACGGTCAATATATATTATCAGGATCACAAAGTTTTTTATTGAATCATCATATATCGCAAACATTAGCAGGACGTGTAAATGTAAACCATTTGTTTCCATTCGACATCACAGAATTAGAAATAATAAAAAACCTGAATATTAATCAAACCATCTTGAATGGCTTTTATCCCAGGCTTTACGATAAGCAAATAGCCCCTAACGACTTTTATCCGTCGTATTTGCAAACATACATTCAAAGAGATGTTAGAACATTAAAAGGAATTGAAAACCTGAATGCCTTTTCAAGGTTTTTAGGCTTATGTGCAGGCAGGGTCGGACAGGTGTTAAATCTGACATCGCTGGCTAACGATACAGGTATTGCTGTAAATACAGCAAAAGCATGGTTGTCGCTACTCGAAGCAAGTTTTATTATTTATCAAATCCAACCCTATTATAAGAACTTTAGTAAACGTCTGATAAAATCTCCTAAATTGTATTTTTATGATACGGGCGTAGTTTGTTCACTGCTTAAGTTGATTGATTCGGAAATGATCAATACACATTATTTATATGGATCACTTTTTGAAAACTTGGTTATTAGTGAGATTATAAAGAGTCAGTGCCATTTGGGAAAAAGTCCTTCAGTTTACTATTGGCGCGAAAGTAATGGTATTGAAATTGACTGCATTGTAGAGAAGGGAAATAATGAAATATTAGCTCTTGAAATAAAAGGTGGACAAACATTTACTAAGGATTATATGAAAAACCTACGAAATTTTGCAAAAACAGAAACTGGAATGAAGATCAATAAAGCAATTGTTTATGCAGGAGAACAATCTACTAACATTAATGATGTTCAACTTATTCCATGGAGTAAACTGACCTCTAAAATCAATGAGTTAATTTAAAGTAAATTCATATCATAATTAAGTAAGAAACACTCATATAAATATCGGCACCGGAAAAGAAATATCTAAAAGAGACCTTGCCACAACTATAAAAGAATCTATTGGATTTAAAAGAGATTTAGTATTTAATACTTCCAAACCCGATGGCACCATACCTAAACTAACTGATCCATCAAAACTCCACTCACTTGGCTGGATTCATAAAATCGAGGTAGAAGAAGAAGTTAAGAAGTTATGTAAATGGTATTTGAGGGGTACGGTGCATGGCGAAACTTTGGGTAAGAGGTGTTACACGGAGATGCGCAGAGAGGTTATTACGCGGAGTTACGCTGAGAATTTTTTTAAATTTTCTCAGCGTAACTCTGCGGTTCTTTGCGCATCTTTGCGTAATATTCCGTAATATTCTGTACCTTTGCGAAAAATATATATTATCTCTAACCTGATGTATTTATTAATAAATCTTAAATGTCTTCAAATTCATCAATTACTCAAATAAAGATAGTAGAAAATTGGAATACTCTTGTAAAAAATAAATGCAGCCTCACTCCTCTTTCTCTTAATCCTTCTCTCGGAAATATTCTTCAAAAAACCTTTAACTACAAATTTAATTATCTGCTTTTAGAAAGTAAGAATAAAATAGTTGCGTTTTTACCGGTAGTTTTATTAAAAAATAAAATTATCTCTTTTCCTCACTTTTCTTATGGATTTGTCTTTACTGATGAAGTTATTGAAAATGATAATTGTTTTATTGATAATATGGATTTTATATTTGATAATCAATCACAAAAGAAATATGAACTTAGAAGCTTTTCAAAACTAACTGAAAACACCTACATTGATAAAGTACTTAGTTATATTAATCTCAACAATCAAAATATAATTTTCTCATCTTTTAAATCAAATCATAGAAGAAAAATAAGAAAATCTATCAAAAACGGATTAACAATCAAGCAGGGTAAAACAGAGCTGTTAAAAGACTTTTATGATGTCTTATGTAAAAACTCACATCGCCTGGGAGCTCCGGTTTTACCAATTTCGTTTTTTAGAAATCTATTAACAGACTATAAATATGGCGATTCTTTGGTTTTTATTACTTATCTGAATGGAAAAGCTATTGGTTCAGCTTTTTTACTTTCATATAATGGTTTTTATGAAAACATCTGGTTTGCAACAATTAAAAAGTACAATCATTTATATACCTCGTATTTATTACACTGGACAATGATAAAATATGCTTGTGATAAAGCAGCAAAGATTTATTCCTTTGGTAGAAGTACAAAAGACAGCGGAGTTCATAACTTTAAAAAACACTGGGGCACAAAAGATAAACAACTATATTGGAATTATTCTCATCCAAAGAAATTTGATCTTAGAAAACATAATTGGATAAAGGAAATTTGGAAATTGCTTCCTTTGCCGGTGTCGAAGTGGATTGGGCCGTATTTCGCTAAGAAAGTTTACTAGGTTCCTTTTTTTCTTGCACTGTCATTCTGAAAGAGTTCCGACTACCAAAACTTGTTCTTTCATATTCTTATCATGTAACGACTGAAGAATCTCCTTGCAATTGCAGAAAAACTTTTAAAAAGTATTCGTGGAATTCGTAAAAATGACTTTTAATCACAGTAGCAGAAAACGCAGAAAGATTCTTCGCGTAAAATAAGCTAGCTTATGGTGAAACTTGAAATTTTATCTTTTTTTGCCATCACTCCCCCTTTTTAACTAATTAAAAACCGAAATACAAATTTTATTCTTCATTATTTGTTTATATACACATAGTTAGATTATTTTAAAAATGTAAAGTTAATGCGCCATTTCAGTACATTTTCCCCCATACCCATAGGGGAAAAGTACATGAGACAAAAGAATTATTAATTTGAAATCTTGTACAATGTAACTCCTTCACCCATTGGGGGAAGGCTGGGAAGGGGGATAGGTTTATAAGAATACACCAGATTACTTTTTAATAATGAAGCCTGAAATCGCAAAAAGATTCTTCACTCATTTCAAGCAAAAACATCACTTATCCCAAACAGTATCACGATTTGCTAAATTATTATAATTAGAAAGGTTCAGAATGACAGTGGTTACAAACAAACTTTTTTCAAAGGACTTTTTTCAAAAACCTTAGGTTTATTAAGTACCTCTTCTAAAAACTTTTTTAAAAAAGATGTCATTCTGAAAGAGTTCCGGTTACAAAAGCCATTTTCTTTCAAAACATTATCACGGAACGACTGAAGAATCTTCTAGCTAAAGCAAAAAAGTTTTTAAAAACATTGGTAGAAAACGCAAGAACGTTTTTTGCATAGGTTGGTAGAAAATGCAAAAAGATTCTTCACCCATTTCAAGCAAAAACATCACTTATCCCAAACAGTATCACGATTTGCTAAATTATTATAAACCGAATTCCGATAGCTATCGGAACAGAATGACAGTGGTTATTTACAAAGTTTCTTTGAGGAGAACCTCTCCACCCAAA
>CAYOKJ010000221.1:0-4177 GCA_964404485.1 uncultured Bacteroidales bacterium | reverse complement strand
ACGAGCTTTCTTTTTCTAAAGAAAGAATTATAAAATCATTAAATGATGAAGTTGGCGAAGTTGTGATCGATAAAATCGTTTTTACTTAAACAAAATACTTCTGTTAAATATCTTCAGTGTTAAACAAATTATAAAATTTTAAAATCAAGCATTTTTTCATCTTACTACTAAACCCTGCATTACATATTAGCCTTTATTACCCACCGTACTTCTTCATTTTCAGTCTTTTCAGCGTTGGTAAGATATACTCTTTTGCAATTTTTGGACTGTGTGTCAGCCTGTATGAATTGCAAATGTGTATGACTTTTGCGTTGAATTATTTAAATATTTCGTTAAAAATCTCATTCAATTTTTCTTCAATGTTATTTTCGTCTAATTCAGAATGAGGAATTTCAAGATTTTCTAACACAGTCTTAAATCTTTTGAATCCACCATCATCACGAAGTTCTACCCATTCGACATTCAATCCTTCTAACTGGGCTTTATTTTGGTCAGAAAGTTTATCCGCAACAAACAGGTTACTATTTCTTGCAATAACAGCATCTGCACTTTCTGGATTGCCTTTACCCATTAGTTTTACTTCACATTTATACTCAACATCATCACGTAATAAAAAGAAGTCAATTTCCCTATTTACTTGCCCCTTCTTTATTTTCTTAGCCCTTGGTTTTATTGAGTAATTCTGAAGTGGAACGCTATACAATTTGCATAAAGTAATCATTAATGGACCTTCTGTTTGTTTACCAGCAGTGCTCCAAAGACCACCACGAAGTGCTGCTCTTTTAACAGCCAGTGTATTTATAACAATTAGACTTTCATTAATATCTAATTCAACACTAACTTTATTGAACTTAATTTGAAGAGAAAGATTTAAATCTTCTACTTTCGTTAAATCATCAATGGCTTTGTAAAGCGTATCATAATGTTCGTAAGATGCTTCTATTACTACTTCTCTCGTGCCAGAATTGTACATATTTGTTATGGTCTTTTTGTTGAGACCAGAATTTATTACAATTTCTTCCGCAGGCAGTTCAAGATTTAACATTTCTTTTTTTGTGCAAGCGAGAGTCATTCTGATGGAATTAATAACCCTTGAACTTCATCAGAATAATCATAAACATCTATTCCTTTACCATTTGAAAAAGAACTATCTTCAAATCCAATTGCAATCCATCTCCACTGGGATTTGCCATTTTTTTCAACTTTTTGTGGTTTTAAGTAAACTCCAGTTGAAAATATTACAGTGTCTTTAGAAATATTTTTATTTTTTTCCATATTTTCTATTTGATAAAAATTTTTGTTGAATATTAGTAAATGATTTTACACTTTCAAAGAATTCATCTAACTCATCATAATTTTTAAACAAAAACTCTTCTTTAATTTTAACAAAAGGACTTTTTAGGATTTCTTTCTCAAACTTTTCCCTTTGTTCGGATATGATGAACATCTTGATTTTAAGTTTATGAATTTGATAAAGTCGGAGTAATCCTTTGGTAATATCAGTTGTGTGTTCAACTTCAAAAGCATGAGTTGGATAACCTTCTTCATCAAACCAAATTACATCAACGTATTTAATTGTATCTTTACTTAAGGCAGGTATTGAACCTTCTGGGACATTACTTTCTGAACACAATTCTCCCAGAGTTTTTCCAAAAATCGTTTTTCTTCCTTTGTCGGGTTCGGCAACATATGTACGAAAACCTAAGTAACTTCCAATTAAAACGAGTTTGGCTTGTAAGTCATAATGTGTAAACTTTATATCTTTATGACTAATTTCTATGTTAATGATTTTAGCAATATTTTCTAATCGATTAATATCGCTTTTAAAACCTTTTAATGGAATTTCAGCAATTTTATTTAAATATAAATCGGGTATTTCTTTAAGATACATACCATCTTCTGTCAAAACTGTGTGAAATTGATAATCACCTTTTATAGTTTTGACTAAATTTTCTCTATTATTGACAAATACAGATAAAGAACCAACACACAAATCTAATTTAGTACGATATTTTTTTACGACAACAAAAGCACCTTCTTTATTGTTTCTTAATAATTCGTTCATAGAAGATGGTCGTATTCCATGCCAATCATTTTTACCACCAAAAATGAAATATAACATTCCCTTTTCATCAGTAAAGAGTTTATGAGATGAACCAACTCGAATTAATTTAGATTTTTGAATCTTTTCTAATTCAACAATAATTAGTTCTCTATCTTCTTTTGCAAATTTTTCTATATTCATTATGCTACTGCCTTTAAATGCGTTAGGGATTGCAATGAAAATCCTTTTTGTGAGGTACGGGCAAAAAGATTGTAATGAAAAGCCCGACCCGATAGGGGAACGCCCATATAAAAATAAAATTCAATTTCCCAAACATTAGATGTCTCATAACCATCTTTAACTTTGCTTTCCTTTACGGTATCCCAATCGTACTGTTTAATATTCCAGTCAATAAGTTTATCAGTTTGTTTACGGTAAACCATTAAATATTCAGTCCTTGCATTAGGTTTGTAGGCAATTGGTTTTCTGTGTTGAAGAAAACCAGCATTTCGGTTTTTTACACTGGCTTCAGGTTTTGACCAAATTATATCATCAATAAATTCCCATCCCATTTCAACCAAAAAATGATGAATATCAAATGGAATTGGATAACGTTTTGATGCATATTGTCGACTTATTCGTGGAACAATTACGGGTGAAGTATTTACAATTAAAAAACGACCTTCCTTTGTTTTGTCAAAAGTCAGTTTAAACACTTCTTCTAAAAACTTTAAATATGCTTTGTAACTTGGGTAAATCGAATAATCACGTGCATTGTAATAAGGTGGGGAAGTAAATGTTAGATGAAAACTTTCGTCTGGAATTATTTTTAGAGTATCTCGGACATCACCTAATACGACTGTGTTTTTCAAATAATCATATGAATTGGGATGTTTAAGTTTATCCTTTGAAGTATTCTTCTTACTAAAATATTCTTTTTTAATTACTGTTTGGATTGTTTCATTTTCGTGATTTAATAGAACCTTCAACCTTTTATCAATTTTTTCATCACCTTTAAAAACAAGTAAACCACGAATTGCTTGACTTATTATTTTAGGGTCATTATCGTTTAACATTTCAATTAATGTACTAATTGCTTTTCTGCTTCTCATTCTTCCTATTGAAGAAACTGCTTCTCTTCTGACATCTGTTGAAACATCATTTTTTGCAATTTGTAATAGAACTGAAATATTATTTTCATTTTTTACTTTTCCAATGGTTTTTATAGCATTTAGACGGATTTTTTTGTTCTTACTATTTAGTAAATCTTGAACCCAACTATCATCAAAGTCATCAGGTAGATAGCCCAGATTCTCAAGGATAAATACAATGCTTTTGTCATCTTTCTTGGTATCAACGAGTTTTTTTAAATCCCCATTCCCATTTGCCTTTACTTCTGAAACATATTCTTTTGTAAGCATTACGTTTTTGTTTTAAAAATTAAAATTAGTTTGCTTTGTATTTTTTTGCTTTATATATTTTACCTTTTCTTCTGCAAGTTGTAAAACGTCATTGGAACAATTACTCTCATAAATTCTATTAGCAATTTGTTCGCTAATAAATTCATTTTTAAGGATTTTTAAATCCAGGTGAAATTTACTTGCAATTTTTGGAAGAGTTTTATCATCAAGTTTTTTCTTTCCATTTTCAATTTTACTTAATGCACCACTATCTAATCCAAGATAAGCAGCAAGTTGAGTTAATGTAAGTCCATTTTCTACTCTCAATCTTTTTATATATTCAGCAAATGTTTCTTTCATATTTGTAAAAATAATCTTGCAAATAATATCTTGACAAAATTAACAAATTATTCCTTTCTATGCAATTATTTTTTTGAAAAGAGTAAATTCATGCTCTTTTGGTTTTTTCGGGTTGGATTTGTATGTCAGCAAAAACCAAATGTGTATAAATGTGCGTAGGGTTTAGTATGGTGGGTAAGCAATTATAAAATTTTAAAATCAAGCATTTTTTCATCTTCAAGAAAAACCTGTAAATTATCACCAATTTTAACCGGCCCCACTCCTTCAGGAGTTCCTGTAAATATCAAATCACCAATTTTTAAAGTAAAAAATTTAGAAATATAAACTATAAGATCATCAATAGGAAATATCATATTTTTTGAGTTCCCATGCT
>CAYOKJ010000220.1:0-4194 GCA_964404485.1 uncultured Bacteroidales bacterium | reverse complement strand
ATTAATTCCGACAATTTTGAAAAATTAATAGTCTCGCTAAATCATATTGCTGAAATATACCAATTACCTATTATCGTTTCAACACATCCACGTACTCGCAAACGTCTGGAAGAACTTAAAAATCACCAATCACTAGTCACCAATCACTTTATTCAGTTTATGAAACCAATGGGTTTCCACGACTATAACCAATTACAAATGAATGCCAATGCAGTACTTTCCGATAGCGGAACCATTAGCGAAGAATCCAGCATACTAAACTTTAGAGCCTTAAACATTCGCGAAGCACACGAACGTCCTGAAGCAATGGAAGAAGCCTCTGTTATGATGGTGGGCCTTAACCCTGAAAGAATAATGCAAGGTTTAGCAGAACTACAAAATCAAAATTTGGAAAACAGAAACTTCAGACCAGTATATGATTATTCTATGCCTAATGTTAGTGATAAGGTTGTGAGAATTATAATTTCATACACTGATTACATAAAACGAACTGTTTGGAACGTTTAGTGAAAGTACAAAGCAAAAATAATACGGTTTAAATAATAGAAACTTTTTTACTCTAAAATTTACTAATATGTATAATGTTTCAGATGAAGTATTTAGTATGATTTTAAGCTATACCAATTTTGTTAAAAGAGTTGTCAGGATTAAATAAAATGAGTAAACCAATTCTTATAATTAGTGAAGTCTTTTTCCCAGAAGACTCACTTATTAATGATCTTGCATTTGTTTGGAAGGAAAAAGGTTATGATGTTCATGTACTAACAAGAAATCCATCCTATCCTTATGGTAAAGTATTTAATGGATATAAAAATAAATGGTTCCAAAAGGAATTATTAAATGGTATATTAATTTATAGAGTTAAGGTAATTGAAGGGTACAAAGAAAGCCAATTAATAAAAGTGGTAAATTATATTGTAAATATGATTATTGCTTCAATCTGGATTATCTTTAATTCAAAAAAATACAAAATTATATTTATACATCATACTGGTCCTCTTACTTTTTCTGTTTCAGGTTCAATTGCATCACGTTTGTATAAAAATAGAACAAGTATTTGGACTATGGATGTTTGGCCTGATTCAGTTTATGCTTACGGATTAGCAAAAAAACGATGGCTTTCATATCTTCTAGAAAAATTCGTAGGTTTCGTATACAATGGTATTGATAATATTATTGTAACCTCTCCAGGATTTTCTAATTCCGTTAAAAAATATTCAAAAAACAAAAATGTATTTGTTATTCCTCAATGGTCAATTACAAATTTTGGATCAGAGTCTAGTATTGTTCTTCCAGGTAAATTTAATTTTGTATTTGCTGGTAATATTGGTAAAGCTCAAAATTTAGAAAATGTTGTCTTGGGCTTTTCTAAATCAAAACTTGCAATAAAAAATAATGATGTTTACTTAAGTATTGTTGGAGATGGATCATCTTTCGAAAAGCTTAAATATTTAGTTCAGGAAAAAAGAATTAGGAATGTCAAATTTTGGGGTAGAAGACCTATGAAAGAAATGCCTTCTTTTTACAGTGCAACTAGTGTGTTGGTTATTTCTTTAGAAGATATTCCGATACTCAATAAGACAATTCCTGCTAAATTTCAATCTTATATTGCTGCAGGAAAACCTTTACTTGGTATCATAAATGGAGAAGTAAAGCGTTTAATTGAAGAAAATAATATTGGTTATGTTGCTAATCCTAATGATGTTATTGATATAGGAAAGACATTTGATAAATTTATTAATGCAGATGTAAATAAACTTAATCAATTTGCTAATAATGGTATAAAATTATCTCAGAATGAATTTTCAAGAAAAGTAAGTATAAATAAGCTATCAAATATTATTTTTGGAGATGATTGATTTGTTTTACAGTTTATTATAAGTCTATCTCTCTGGGGCTTTTTTTTTATGTCTTATTCCGTATAAGCTATTACGCAGAGCTACGCTGAGAAAATTAAAAAAAATCTTCGTGCTTTTTTGCGTCCCTTTGTATAATATTTCCCTTTGCCCCCCGAGAACCAGAATAATAAACCATTCACAAATCTCCGTATACCGTTTTTCAATACCTTAAAATGCTAAATGCTAAAGTCAACCATCAAAAACCAATCTAAATTTTTAGAAATAAGATTTAATTATACCAATTGAATTTCTAAATTGCTGAGAAATATTTTGAAATATTTTTTTCTTTGTCAAGGCAAATATTCTTTACATCCGTATGGACGGAAATAATATTTAACGCAGAGAAAGGAAAAAAGAAACGAAATATATCGGTAATTTGGATGTTCAGTTAGTATTAGATAGTCGATCCTTAATAACTCTATAATTTATTGGTTATCAACAGTAATTTGTGAATAAACTATTGTTTTTTTACCCTTTGGATTGCAAGGTTTTTAGTAATTTAGAGCAAAAGCTTGCAAAAAGATGAAAGGGAAATTACCAAATCAGGAACAAAAGAATATTTTCCGTCCAGTGCTACGGGAGATCATTAATCTTAATCACGAACTTGTGATTTTAGCACATAAAATTAACTGGGATACTTTTGAGAAAAGTTTCACAAAGTTATATTCGCATACTGGGCAACCAGGAATTCCAATCCGCACTATGGTGGGATTTTTGCTGCTAAAAAGGATTTATAACCTAGGTGATGAAACAGTTATGGCTCAATGGCTTCAAAATCCCTATTTCCAATATTTTTGTGGTGAGGCCGAATTTCAATGGGAATATCCATGTGATCCTTCTGATCTTGTTCACTTTCGTAAACGCATTGGCGAGGATGGTGCTGAAAAAATATTTCAGGCTTCGGTAGAAACCAGAAAAAACGAGATAAAGACCAAGGACATATTAGTTGATACAACAGCGCAAGAAAAAACATTACATATCCTACAGATGCTAAACTATTACTAAAGGTAATCCAGCTATGTAACAAGATTGCAAAGCAAGAAAATATTACTCAACGCCAGACCTATAAACGTACCATGAAGAAATTGTTGCTAAAACAGCGTTTTGCTCATCATCCAAAGCGCAAGAAAGAAGCAAAAGCAGCATTACGTAAGTTAAAGACAATAGCAGGAAGGCTTATGCGCGAACTAGAAAGGACATTGGATAATCTAGCACTTAAACAATATGCGGAACAAATTATCAATTGCAATAAAATAATTGCACAACAAAAGCAGGACAAGAATAAGATTTACAGTTTACATGAGCCATCTACAGCTTGCATAGCCAAAGGCAAAGCACATAAAAAATTTGAATTTGGCTCAAAAGTTTCGTTTGCGGTGGTTCCTAAGGTAAATATTATTGTTGGCATAAAAAACTTTAATGGAAACCCAAATGATACTACCACACTGGAACCAGCACTAAATAATGTTGAGAAGATTAGTGGTATAAAATTTAAGAATGCTATTGTTGATAGAGGATATAGAGGGAAAAAAGAAATAAATGGAACCACAATAGTAACACCCCGGCCTCCAAATGCAAAACAGCCTTACAGTAAGCAAACTATGCGAAAAAAATGTAGAACAAGAGCAGCTGTTGAACCGATAATAGGACATGTAAAACATGATTGCCGAATGGCAAGGAATTATCTTAAAGGCATGGTTGGCAACGACATAAACGCAAATCTAGCAGCAGCTGGATTCAATTTCAAGGGATTACTCAATAAAATCAAGGAAGCAATTCTTTGGGCATTATTTTCAATCTACGAAATAAGCAACCAACGAAAATTAAATGAGTATATTTATTGTTTGTAAGGATTGACTAATTAGTATTTCGTCTTTGCGAGGAGGAGGTACGACGACAAAGCAATCTCATGAAATAATTGCATCTACTAATAACGAGGTGAGAAACACCCACATTAATATCGGTACAGGAAAAGAAATTTCCATAAAAGACCTGGCTGTTACAATCAAAGAATCTATTGGTTTCAAAGGTGATCTGGTATTCAACACTTCCAAACCTGATGGAACCATGCTTAAGCTTACTAACCCTTCTAAACTTCATAACTTGGGATGGCATCATAAAATTGAAGTTGAAGAAGGTATTGAGAAATTATATAAGTGGTATCTTTCAGATTAAGGAAAAGTTGAACATATAAAATTTCATGAACTAATTTACCCGCTCATCTGAATCAATTTTACAAAACATATATAGAACGGTCATTTCGACCAAGGGGAGAAATCTAAACGCAAAAAAACCA
>CAYOKJ010000219.1:0-4200 GCA_964404485.1 uncultured Bacteroidales bacterium | reverse complement strand
AATTAAAAGTACTATTATATGATATAAATTGAATATTCTGTTTATACTAATGTTATATGCAACCAATGGAAATGGCACGAGATTAACTTTAATAAACAAAATAACAATTAAAAGTGCGGAGTCAGCACGATAAACACTGACAAAAATAAAATGAAAAAAATTATCATTCTCTTGACAGTTTCAATTGCAATGACAATTGATGCAAATGCACAAATTCCAAATCACAGTTTTGAGAACTGGAGTAATGGCGCTAACTCAGCGCCCGACGGATGGAGTGACAAAGGCAGCAACCATGCTGGCTTCTATCCCGTAATACAGACCACCGATAAATATCTTGGCGATTTTGCGGTAAGGTTGGAAAATAAGATTACTACTACCGATACCACAGTGGGAGAGCTACGAACTACCCGTCCCAGTGATGAAGGCGGATTTGGACCTGCATTTCCTGTTGCAATGCGCTATAACAACCTAAAAGGCTTTTATAAATATACCCCATTAAATGGCGATTCGGCACAAATAATTGTTTTCCTAACCAAAACAGGTTTCATGGGTATTTATGAAGACTTGATAGCAATTGGTCAGAAACATTTAGGAGAAGCGTCCACCTATAGCCCGCTTTCAGTTGGATATCGTGAAGCCTCGCCGAACTTTTATTATTTAGACAATGTAGTTGTTCCTGACAGCGGATATATTAACATATCTGCCTTCAAAATGCTTGGTGACTCTATTTCTGATCTACCACCTCTTGGTAATTCAATTCTGATTATAGATGCCTTAAATTTTGATTCCTATCTTACAGGAATCAACGAATATATGGATATAACAACGAATTTTATTTTATATCCCAGTGTTAATAACGGAATTTTTAACGTAAATTTTGAAACTTCAGAAAATGTTTTTACTACGATAAAAATTTATGATTTGGAAGGCAGGGAAATTATGAATTTGCGCAGTGGAAATTTGAGTATGGGCAATCATGAGTTTCATTACAGCATACCGGAATTAAATAATGGAAATTATCTCTATGTGGTTGCAACTGGAAAAGGATACAAAGTAGAAAAATTTTGTATTCAAAAATAAGATTGGCAGCATATAACACGTGGTATATTTAATTGCCGAGATAGTAGTAAATTCAAGGGTTGTAGCTCGCATTAACTTCTCTGTAAATTGAAAGATAATAGCTCCGAAATCGGCAACTAAACATACCACCTGCCGTTATATGCAACCAAAAAAAACGAAAAGATTGTATCTTTAATCTACAAAATAACCATTAAAAGTGCGGAGTCAGCACTATAATCACTGACAAAAATTTTATGAAAAAATATATGAAAATGATTCTGATCTTCGCTTCTATCCTGTCCCTGACAGGATGCGAAAAGGGCTACTTGGGAATCGCAGGTGTAGGGATATCCGGCGGTGTTAATAGTAATCTTGAATACTATAAGGGAGCCATTCCAAATTCTTGTTATTCTTATAATTATATGGGTGATCGGGCCCTTAAGATTACCGGAAAACCATTTATGGTTGTTAAATATGAAAGGTCAACACATTATATAACAGATTTTGAATTTGGATTGAGCGAAGCAACCCAAACTTCGATTGGGCCTGGGCCAAACGCTATTCCTCAACCAACAATAGATGCAAGTGGGCTGGATTGCTATAAAAAATGTGGTTTAAAAAATCCTGTTGTTTTGTTGGTAAATTATCCCGTTGCTACTGCTAGTTGGTCCGGAAGCAATGTTACAATTAAAAATGGATCACTGGGTGCGGGTGGTGTTATTTTTACCTACACTAGTCCGTATACTAAAGATTTATGGACATTTAGTTATCTCCCGGCTGGATCTATGACTGGTGGAGTTGTAATGGGAGATGGCACCGGAGTAGAAACTGATGATCCAAAAATTTCATTTAATCTATTGAGACAATAATAATAAATTTTGTAATTATGAAAAAGATTCAAATAAATATACTATCATGAAAAATATTAAACAAAAACTGTCCTTGATAAGCAAAACTGCACTTTGTTGCATCATCCTATTATCTCTTTGGCATCCTTTAAAAGCTCAGGATAAGATATACAAAACCGACAGCAGCATAACTGAAGCTAAAGTGATTGAGATTGGCGAAGAGCAAATCAAGTATAAAAAATTCAATAATCCCGACGGCCCTCTTTATAACATAGCTAAGGATAATGTAGTGATGATTGTTTTTGAGAACGGTACAAAAGAAATTTTCAAAAGAGAAAATATACAGACTACTATACAGACAACTAAACTCATCGAAAAAAACGACGACCTTGTTAAAAAAGACTCGGTGCAGTGTGTAGAAGACTTATGGGGCGTAAAATTTGAAAACATTCAGGAAAACGATGGCGGAGTGAGAATTGTTAAACTAACAGACAACTCGATTTTTAAGCCACAATTCCCCATCAAGAGATTATCCATTTACAATGTGAATAATGGCAATACTGTCAGGGTAAAAAATGTTTCAGAACTTGCCCGTGTACTATTCGAATCATATAATCAGGGTATCTCAAAAATAAATCTTATCTCTGGCAGGCGCGGCACCAAATTATCTAAATATACAACTGACTACTTAGGTATTGACATTGCTGGTCTTTCGAAATGCCAGGGAACGAATACAATCAATAGAAAACTGGGAATAGATGAAAGTAAAAAGGCAGGTGTCATAGTTTCGGGAATTTACCATAAAGGGATAAATTGGGTAATGCCTGGGTTCTGTTCTGGTTTGGCGTTTGGTGTCTTAGGTATACCTCTGGTTGGCGTTATTGCGAAGGTAGCACCTGGAATGAAAAAATCTATGATAATTCCACCTAATGTTGACGCCAAAGCATGGAAAAGCGGATACCAATCGAAGATCAAGAAGAAACGTCTTATAACTGGAATAATAGGCAGTGTGGCCGGCTCTATCCTCGTGATTGCCGTGTTTTCTTCTGTGATTTAAAACTCTTTGGTTGATCTTGTAGTTAGGGTTAAATCTTAAGGTATATGCAAATTATCTATGCAACTCCGGCTACTTGCTACCGGAGATTTGAGTAATGGAATTTATATTATTGAAATCAAAACCAAAGAGTGGGTAGAAAAACGTAAACTGATAATTCAAAGATAAGATTGGCAACTAAAACATACTACCATCGTTATATGCAACCAGTAGAAATGACAAACGAACTTTGAAATAAATAATGAATTTAAAAGTGCGGAGTCAGCACGATAATCACTGACAAAATTAAAATGAAAAAGTTTACCATCATATTGACAGTTTTAATTGCAATTACAATTAATGCAAATGCTCAAATTCCAAATAATGGATTTGAAAACTGGACAACCGTTGGAAGTCATGAAAATCCCACAGGATGGACAACTTGTAATTCAGCTGGTGGTCCATCTTACCCCGTATCAAAATCGGCAGATCATTATCCTGTCGGTGTTGGAAACTATTCTATAAAAATGACAACTGATATCGTTGCGATCGGAATAGGGAATTGCGGACATGGATTTGCAAAAACGGCTAATTACCTTGGTGACTGGGGGCCGGTATTTCCAATAATAGGACATCCAAACAGTTTTTGCGGCTATTACAAATTTTTACCGCAAAATAATGACACCATGATGATCACTGCGTTTTTGTTT
Organism: uncultured Bacteroidales bacterium; assembly: GCA_964404485.1. Lineage (GTDB taxonomy): Bacteria > Bacteroidota > Bacteroidia > Bacteroidales > JAIORY01 > JAIORY01. The sequence continues at coordinate 550 of CAYOKJ010000219.1, read as the reverse complement.
CAAAACGGAACAGTTGTGGCATCCGCTATACTTACAAGTACCGTTACGGCATCCAGCTGGACATCGTTTAATATTCCAATTTCATCCTATACCACAGCAGATAGTGCAGAAATTGGATTTAGTGCATACTTTGGTGAATACGTTCAATATCCTGCAGGTCCTTGGGGCAACTCTGTTATGTACATTGACAATATTAGTTTTGATGACCTGATAACTTCTGTATCTGAACAGACTATTGAAAATACCGCATTCAGTTTATATCCTAATCCCGCTTCTAAAATTGTTACTTTGAATATTGACAATATAAATAATGAAGATTTGACATTGAATATTTATAGTGATATTGGGGCATTAGTCAAAACAGAAATCTTGTCACAAAATCAGCAACAAATTAATGTCAGTGATTTATGTAACGGAATTTATATGGTTGCAATTAAATGCAAAGAATGGACCGAAAAACATAAACTACTAATTCAAAGATAAGAATGGCAGCATATAACATTATAGGATTTAAGGCTCAGTTGAGCAAAAAATAAAAGGCAGAGATGTT
>CAYOKJ010000218.1:0-4216 GCA_964404485.1 uncultured Bacteroidales bacterium | reverse complement strand
AAAACTGGCTAAATGGTCATTATTTTCGTCATAACTTTTTAGTGGCCATTTGCCTTTTTTTAAAATTCAGTGGAACATATATTTGTTAAGAAATAAATAATTGATTTAAAAAATGATTAGTTCCAATAATTTGAATAATGAATAATAATTTATCACGCCTTAGTCGTGACAAGCTAATATTAAAATTCAAATTTTATAACAAAAACAGATGACAAAAGGACGGGATACAAAGCCACATATCGGAATTTTTGGTAGAAGAAATAACGGGAAAAGCACTTTTATTAATTCTGTTGTAGGACAGGATATTGCCATAGTTTCAGATCATGCAGGAACAACAACAGACCCTGTAAAAAAATCAATTGAAATATTTGGTATAGGACCTGCAATAATTATTGACACTGCAGGAATAGATGACGTTGGATCATTAGGGGAAAAAAGAATCGAAAAAACTCTTGATGTAATAAATATTATCGACTGTGCAATTCTTCTCATCACAAATAATCAATTTGGTGATTTCGAACTTGAACTGATAAATAAATTTAAAGAATTTGATTTACCTTATTTGATTATTCATAATAAATCGGATATCGATAAACTTTCCTTAACATTAAAATCAGATATAAAAGAGCAATTTAATTGTGAAGTAATTGACCATAATTCAAAAGATACTGAGAATATTGAAAAAATAATCAATGAATTAAAAAAGATAATTCCGGAAAATGCTTATCAAAAAACTTCATTAATTGGTGATCTTGTAAAAAAGAATGATATTGTTTTACTTATTACTCCAATTGATTCGGAAGCTCCCGAAGGAAGAATGATACTTCCACAAGTAATGGCTTTGAGAGATGTTTTGGATAACGATTGTATTGCAATAGTTTTAAAAGAAACTGAATTGGAATCGTTTTTAAAGAAAACCAATATCAAACCAAAGCTTGCAATTACCGACAGTCAGGTTTTTGAATATGTAAAAGATATTGTTCCCGAGGATGTTGCGCTTACAAGTTTTAGTATTATCCTTGCCAGGATGAAAGGAAATTTTGAAAATTATATTGCAGGAACACGAAAAATATCTGAACTTAAAAACGGTGATAAAGTTCTTATTCTCGAATCCTGCACTCATCAAGTAAGTTGCGATGATATTGGAAGAGTTAAAATTCCAAATTGGATAAAAAAACTAACTAAAAAAAATATTGAATTTGATGTAGTTTCAGGACTTAATAAAATTACCGGAAACATTAAAGATTATTCTTTGGTCATTCAATGTGGTGGTTGTGTGGTTACTAAAAAACAATTACAAAGCAGACTAAAACCCGCAATTGATGCAGGAATTCCGGTCAGCAATTATGGTATGGCAATAGCTTACATGCATGGCACTTTTGAACGATCTGTAGAAATTTTTGATTCAATAAAACCAAAAACCAGGTAAACACCTAACAATGAAGCAATGTAACCATGAAACTCTCATTCAAAGACATATTAAATAAAAAAGAACTTTCGAGAGATGATATTATCATTTTGTTAAATGCCACCCAACAAGAGAGTAAATTGTTGTTTGCAAAATCTAAAGAAATCAGGCTAAAACATGTTGGAAATAAAGTTTATTTGCGGGGATTAATAGAACTTTCAAATATTTGCAAAAAAGATTGTCTTTATTGCGGAATTCGTAAAAGTAATAAACATGTCTGCAGATACAATCTTACAGATGAAGAAGTTCTGAGAACGGTAAAATATGCTTACGATAATAATTATGGATCTTTAGCAATTCAATCTGGCGAACTTGACAATAATATTTTTGTTGAAAGAGTAAATAATCTTTTAATAAAGATCAAAGAACTTACAAAAGGGAAACTACATATTACACTCTCCTGCGGCGAACAAAGCGAAGAGACCTACTTAAAATGGAATAAAAACGGGGGAAACAGGTATCTTTTACGTATCGAAAGTTCTACAAAAGAATTATACAATAAAATACATCCTAATAACGAAACCCATAGTTTTGAAAAACGTATAGAAGCATTAAAAGCTTTAAGAAAAACAGGCTATCAAACCGGTACCGGAGTTATGATTGGCTTACCATTTCAAACCACAGAAAACCTTGCCGATGACCTTTTATTCATGAAAGAAATCGACATCGACATGGTTGGCATGGGTCCCTATCTCGAACAAAAAGACACTCCTTTATATAAATTTAAGGACTCTCTTAAACCTATTGAAGAAAGATATTTCATGACATTGAAAATGATAGCTGTTCTCAGAATATTAATGAAAAATATCAACATAGCAGCAACAACAGCACTTGAAGCTATTGGAGTAAATGGAAGAGAAAAAGCTATAACTGCCGGAGCTAATGTTATAATGCCAAATATCACTCCTGCTGTCTACCGCGAAAATTACATGATTTACGAAAATAAACCTCTGCCCTCGTCAAAAGAGATCCTTGTCCCGGAAAAAAGAATTAAAAAAATCGGATACAAAATCGAATGGGGGGATTTTGGTGATTCAGCTCATTTTAAGAAAAGAACTCAGAAATAATTTATAAAAGTTTTCTTTTAATTTTCTGTGAATCTGTGGCAATATTTTTAAAATAATTTTATTACAAATGTTTTTCAGCATCTTATTAATCGCAATTTAACAATGTTGTAAGATAGCGGATAAGCATTTTTTTAATTTTCAAATAATTAAAATCTAAATATTAAATCATTAATCGAACTTTTGTTTAGAATCAAAAATTACGTGGGGTGGCTGCCATGTTATAGTATTGCCATAAATACCACGAGTTGTACTACTTACTTCCATCCAAATAGGAGTAACTTTAATTAAAAGATAATTATCTTTTTTGTTTGTATAAAAGGCTTCCCATTCATCTTTCCATCGTTTTTCTTTTTCCTTTTTATCATCAATTAATTCTGCCGTTCCGTGAATCATAACATAACTTGAAGCATCACTTTCTAAATAATATAAAGTTACCCGATCATCATTTTTAATTTGATCTACCTTCCTGCTTTTAGCATTAGTACCAAACCAGACTGTAAGGTCACTTTCTGGTTTAAAAGGATCCATCGCTCTTACTCTGGGGCGACCTTCTTTGTCTAGAGTTATTAGTGCACAAGAAGATACAGAATTCATTATTTCTTTTGCAGCAACAATTAATTTATGATTTGTTGTATCTGTTATTTCTGTATTTTGACTGTAAGTTGTAGAAAATGTCAAAAGAAGAATTGATAATACTGATAATATTAATTTTTTTGATTTTTTCATTTTTTTATTTTTTCAATTTACCACAATGTCTATTTATTGCTAACATCTTAATATCTAGTGCTATCTGCCAGATGCATTACCTTTTTGTTAGGCAAAGCAATTTTTGGTTATCAATTTTTTGTTGCTATAAATCCACTGCTCGCTAATTCTCCATCTTTATCAAATAGTGTCATCTTCATTTTAGCATCAATCTTAAAATACTCCCCGTATTTATTACCTTTTACAAAATATTTATTTCCATTTTTCTCCAAAATCTCTGTTTTGTATTCTCCAGATTGGATTACTCCAATATATTCATTTTCCTTTTTATATATTTCGTAAGAGTAACTTTCCTTAACAATCGTATTTGTAATTTTCCATTTGCCAAATAACTTGTAATTTTTCTTTAAATTATCATAATTACTATTTCTTGAAGCAATCTCAACTTTTTCTACTTTTATTGGTGATATTGCATCAGAGAACGCTTTATTGAAAAATTTTGTCGCTTCTGTTTCTTTACCTTTGGAACTGACATATTCAAATCCTAGCTGTTCCAATTCGCCTGCAACAACTCCTTTTTTCAAAAGCAATTTAGAGTCTGGATTGGATTTAAGTTTTTTAACGTTTTTAAGCCATTTACTATGTGGTCCACCAGCACCTAATCCGAATTCCTTGAAGTCTGCTTGATCTTTGAAAGTTAATAATTCATTATAAAGTGTCTTAAATTCTTGAAATAGTTTTTCGGTCCTTTCAGTATCGTCAATTTTTATCTTTTGTACTGCTTTTGTCTCCTTAACTTCCTTCTTATTATTTTGGCAAGAAAAGATTGTAAATACAATTAATGTCAATAATATTATCTTTTTCATTTCTATTGTTTTTGATTAATAATTATGACTAGATTATTTTACATAACTCCTAAAAAACCACCATACCATACGTATTATTTCTCTTTTGGGATTAGTAGTCCGTTTTATTA
>CAYOKJ010000217.1:0-4232 GCA_964404485.1 uncultured Bacteroidales bacterium | reverse complement strand
CACTCTGGGAAGGTGGATATTATGGCTACCCAAGTGCTGCATATCAGGATAAAATTTTTAGTCCGGATTTTATCTATCATCAAATTAATGGAGGAGTAGATGAGGGATCTTATTATTCTGATAATATGAAATTGGTACAACATATTGGTTGCGCCACATGGGATAATATGCCGTATGATCCAACCCAATGTGTTCAATGGCCAAATGAATCAGCTTGGCGGCTAGCACCTTTATATAGATCATCAACCGGGTATGGCTCTATGTTTGTTGATACAGATACTGGTATTTTAAACTTAAAACAGTTATTGGCAGATACAAATTTAGCTACAATAAGTATAGATGCGAATCAATACTCAATGTTAAACTCCAATGACTTATGGACGGTAGATTCTTATAATGATCCTTCAAGAAATCATGCAAATACGGTTGTTGGTTATGATGATAATTATGGACCGTATCAAGAAGAAGGTGTTTCCCGATATGGCGCTTTTAAAGTTGCTAATTCGTGGGGAACAGCTTCATGGGAAAATGTTGATGACGGTTTTTACTGGATTTCTTATGAATGTATGAAACAATATGTTATGTATGCTTTTTATTATGAAAATCTTGTTGGATATAACCCCGAGTTGCTTGCAGTATTCAATATTCAACATAACAATCGTTCAAAGTTGGAAATAGAATTTGGAATTGGTGATACATTAAGTCCATTTGAAACAAAGAACATGTATAAAGATTTTAATTATGACGGGGGCGGCTATCCTCTCCCCTCAAACAATCTGGCATTGGATGTTACGGAGTTTTTACCCTATTTAACAGGAACATCGGATCAGCTTTATCTGTCTGTTATTGATTCAACTTCAACACCCGGTATGATAAATAGCTTCTCTATTGAACGTTATGATAACTATTTATCGGGGATAAGCACTGAAAGTTATTATTCCTTAGATATACCTTCTCCAACACAACAACTCAATCCGGTGTTTGCAACGATTAACACTGCATCAACAGGTACACCAGATATCAATATATCTCCAGGATCTTTTAGCAAAATACTGATGGAAGGTGACAGTACAACAGATTTATTAAGTATCAATAATAATGGAGATGCTAATCTCAACTGGAGATTTTCGAATATAGCTACTCATAAAATACAGAATAATTCTGAATATATTCATCTTGATTTATCAAAAGGCGAAACAGATCCACGTATTGGAGAGCAGGTTCTTACCAACAAAGGTGGCCCGGATGAATTTGGGTATACATGGATTGACAGTGATGAGCCGGGTGGACCCGTATTTTCATGGACTGATATTTCGACAATAGGCACTCTTACAAGTTTAAGTGGAGATGATGATTATATTACTATTACTTTGCCTTTTGGATTCAATTTCTATGGTGAAGAAAAAACAGAAATGAAAATATCAACAAACGGATATATCACCTTTGGTGCTGATGGCACTGATTATTCAAATGATCCAATTCCTTATGTTAGTGATCCAAATGATTTTATCGCCCCTTTTTGGGACGATCTTGAAGGCTATTCAGATTCCTACAATTATTATTATTATGACTCTATAAACGAAAGATTTATAATTCAATTCTCAAATTGGGGTGTATATTATGCTTCGGGCCACGCAAATTTTCAAATCCACTTATATGAGAATGGGAATATTTTCTTTTACTATAAAGATATGAATTGTGTTCTTAATGAATCAACCATCGGTATTGAAAACTCCCTTGCAACTGATGGACTACAAATTGCATTTAATACAGCATATATCCATGATAACATGGTAATATTAATTACTCCCGGAAGCAATTGGCTCTCATCAAATATATCTAGCGGATCGATTCTACCGGGCAATTCAGAAACAATAAACATTGGTTTTAATGCAAGGGGGATCAGTCCGGGCATTTACAATGATACATTACAGATTATTAGCAACGATCCAGATTCCCCCTTACTGAATGTGCCCGTTACACTAAGCGTATCAGCTGCTCCTAATCCAAATATCATCGTATCACCAACTAATATATCCCATGTCGTAAATAATGATACTACTCTAACAGATACAATTCTAATTAAAAATACGGGAATAGAGGAATTGACTTTCTCAATCGATGTTATTTCAACGAGTGCGTCTTCAATCAAGGAAATTTATGAAATAATAAAACCTGATGAAAATAATGATCAATACAATAAAGCTGAATATTATAACCATACATTAAATGATATCAATACATCAGTCAGTTGGTTAAATATTACACCTATTATTGGAACTGTAACCCCAGGTGATAGTCTTTCGATTGTATTATCTCTTTGTTCAACGGGTCTATCGCCGGATATTTATACGGCAGATGTTTTGATCGCAAGTAATGATCCTGATGAATCAAGTATAAACATCCCGGTACAATTAACAAAATTTATTAATAATTTTACAAGTATAGATAATGAGAATAATGCATTAGAAGGAATTCCCGACAATGATATGGATGTTTATTTATATAATGATGCTTCAAATGCACCCATAGAATTTAATATTTTCATTAATGAAGAATCCATTTCATCCGCCCAATTAAACCTTTACAATTGGGATATTGATGAGACATCCGGAGAAGTGGATGAAGTATATCTCAATGGACATTATCTTGGAACATTGACCGGTACAAACGGCGAATGGAGTACTTCAGCATTTAATGTTGACCCCACATACATTAATCCCGGATCAAATGGAAAGAACCTGGTTAAAATCCTGATTGATGTCAACAATACGCATAATTGGGCAACCACATGTGATTGGGGGCAATTAATTATAAACGGAACTTCCTCGGGATCAGCATTTATTCGTTACGTGTCCCTTGATAAAACAACATACTATCCTGAAGAAAATGTTGAAATAACTGTTGAAGTAGATACAGACACCAGTTCCCAAAATATTATTATTGAAACCAACATTCTTGATCCCGATGGTGTCAATATTGCCGGAACTTCAAACAGTACTACCATACATGCACACAATAACGATTCTGTTTCTGTGACCCTAGCTATTCCAGCCGGCAGTATTGGCGGTAACTACTCTGTGCAAACGATTGTTTATGATGCTACTACTTATATTCAACAAGATATTGATTATACCTCATTCGATGTAATACTACCCCAGCCAAATATTGAAGTATCTCCATTGTACTTCAATGAAAATTTGATTGAAAGCAGTACGTCTGCTCAATATATGACAATAGACAATACTGGTACAGTTGATTTATCAGTTACACTAATAAATACAACACCAAGTTCTCAAAATATACCGCTACTTATTGAAGCGAAATCCACAAATAATATGAAATTAAATGATGGTAAAGATAAAATTAATGCTTTGCATCCAAATTATAATTTAGAAACCAAATCATCAACATCGGCATATTCTATACTCTATCTAAATACCTTATATAATCAAGATTCAAACTTTGTTTCTTCAATAACTAATTTACCACAAGTGATTACTTTTGATAAATTAGACGTAAGTTCAACAACACCTAATGAAGCATATATGTCAGGTTATGATTTTGTATTTGTAGCATCTAATTTTGAATTTTCTGATCCCGAACTTCTTGGTAATAATATTGCTTCTTATGTTGACCAAGGAGGAAAAGTATGTATTTTCCAGGGATGTCTTTCTATCAATGGTTCATGGGAATTAGATGGGATGATTATGGATCCGGCATATTCTCCATTGGATGCTGCGCTTTATGAAATTAATAGTAACACTTCAAATAATTTTATTTCACATCCGATCAATGATAATGTGTTATTGATTGAAACAAATCTATATTCTTATAGCAATCTCCAAGGGAACGGTGTTTCTTTAGGAACATATACTACTGGTCACCATATTGCGGCATATAATCCCGATAAACCAATAGTGGCATTCAATGTGTTCCCTATAGACGATTCTTGGGGTGGTGATTTAATACAGATGATAAGTAATACGATTTATTGGCTTTCAGATTCAAACAATAATAATAATTGGCTGCAATTAACTCCTACATCATTAGTTATTACGCCCGGAACATCAAGATCCATTGAACTTTCATTTAATTCAACAGGACTTTCGCCAGATTCCAATTACACAAAAAATATCAATATCTTTAGTAACGATCCTGATGAATCTATGATTATTGTTCCAGTCAGTTTAACCGTATTGCCATATAATCCGGATATTTCACTCACAATA
>CAYOKJ010000216.1:0-4256 GCA_964404485.1 uncultured Bacteroidales bacterium | reverse complement strand
AATATAAAAATAAACTGATTTTAAGTTTTAAGAATATTTCTTCTGTTGATAATGCTCTTCGGGTTTTGGAAGGTTTAACATTAGAAACAAAGATTGTGAACGAATAAATTGATTATAATAAATACAAATTTTCATACCTCAGAGTATTTATAAATTTTTATTTCTTACTTTTTTATTTTGCTTTTTACTACTTTTGTTAATTAGATTATTTACAAATATTTATAAACTTAAAACAACAAATTATGAAAAAACTATTACTCTCAATTTTAACTGTTTTATTTGTTATCTCTATGACAGCACAAAACTGTACCGAAATTTTTATTTCAGAATATGTTGAAGGCTCAGGAAATAACAAAGCAATAGAATTATATAATCCGACAAATCATGTTATTGATTTAACACCTTATCAATTAGTAAGGTATTCTAATGGAGAAACTACTCCAAATGCAGTTCAATTATCCGGTGGATTTATTCAACCCAAAAGCACTTATGTTATTGTTCTTGATAAAAGAGACCCGAACGGAACAGGATTAGAACAGCCTGTTGATCCTGCTTTAATGCTTATTGCTGATACTTTCCTTTGTCCTGTTTATGAAACAAACAAGATGATGTATTTTAATGGAAATGATGCTGTTACTCTTGAAAAAGATGGAGGAATGACAATTATAGATATTTTTGCCAAAGTAGGACCTCCTGATACCGAAGATGGTTGGACTAATATTACTGATACCACGATAACATGGAATAATCAAGGAGTACCCGAAGATTATACAATTGTTGACTATGGTGTAGGACCGCTTTTTTGGTTGTCGTGGACACAAAACCACACATTAATAAGAAAACCGGGAGTTACTTACGGCGTAGTTGAACCAGCTGTTTTTAATGTTACTTTAGAATGGGATTCAATTCCTGTAAATACATTTGATAGCCTTGGTTCTCATTATTGTGATTGTAATACTTTTGGTATTACCGATATTGAAAATGATTATGATTTTAGTTTTTATCCTAATCCGGTAACTCAGGGAGAACTTAATATTGATGCTGATTTTGAAATTAGAAAACTTGAAGTTTTTACAATTCTTGGAAAAGCAATTCTTAATAATAATTATCCTTCAGGAATAAGAAATACAGTTTTAGATTTAAGTGAATTAAAAAGTAGTTTGTATTTTGTAAAAATTACTTTTGATAATCAAAAGACAGTTGTTAAAAAGATCATCATCAAATAAAATATTTTGCATAAACAATTATAAACATAATAATCCAAAGAATAAATATATGAAAGTGCGAATAACCTTTTTTCTATTTTTATTTTCAATTGGTAGTGTTTTTGCACAAACAGGAACAATAAATGGGAAGATTACAGATAAAAATACTGGCGAATCCCTTATTGGTGTTAATGTTGTTTATGGTGTCGGAAAGGGTACTGTTTCTGATATAGAAGGGAATTATTCGTTACAACTTGAATATGGTAAATATGAATTAATTGTTTCTTATGTGGGTTTTGAAAAAGAAACAAAATCAGTTACTATAAATTCATCAAAAAAAACTTTAAATTTTCAGTTAAAATATAAAACTCTTGTTGAGGTTGAAATTGTTGGAGATATTGCAAAAACCAGAGAGACTCCGGTTGCTTTCTCAACAATAGAAGCAAAAAAACTTGATGAAGAGCTTGCTTCACAAGACATTCCATTATTATTAAATTCTACTCCTGGCGTTTATGCAACTCAACAAGGTGGTGGCGATGGCGATTCACGAATTAACATTCGTGGTTTTAACCAAAGAAATGTTGCTGTAATGCTTGATGGTATTCCTGTAAACGATATGGAAAATGGATGGGTTTATTGGTCTAATTGGTTTGGTTTGGATGTTGTGATGCAAAAAACTCAAGTGCAACGTGGTTTGGGAGCTTCAAAACTTGCTATTCCATCTGTTGGAGGAACAATAAATATTCAGACAAAAGGAATTGGCGCAAAAAAAAGAATTGTATTAAAGCAAGAAGTAGGAGGAGATGGATATTTAAGATCTTCAGTTGGATTTACTTCAGGACAACTAAAAAATGGATGGGGAATTACTGCTGCCGGTTCGTATAAAAGAGGAAATGGATGGGTTGATAATACCTGGACAAAAGGATGGTTTTATTTTTTGAGAATTGATAAAGATCTGGGAAAACACAGACTTAGCATTAAAGCTATGGGGGCACCTCAAAGTCATGGTCAACGTTCATATAAAAAATCAATTGCTGAATTTGATTCTACTTATGCAATAAATAATGGTGTTGATTATGAAGATTTCCTTTCTGGAAAACCAGTAAATCTTGGAAGAAAATACAATCCAAATTGGGGAGTAATTGATAGATATACTCTAGATAGCGATGGAAATAAGATTTCTAATGGAGTTGAGAATTTGACTGAAAAAATGAATTACTATCATAAACCAATGTTTAGTATTAGTGATTTCTGGAATGTAAATGATAAATTATATATTTCGAATATTGCATATCTCTCAATTGGAAATGGAGGAGGAACCGGTTTGGAAAATAGCACCAGCACTCTCCCAAACGGCCAAATAGATTTTCAAACTTTATATGATGCAAATTATAATGGATATTTTAATCCTGATCAAATATCATCAGCAATTTTAAGAACTGCAAAAAATAATCATTTCTGGTATGGATTATTGTCGACCTTTAATTATGCATTTAATGATAATCTGGAAATCTCAGGTGGCCTTGATTTAAGAAGTTACAAAGGCGAACATTATAGAGAAATATATGATTTATTGGGTGGAAAGTATTTTATTCTTGATAATGAAAATCAAAATGAATCAACAGATAAAAAGAAATATATTGGAGATATAATTGGATATCATGATGATGGAATAGTTAGATGGGGAGGTTTATTCGGTCAACTTAAATATACTACCAGTCTTATAACAGTACATTTAAATGTAACAGCCTCTTATTGTGGATATAATAGGATAGATTATTTTAAACCAAAGGTTTTGGATTTGGGAGACACTACTTTTAATATTTCATATAATACAAGTGTTGAGTATGGGGGAGAGATTTATGATATAAATTCAAACGGACTAACACCAAATACTACAGGTTGGAATTGGATTCCTGGTGGTACAATAAAAGGTGGTGTAAATTACAACTTAAATGGAAATATGAATATTTTCATTAATACTGGATATATCTCAAAAGCCCCTCGTTTTAATAATGTTTATGATTATAATAATACTCTTTTCAGAGAAATTAAAAATGAAGAGATTTTAGCTTTCGAAGTAGGTTATAGTTATTTTAATTCTAGGATGACTTTTAATTTTAATGCGTACATAACAAACTGGAAAAATAAACCTGCAGATGGTGCAAGAACAATTATGATTGATGATGAACCATACAGAGTTAATATTAACGGAATGGATGCACTTCATAAAGGTGTGGAGATGGAATTTGCATGGAAGATATTTGATAATTTAATGTTCGAAAGTTTACTTTCTGTAGGAGACTGGAAATGGTTATCAGCTGATTCAGCCAGACTTTATGATGATAATTTAAACCTGAAAGATGTAGTTTATTTTGATGCTGCAGGGATTTTTGTTGGAGATGCTGCTCAAATTCAAAACCGCGAAAGTATAAGATGGGAGATAATTAAAGATCTGTATATAAAAGGTGCGATTACTTATTTTGGTAAACATTATTCTGCCTTCGACCCACTTGATCTTGATCCTGAAAAAAATGATTGGGCTTTTAATGAAGATGGAAGTCCAAAACAATCATGGAAAATTCCCGATTGTTATCTTGTTGACTTACATGTAGGTTACGGGTTTCATCTTAAGGATATCAAACTAAATCTAAGAGCAAGTGTTTTAAATTTACTTGATGAAACATATATTTCTGATGCTGACAATAATGATAAATATTCCGGTCAAAGTTATAATGGTTTTGATGCAAGATCAGCTGCTGTCTTTTTTGGATTAGGAAGAAGATTCAATATTTCTTTGCAGATGTCTTTTTAGCAAATTAGATTTTATACGAATTTAATGGTAAGTGGATTAATGATTTAATACTTAAATGCTTAAATGATTAAATGCTTAAATGATAAAATGCTTAAATGATAAAATGATTAAATGCTTAAATGATTAAATGATAAAATGATTAAATGCTTAAATGATAAAATGATTAAATGATAAAATGATAAAATGATAAAATGCTTAAATGATAAAATGCTTAAATGATAAAATGCTTAAATGAT
>CAYOKJ010000215.1:0-4285 GCA_964404485.1 uncultured Bacteroidales bacterium | reverse complement strand
CCGATTTTTGATTTAAAAAAAAGGTTGCCAACTTTAATAAGTTAGCAACCATATTTAATCATTTTCGCATTTAAGCATTAGATCATTAGATCATTTATTCAATAATATGATTCCAATTATGTGTATCAGGAAGCACTCCCTCTTGTATGCCTCTTAAAGTTTCGTATAATTTTGTAGAAATAGGTCCAGCAACATCTTTAGTATATTCATAAACTTTAGCTGTTTTTTGATCAACAATTTTTCCAATTGGGGAAATAATTGCAGCTGTACCGCAAGCTCCGGCTTCATCAAAAGTTTCGAGTTCTTCAATAGGTACCGGTCTCCTTTCCACTTTCAGTCCTAAATCAACTGCGATTTGCTCAAGACTTTTATTTGTAATTGAAGGAAGAATTGTTGGAGATTTCGGAGTAATATAAGTATTATTTTTAATTCCGAAGAAGTTGGCAGGACCTGCTTCGTCAATATATTTATTCTCTTTTGCATCAAGAAATAGTATTGAGGCAAATCCATCTTTCTTTGCTCTGATTGCGGGTTGTAAGCTAGCTGCATAATTACCGCCAACTTTAATATGACCTGTTCCCTGAGGTGCAGCACGATCATAATCTCTGACAAGTTGAATATTTACAGGTTTGAATCCTTCTTTAAAATAAGGACCAACAGGGCCAACAAATATCATAAACATATACTCTTCAGCTGGTTTTACACCAACCTGAGGACCGGATCCAATTAATAATGGACGAACATATAAAGATGCACCTGTTCCATAAGGAGGGATATATTTTTCATTTAATTTAACAACAGTGGTTATTGCTTCAATAAATAATTCTTCCGGAACTTTTGCCATCATAATTCCATCAGCAGAATTTTGCATTCTCTTTGCATTTTCTTCCCACCTGAAAAGACGAATCTTGTCATCTTTTCCTCTAAAAGCTTTCATACCTTCAAAAGCTTCTTGTCCGTAATGAAGACAAGTAGCCGCCATATGAAGATTTACATACTCGGAGGAGGAAATTTCTAACTTTCCCCATTCTCCGTTTTTCCAATAACAACGAACATTGTAATCGGTTTTAAAATAGCCGAAGGGTAAATTACCCCAGTCAATACTTTCCATTTTTATATATTTTTATATTATTAGTATATTTAAAATTTTGTGCTAAATTATGAAATATTTTTGAAATTATTGATGAAATTGCTTTTGGTTGATTGAAATATTTTTTTGAATGCGTTAGTTGTTTCTATAAACGATATATTAGAAGGAACTTGTTATATTAACGAGCGCAAACTGTGATATGCTTATTTATTCGCAAGCTTACTCAAATATTTAATTGATTTTATTACCCCATTCATCTTTCAAAATTGTTTCTATAATTTGTTTCAATTTGGGTAAATCATTTTTTGCAGTCTCCCAAACAATCCAAATTTCTATTGCATGATATTCGTGTAAAATAAAATTTCTAAACGACCTAATATTGTGCCATGGGTAAGGATATTTATTTAGTAACTCCCTATCAATATTAACTACTGCTTCTCCAATTATTGCAACTGAAACAGAGTAGCATTTTGTAAAATATCACTATTTAAAAAACTTTCTTTCGATTGCCTATCAATAAAGTCATTTATTTTAGAAATAGCTTCAAGAATATGCTGTAAGCGTTCTTTATTTGTAATGGAACTATCTCTCATATATTAATTTTAAATCAGGTTTAATTCTATCCATAATTTGATGTTTTATACCACCTTTCATAACCACATCAATTTTATATGGAATATTTCTTTCCAACTGATATTGTATTTCGGCTAAATCAAAAAGGGAAAACTTTGAATCTTCGGTTACATGAATCATTAAATCAATATCACTTTTATAATCGTCTTCGCCTCTGGCAAACGAACCAAACAACCACGCCTTTAATATATTTTTGTCATGAATAAAATAATTTTGCATTTTTTCAATTATCTTTGAACGGCTTAATTTTGATTTTGATAAATATTCAATCTTTTCTTTAGCAACTTTTAAAGCTTCTTTAGCATAGTCTTCGTTGCCAACTTCATAAATAATCTGGTCGCTTAAAAAAGTAATTATCATTTCCTTTTCGTTGTAATTAAAAAAGTCGGCCAGTTTTATTACTTGTTTTTTTGTAATCTTTCTTTGTCCTCGTTCAATTTTGCTTAATATTGCCTGGTCAATATCCAAAAAGGCGGCAACTTTCCGCAAAGGATATCCTTCTTTTTCTCTTAGTGAGCGTATTAATTCTCCAATGTTTTGCATTTTTGAAAATATTGTTTTGACAAATATAGTCAAAGTTTTTTTCTAATCAAGAAAAATATAAACTAAAATCACGATAATTATCAATGAAGGTATCATATTGATAACTTTTATTTTTTTTATTTCCAGAATTGAGATTCCAAGCCCAATCATTAAAATTCCACCCACAGCAGTTAATTCATCAATCATAATTGTTGTAAAAAAATCGCCAAGATAAGCCGCAAATAAAGTAATGCCACCCTGATAAATCAATAAAGGAATAACTGAAAAAGCAACTCCAATACCAAGTGCCGATGCTAGAGCAATAGAAGAAACTCCGTCCATTAATGATTTTATTAATAACAATTCATTATCTCCACCCAAGCCTTCTTCAATTGCACCAACAATAGTCATAGAACCCATGCAATACAAAAGAAAAGCAGTAGTAAAACCTTCAGAAAATTTTTCGCTTTTAGTACGAATTTTTTTCTTTAGAAAATTGCCAAATTTATCAATACTACTTTCAAGATTTAGTAATTCGCCAATCACCGAACCAATAACAAGGCTCAATACTATTAAAATAAAATTCGATGTTTTAAGAGCCATCGAAAAACCAAGAAATACTGTAAACAGAGCTATTGCCTGAAATACAACAGTAACAAATCTTTTGGGCATTTTCGAATGTATTATTATGCCAATAATACTCCCAATTAAAACTGTTGCTACGTTTATTAGTGTTCCCGTCATATAAAATTTCTTTTATAAACTAAATTTCAATACCCAAAAATTTTTCCAATTGATGATACTCAATATTATATTGTGATTTTAATTTTCTGATTTTCTCAAAAATTTCTTCTTTATTAATATTTGCATCGGTTTTACATGCTGTAATCATAATATTTTTTGGAGTATGTTCAGTGGAAATAAATTCAAAAACATTAGTTTTATATGCATATGATTCCAGAATCAGAGCTCTGATAGTATCAGTAATCATTTCTGCTTGACGTTCAAGCATAATTCCATAATTTATGATAGGTTCATCAGCAATATTTTGTTTCATTTGTTTTCGTATTTGTTTGTGACAACACGGAGCAACTACAATTATTGAAGCATTAGACTCAAGGCCTTTAAAAATAGCTTCATCGGTTGCTGTATCACAAGCATGAAGGGCAATTAAGATGTCGATATCTCTTTTTTCAAAACCTTTAATATTTCCTTCCACAAAATCCAAATCATCGAAATTACAGTCTTTGGCAATTGAATTACATTTTTCAACAAGGTCTTTTCTTAAATCTACTCCTGTAATTTCAGCATTAATTTTTAGATTATTTTTTAGATAATCATAAAGAGCAAAAGTAAGGTATCCTTTGCCGGAGCCCATATCTGCAATTTTTATCTTTTCAGTAATCTTTACTTGTTTTATCAGATTTTCGAAAACCTCAATATATTTATTTATCTGTTTAAATTTATCATTCATATCAGGAATTATTTTCCACTCTTTATTTATAATTCCAAGTTTTTGAAGATAAATATTATTGTCAGTTGTTAAAATACGCTTCTTTATTTTGTCATGATTAACTTCCGAAAGATCAGTAAAAGTTGGCTTTTTTGTTCTTATTGCAGCTTTTCTTTTTTTATTAAAAATTAATTCTGCATCAAAAGTTGTAGAAAATAAGTTTGCACTTAAAAATTCATTGCCAAGATATTTTTCAATTTCTTTCAGAGCATCTTCGAAAAAATAATTTTTAACAAAATCGTTAGTTTTATTTCTATATGTAAAGGACAACATTTTACCTTCTTTTACTTCTATCAGGCGAACATAAATATTTTTCAGTTTCGCGTTTTTATCAGATGTTTTTCCAAGGGTAAGTTTTACAAACTCGTTATTATTAAGTGAGGAATTTATTTTCGATATAAAATTATTTACTATTTCAGTCATTTTTTAAATTTTTTGCAAAGGTACAAATTCTTTTATCTGCATATTTTACCAGTCATTTTGGCAGAATAATTTCAATGGCACAAGCTTTGTAAAATCATGAAAAT
>CAYOKJ010000214.1:0-4326 GCA_964404485.1 uncultured Bacteroidales bacterium | reverse complement strand
TAAAATGATAAAATGATAAAATGATAAAATGGTAAAATGATAAAATGGTAAAATGGTAAAATGATAAAATGATAAAATGCGAAAATGATTTAATTAATATTGAGAATTATGACTGAAAAAGAAATATTCATTGTAAATTTAAAGAAAAGAACAAAAAAATTTGCAGTAGATGTTATATTATTTTGTGACTCGTTAAAAGCATGCAAAGCATCATCTGTTGTTACATACCAATTTGTCAAATCTGCTACTTCTACTGGAGCTAATTACCGTGCTGCATGTAGAGCCAGATCAAAATCTGAATTTTTCAGTAAAATTTGTATTGTTGTAGAAGAAGTTGATGAATCTGAATATTGGTTAGAGATAATTAATGAAGCTAATTTGTCTAATTCAAGAGAAGAATTGATAAGACTAACAAAAGAATCAAATGAAATAACAAGGATTATGACAAAAGCTAAAAATTCTTCTTATGATAACAAAAAGTGATATTTATTATTTAACCAATTACGCATTCAGGCATTCAGGCATTTATGCATTTATGCATTTAATCATTTACGCATTTAATCATTAAATTTATAACAAATGAAAATTCTAAATTTAATAATAATACTGTTTTTGTTTTCTGCATCGTTAGTAGCGCAGAAGGAAAACAAAATGATCCGAAAAGGAAACAATGTTTTTTCGGAGGGGGATTTTAAAGATGCTGAGGTAAATTATAGAAAAGCTTTAGAAACCAAAAATAATTCTCACAAAGCAGAGTTTAATTTAGGTGATGCTTTGTACGAACAGAAAAATTATGAAGAATCAGCGCAAGCTTTTAAAGATTATGCTGAAAAAAAATCTGATAAAAATCTGAAAAGTAAAGCTTATCACAATCTTGGTAATTCATTGTTAAAAGAAAAAAAGTTTGATGAAAGTATTAAAGCATATAAAAATGCATTAAGAAATAATCCTGATGATCTGGATACGAAATATAATCTTGAATATGCAAAGCAAAAACTAATTCAGCAACAGCAGCAACAGCAAAACAAAGATAATAAAGACAATAAGGAAAATAAAGACAAGAATAAAGATCAAAAACAAGATCAGAATAAAAAGAAGGATCAGGATAAAGAAAAAAAAGAAAATAATAACCAGCAAAATAAGGATCAAAAAAACAAAGACGAAAAAAAGGAGCAAGCACAAGATCAGCAAAAAGGGGATAAAAAGGAGCAGCCTAAAACAAAAAAAATCTCTAAAAAAGATGCTGAAAGAATGTTGCAAGCACTAAAAGACAATGAAAAAGAAACATTGAAAAATATAAATTTGAAAAAAGCAAAAGCAGCTGGTAAAGGGAAAAGTGAAAAAGATTGGTAGGTGATTAAATCAACTGTATAAACAGATTTATGTAACTAAAAAAAATTGATTTGCTTAATTGTAAACATTGAAAATAACTTATTGATTTATAAAAAAATAATTTAAAAATCTGTGAATCAGTGGCAAATTTGAGTGACATCAATTATTTTATTAGCATCAATTATTTGTAATTTTGCAAGATATAGAATTTCAAGTATGAAGAGATTTTTTAAAATATTAATAATATTAATTATTTCTGTTTCAAGTGTTAATGCACAGGAAGTCAAATTTACTGCCTCAGCACCCAAAACTGTTAGAGTCGGTGAGCAGTTTCAGCTTGTTTATACACTTAATGGTAGAGGAAGTAATTTCAGAGGACCAAGATTTGAAGGATTTCAGAATCTTTCAGGACCAAACTCTTCGAGCAGTTCTAATGTTCAGATTATTAATGGTAGTATGACAAGGTCAGTTTCTAATACTTATACATATTATTTGCGTGCTACAAAAGAAGGCGAAAATACAATTCCTCCGGCCACAATTTATTATGACAAAAAGAAATATGAATCCGAGTCTTTAAAAGTTAAAGTTATTAGCAAAGGAAGTACTTCAAGACAGACTCAGCAAAAATCATCTTCAAAACAAAAAAATATTAAAAACCGACAAATTCAAAGTCCGAGAAACGAAAAGGAAGTTTTTTTAGAAGCAACTGTAGATAATACAAATCCATATATGGGTGAGCAGATAATTGTGAGTTATCGTCTTTTTACTAAGG
This sequence comes from uncultured Bacteroidales bacterium, assembly GCA_964404485.1. GTDB lineage: Bacteria > Bacteroidota > Bacteroidia > Bacteroidales > JAIORY01 > JAIORY01. The sequence goes on along the minus strand of CAYOKJ010000214.1, from coordinate 2,222 downwards.
TTGCAATTAGCTCCATGTCTATAAATAAGTTGTCTTCTTTTGGTGGTTTTTGGTCGAAAAACATAACAGATGAAAACCAGAGATTAAGTCAAACTACCGAGCATATTAATGGCGAAGAATATGTAGTTGCTGAAATTCGGAAAATTGCGCTTTATCCTCAAATGACCGGTGATCTGGTAATAGAGCCAATGGAGCTTGAATGTATTGCTCAGATTCGACAACAGAATAATTCACAACGAAACTCAAGAAGTTTTTTTGATGATTTCTTTAATAGCCCCTTCGGTGGAAATGTTTACAATGTTAATAAATCATTAAAGTCAGAACCTCTGAAAATTAAAGTTAAACCACTGCCATTAAAAAACAAACCTTCTGAGTTTAATGGTGCTGTGGGTAAATTGGCTGTAAGATCAAAAATTGATAAAACTGAGTTGAAAGTTAATGATGCAATTAATTTTAGTGTTACTATTTCCGGCAAGGGAAATATTGAACTTATTGATGAACTGAATGTTTTGTTCCCACCGGATTTTGAAGTTTATGATCCAAAAATTACAAATAATATAAAAACTACTAATACCGGTGTTTCAGGCTCTAGAAAGTTTGAATATTTGTTGATTCCAAGAAACTCCGGTCAATTTGTAATAGAAGGTGTTGAATTTACTTATTTCGATGTTTTGGAAAAAAAATATAAAACCAGCCGTACTCCAAAATATACAATAAATGTAGAAAAGGGGAGTGGTGTTGCAAGCAATATTTCATACAGCGGAGTGGCTCAAGAGGATATCAGGTATATTGGAACCGACATCATGCATATTAAAAAACTTCCGATTAAATTATTGAAAATTGATAATTATTTTTTTGGATCTACAGCTTTTTATTTGTTGTTGATAATTCCTGTTTTACTTCTGATTATTTTTGTTTTTGTATGGAAAAATCTGAAAAAAAAGCATGGTAATATTGCTTTAATGAGGCATAATAATGCAACAAAAGTGGCTAAACGAAATCTTAAGAAAGCCAGTTCTTTCTTAAAAGAAAATAATAAAAAGGAATTTTATATTGAAATTTCACAAGCTTTATGGGGATATTTGAGTGATAAGTTTCAAATCCCGCGTGCAGATATTTCAATGAATTCGGTTAATGAAGCTTTAACAAAAAGGAATGTTAAACCCGAAATTATCGAAAAATTTATTGAAACATTAAATAATTGTGAATTTGCTCGTTTTGCTCCCGGAGATGCAACATCAATGATGGAAGTGATATACAATGAAGCTCTTGAGATTATCAGTAGAATTGAAAGGGAATTGAGATGAGAAAAAAAATAAGTATTGTCGTTTTTCTGTTTTTTTATATCGGGCTATTTGCTTCTGAAAACGATTCTTTAATCAATAATGCAAATAAACAATATTCTGAAGGATTGTATACCAAAGCTATTGAGAACTATCAAAAAGTTATTGATAAAGGATATACTTCTTCCGAGTTGTTTTTTAATTTGGGCAATTCATATTTTAAAATGAATGATTTGCCATCATCAATATTGTATTATGAAAGAGCTAGAAGATTAGCTCCAAATGATGATGACATTCAGTTTAATTTAAAAATTGTAAATAGTAGAATCCCCGATAAAATTGAAAAAGTTCCTGAATTGTTTTTTAAACAATGGTGGAACTCCTTTTATAATATGTTTTCTGTAAATAATTGGGCAAAAATTACTATTCTTATGTTTGTAATTTCACTTGTGTTTATAGGAGTGTTTGTTTTGTCGAAACAAAGAAGAATAAAAATTATTAATTTTTGGCTTGGAATATTATTCTTTTTAGTGTTTGTTTTTTCTTTTAGCTTATCATATCAGAAATATATTTATTCACAGAAACATCATGAAGCTATTGTTTTCACTTCCACAATTACAATTAAATCATCACCAAATATTAATAGTGTTGACCTTTTTGTAATTCACGAAGGTTCAAAACTAATTATCACCGACAAAGTTGACGACTGGTTTGAAATACGAATTGCAAACGGTGGAGTGGGCTGGTTACTGCAATCAAGCGTTAAAATAATTTAGTTTTTGGTAGTATTATTTTCTTAAAATATATTGAATTTCCATCTTGTTTTAAAAATAATTAATATTAAAATAGATATTAATTATTAGTGTTTAATCATAAGATATTAGATTAATACCAATTGAATTTCTAAATTGCTGATAAATATTTTGAAATATTTTTTTC
>CAYOKJ010000213.1:0-4331 GCA_964404485.1 uncultured Bacteroidales bacterium | reverse complement strand
TAATTGAAAAAGCAGATCTGGTAACAGAAATGAAAAACATTAAACATTATTATGATAAAGGTGTAAATGCCAGAGATGGAATTGAGAGATGAAATTATATAAGTTATGATTGGGGATTTAAGTATTTGGATTAATCTGGAAACCATAAGGAGAATGATTTTTAATTAAGAGAAAATGTTTGCGAAACGCATTCCCCTCCTATGTTTAGTAGGAATTACGGATAGTCGTTTTCTTTATAACCTGAGTTCTATTATAAATTAATTGATTTTATGTAACTTATGTCAACATGCGTTTTTTTCTTTGTAATTCTTGGTGTCTTTGTTCCGATTCCGAAAACTTTCGGAATTCAGGATTGTGGCAAAAAAAGTAGCCACTAAGTCACAAAAACTCAAAGACGCACTAAGAACAATCATTGTATTTCTTTGATTTACAGCACAAGAAAAAATATTAATAATCAAACTCAGGTTTATAATTAATGAAAAAAATATAAAAAAAATGAAACCAATAGGAATAATTCACAGTCCTTTTAAAAACAAAAAAGATATGCCGATACAAAGTGTCGGCGCAAAAGAAATAAAAGGCTTTATTGAAATTTACCCGGAATTTTTACCCGGCATAAAAGACTTAGATGGTTTTAGTCATATTTATGCGATTTATCAATTTCACAAAAACAAGGATTACAAATTAATTACTAGGCCTTTTCTTGATAATACCGAAAGAGGCGTATTTTCTACCCGTGCTCCAAAGCGCCCAAATCCAATCGGGCTTTCAATTTTTAAAATTGAATCTATCAAAAATGAAAAGATTTACGTTAGCGGAATTGATGTTTTGGATAAAACACCTTTGCTTGATATAAAGCCATACGTTTCGAAATTTGATGTTATAAATAACACAAAAAACGGCTGGTTAGAAAATATAATGCACAAAAGCGAAAATTATAAATCTGATGATAGGTTTTGAAATTTAGCATTTTAAATTAAACTGTAAACTTATTTTAGGACGAGTCAATGCTAATATATATCACGCATTTGTTACAAATGAGCGCGAGCTGAGTAAAAACCAAACCGCCTAGCGCCTCAAAGGCGCTTGGCGGATGATAAAACCAGCAAACCCGAATAGAACTTCAAAGGCGCTTGGCGGATGATAAAACCAGCAAACCTTAGCTGGCGCGCGTTTGTAACGCGTGCCTTAAAAAAATCGTTTTAAATGAGGGAAATCTGGAGAATTACAAGAATCAAGTATCCAAAATCAAAAAACAAGTATCATCTATTTCATCTCCATCACCACCTCTTCAATCACCCTCGAAAAATGCTCATATTCTAATTGATGAATTTTTTGAGCAATTGAATCCGGAGTATCATCAATTTCAATATTAAATTTTGATTGGAAAATTATTTTCCCTTCATCATATTTTTCGTTTACAAAATGAATTGAAATTCCTGTCTCGGTTTCTTTATTTTCGATAACGGCTTTATGAACCTTATCACCATACATTCCTTTTCCACCAAATTTGGGAAGAAGAGCAGGATGGATATTTATTATCCGGTTATGGAATTTTTTAAGAATATTTAAAGGAATAAGCCATAAAAAACCAGCTAAAACAATAAAGTCAATTTCACGTAAAGCTAAAATATCAAAAACTTTATCTGAATTATAAAAGTCGTCCCTGTCAAAAATAATTGATGGAACATTCAGTTTTTTTGCACGTTCCATAACAAATGCATCTTTATTATTAGATAAAATAAGTGTTATTTCAACATTATCTTTATCATTAAAATATTCCGTAATACGCTGGGCATTAGTACCGTTACCGGAAGCGAAAATTGCAATCTTATTCATATTTTTGTCTTTCAATTATTTCTTAAAAATTAAACTTTTTAAAATGTATTTTGGAAAACCAGATCCAAAATTACTATCTTTCCGAAAAATTAAAATTATTTATCATTAATATATTTGACTGAAAAGCGTATAGTATTGTATTTTAGTTGTTTAGTGTTTCTAATGTTTAAATAAATAATTTTTTCTTTGCTTTTATTTGATTAAATTCATTTCTTTGCAACTTGTTAAACTAAAAATATAAACAATTATGTCAGACATTGCAACAAGAGTAAAAGCTATAATCATTGATAAGCTTGGCGTTGACGAAGGTGAAGTTACATTAGAAGCTAGTTTCACTAATGATTTAGGCGCAGATTCACTTGATACTGTGGAATTAATTATGGAATTCGAAAAAGAATTCAATATTGCTATTCCTGACGATCAGGCTGAAAAAATCGCTTCAGTAGGTGAAGCAATTTCATACATTGAAAATAACGCATAAAACAAAAATTTCATTTTAATATGGAGTTAAAACGAGTAGTTATTACAGGTCTTGGCGCACTAACTCCCTTGGGAAATACCGTTGACGAATTTTGGAACGGATTAATCAACGGAGTTAGTAGTGCTGACACCATTAAAAATTTTGATGCAACAGGATTCAAAACACAAATTGCATGTGAATTAAAAAACTTTAATCCCTTAGATCATTTTGATCGAAAGGAAGCAAGGAAATATGATCCATATGCACAATATGCTTTAGTTGCTGCTGCAGAAGCTGTCAAAAATTCAGGACTTGATCTGGAAAAAACAGACAGTGATAGAGCCGGTGTAATATGGGCATCAGGAATTGGAGGATTAATAACTTTTACAAATCAAATAAGTGATTACGCCAAAAGTACCAGTGGCCCTCCGAGGTTTAATCCGTTTTTTATTCCAAAAATGATTGCAGATATTGCTGCAGGACATATTTCTATAAAATATGGTTTCAGGGGTCCGAATTATGCTACAGTTTCAGCATGTGCATCATCTGCAAATGCCCTTGTAGATGCATATAATTATATTCGTCTTAACAAAGCAGATATTTTTATTACGGGAGGTTCCGAAGCTGCAATTTGCGAATCAGGAATAGGTGGTTTTAATGCAATGCACGCAATTTCCACAAGAAATGATGATCCCAAAACAGCATCCCGACCATTTGACAAAGACCGTGATGGTTTTATTCTTGGTGAAGGAGGAGCAGCTCTTATTTTTGAAGAGCTGGAACACGCATTAAATCGTGGAGCTAATATTATTGCAGAAGTTGCCGGTGGTGGTCTTTCAGGAGATGCTTACCACATGACAGCCCCTCATCCTGAAGGTCTTGGAGCAAAGAACTCAATGAAATATGCTATCGAAGATGCAGAAATAAAACTCGAAGATATTGATCATATCAATTCTCATGGCACTTCAACTCCGGTTGGAGATATTTCAGAACCGAAAGCAATTGTTTCCCTTTTTGGCGAGCATGCTTATAAGATAAATATTAATTCTACTAAATCAATGACCGGACACATGTTAGGCGCTGCAGGTGCCACAGAAGCCATTGCAACTGCTCTTACAGTTAAAAATGATATTATTCCACCTACTATTAACCATTTTACTGATGATCCTAATATTGATAATAAATTAAATTTTACATATTATAAAGCGGTGAAAAGGGTTGTTAATTATGCATTAAGCAATACTTTTGGTTTTGGTGGTCATAATGCTTCAATTGTAATTAAAAAATTCGTTGGATAAAAATTGAATCTATTTATCATTAATATTATTAAAGCTCTTTTTTCTTCAGAAAAAGGGCTTATTTCTTATATAAAGAATACCCTGGGGTTTTATCCCGGAAATATTTATTTATATCGTCTTGCTTTTCGTCATAAATCAGTTGCTCTAAAAATTTCAAATGGTGTAAAACACAGCAACGAGAGATTAGAATATCTCGGTGATGCTGTTTTAGGATCAGTTGTTGCTGACTTTCTTTTTAAAAAATTTCCTTATAATGACGAAGGATTCTTAACAGGGATGAGATCGAAAATTGTCAGTCGTTCTTCATTAAATAAGCTTTCCTATAAACTTGGTTTAAATAAATTGATACAATCAAATGGGGAATCAAAAACCCAATCAAGATCTATTAATGGTGATGCTTTTGAAGCATTAATTGGGGCAATTTATCTTGATAAAGGATATAATTTTACAAAAAAAATTATTATTAATCGTATTATCAAAAATCATTTTGACATTGAAGAACTTGTAAAACTTGATGTTAGTGCAAAAAGCAGTCTTATTGAATGGGTTCAAAAAGAAAAATTTTCAATCGAATTTAATATTGTTGATGAAATTGGAGAAGGCTATAAAAAACTTTATGTGGTTGAAATTGTTATTGATAATAAGCCTATCTGCAAAGGACAAGATTTTTCTATTAAAGGAGCTGAAAAGCTAGCTTCTGAAAAAGCCCTCACAATTATTCTTCCTGAAGAAAA
>CAYOKJ010000212.1:0-4410 GCA_964404485.1 uncultured Bacteroidales bacterium | reverse complement strand
TTTTTACTGATTTTATTTATTTTCCCATTTACAAATAAATTAAAAGCACAAATTGATAATCCATCAATTGTTCCGGTTGACAAAGTTACCGGATTAATAACTTATCGTGAAGTTGTTGAAGTTGAAGGAACAAATAAAAAACTATTTAACAGATGTATTTCAAGTTGGTTAAACAATTTCTATACAAATCCACCAGCAGTTACAAATTTAAGAGATGCAGCAACAGGAAAAATTACTGGAAATCATAGATTCAGGATAACTCAAACCGATAACAAGGGAAATACCATAAATGCAGGAATGATCTTGTACTCTTTTACTATTGAACTAAAAGACGGAAGATACAGATTTACTTTTACGGATCTTTTATTAAAAAGGCCCTCTCGTTATCCAATAGAAAACTGGTTTGATAAATCAGATCCCGCATACAATCCGCAATGGAATATTTATCTAAAACAAATTGATGAATTTGTAAAATCATGGATTGAAGATTTAAAAGAAAAAATGAAACCCAAACCTAAGGTAATTGAAGAAGAATGGTAGTGAAGGGGATTTGAGTTCTGAGTTGGAAGTCAGAAAAAATCTAATCAAAAAATTAATAATTTTGAAATTACTAAATAACTCTGCAAAACGCATTTCTCTCATATTTGTAGAGGAGATGTCCAAAGGACAAAGGGATAAAAACAAATAAAAAAATAAAAACTTGTTTTTTTTCAAATCTACACGTATCTTTGCAAATATAAAACACGTGTGTCATGATAACTAAACTAACTTTAACGCTTGAAGATGAAACCATAAAAAGGGCAAAAGAATTTGCCAAAGAAAATGGCAAAAGCCTATCAGCCTTGGTTGAGGCCTATTTCAAGTTACTCACAAAAACAAAAAAGACAATAGAAAAAGATAAGTTGACTGAAAAAGTAAGTGCTATATACGGCTCAGTTATTTTGCCTAAGGATTTTGATTATAAGTCTGAACTTGAAAAAGCCATTAATGAAAAACACAATGTATAAAATTCTTGTTGATACTGATGTGGTTATGGACTTCATTACAAAAAGAGAGCCTTTTGATAGAGAAGCTGCCCAACTATTTAATCTTGCCGATAAAAAACGTGTTAAACTTTATGTTTCCTCACTCTGCTTAAATAATGTTTACTATCTGTTGCGAAAAATAATCGAACATAAAAGAACAATAACAATACTTCAAAAACTTATTGAAATTTCAGGAGTACTTTCTGTTGACAAGCGAGTGGTGATAAGTGCCCTTAATTCAAAATTCAACGATTTTGAAGATGCCATTCAACACTTTTCGGCTGTTGAAAACGGTGATGTTGACATGATAATAACAAGAAACCTCAAAGATTATAAGCAAAGTAAGATTGTAGTTATGACAGCCGGAAGTTTTGTAGCAACGATGATTAAGTAAATTACAGAAATGTTTGCGAAGCGTTTTTCTCCTCTATTTGCAGGAGAGATATCCAAAGGACAAAGGGGAAAAAAAGCCGGAAGATCAAAATCAGACAGATAACTTTAATATTATTATAAAATTTAATAAATGACAGAAGAAACGAAAAAAGATATACGAAAATATTCCCTTAATAACCTAAGTGAGTTTTTTGTAAGCAAAGGTGAAAAAGCTTTCCGTGCAAAACAGGTTTATGAATGGCTATGGAAAAAATCCGCCACTTCTTTTGATGAGATGACAAATCTGTCTAAAAAAATAAGAAGTTTGCTTATTGATAATTTTATCATCAACTCAGTAAAAATAAAACAGCAACAAAAAAGTTACGACGGTACAATAAAAATTCTTTTCGAACTTCACGATGGGAAAATCGTTGAAGGAGTTTTAATTCCTTCAGAAAAAAGAGTTACAGCTTGTATTTCCTCTCAGGTTGGTTGTGCCCTTGCTTGTAGTTTTTGTGCTACTGGGACTTTAGGTTTTACTCGAAACCTTGATTTTGACGAAATTTATGATCAGGTTGCAATAATTTCGAAATTAGCTGTCGAAAAGCTTGATCTTAAACTATCTAATATTGTTTATATGGGAATGGGCGAACCTCTGCTGAATTACGATAATGTCATGAAATCTATCGATATTATCACCTCGGATAATGGGCTGGCAATGTCGCCTCAACGAATTACCGTTTCAACGGCAGGAATAAGCAAAATGATAAAACAACTTGGCGATGATAATATTAGATTTAATCTTGCAATTTCGCTTCATACTGCAAATAATAATAAGAGAAACGAAATAATGCCAATCAATAAGAAAGACTCATTATATGATCTTATTGAAGCAATAAAATATTTTCATGAGAAAACAAATCAAAGAATTACTTTCGAATATATTCTTTTTAAAAATTATAATGATTCAATTGATGATGCAAATGAATTGGCTTTTTTCTGTAAAAATTTCCCTGTTAAAATAAATATTATAGAATATAATAATGTTGTTGACACCCCTTTTAGAAGAGCTGACAAATCACACACAGAGGAGTTTGTTAAACTTCTCGAAAGCAGAAATATAATTGTGAATCTCCGAAAAAGTCGTGGAAAAGATATTGATGCTGCCTGCGGACAACTTGCAAATAAAATAAAGTAAGGTTCTAAAAATGCAAATTTCTTCGTTGCTTCAAAATTTTAAAATCCTCATTTACAAAGGTAAACTCCGGTTTTAAAATTTCTTGCGCCTCGAACTTCACTATTTTTATAACCTCCCTAAATAATTTGTAACTAATTAACCCACCAGCAAAATTTTTGCACATTCAAAAAAAAAATGTAATATTGGCGAACTAAGGAAGTTTAGTTATATGAGAATAAATGGAATTTTTTATATTTTATATTTATAATTCTATATTTTACATTATTAAAAAAAATTAGAATGATCAATTAAAATTTTAGTCACTTGATTAATAATCACAAAAAACAATAACATAGCAGTAAAAATGCAAATTATGAACACAAACATCAAATATCTATTTTTTTCATTTCTATGCCTGTTTATGTTTTCTCAAACAATTAATGCTCAGGAAACAAAGATTGTTAAATTAATAAAGGCTGACAAGTTGATTGGGATTAAAAAATCCGGTGAAGAAGTTAATATTTTAAATGGAAATATTGAACTTGAACACGACAGCACATTATTTTTCTGCGACAGCGCAAATCTTTACAAATCCGCAAATACTCTTGATGCTTTTGGAAATGTTCATATTATTGTCAACGATTCTGTGGATATTTTTGGGGATGTGCTTTATTATGATGGAAATACAAAAATCGCAGAAATCCATAATCATGTTAAATTAATTGATGAAAAAGCAACACTTACTACCAATCACTTAAAATATTTCCGTAAAACGAAAACTGCATATTATTACACCGGTGGGAAAATTATTGATAAAGAAAATCAATTAACAAGCCTGAAAGGATATTATTTTACAGACAAAAAAGAGTTTTTTTTTAAAGATAGTGTTGTTGTTATTAACCCTGATTATGTAATGTATTCAGATAGTTTGATGTATAACACAAAAACTGAAATTATCTATTTTCAGGGACCATCAGAAATTAATGGAAAAGATGATTTTATGTATTGTGAAGATGGATGGCACGATACACAAAATGATATTTCTCTATTAAAAATAAAGGCATTTATTACTCACAAGCATAATTCCCTTTACGGAGATACTATTTTTTATGATAAAGAAAAAGGATATGGTAAAGCGATAAATAATATTTCTATTTCCGATACTATTAAAGATATGATGGTAAAAGGAAATTTTGCTGAATATTTTAAAGAGGCAGGATTTTCGTATATTACAGATAGTGCCACAGCAATTATTATTGATAATTCTGACTCATTATTTATACATTCCGACACTATTAAAGTAGTATTTGATTCAACGAAAAAAGTAAAAACTTTATTCGCATATTACAAAACAAAATATTACAGAGAGGGCATGCAAGGAATGTGTGACTCTTTGGTTTATGAAATTCAGGACTCCACTATTTCGATGTATAAAACACCTGTTTTGTGGACTGAAGAAAACCAACTTTCGTCAGATTCAATAAAAATTGTTACCAAAAACAACCAGATTGATTCTATCGCTTTTTATAATTCTGCTTTTATTATTTCGCAGGATGACACCAATAAATTCAATCAGGTGAAAGGCAAATTAATTGTAGCCTATTTTAAAGATAATGAAATTAAAAAACTTACGGTAAACGGAAATTCTGAAAGCTTATATTTTGTACGTGATGAGAACAAAAATCTTACAGGAATTAAAAAAGCTGTTTCATCAAATATTCTTATTTATCTGGAAAACCGTAAAATGAAAACCATCACTTACATTGGAAATCCAAAAACACCCATGTATCCTCCAAAAGACCTCTCTCCAAAAGATTTAATACTTAGAAATTTTAT
>CAYOKJ010000211.1:0-4421 GCA_964404485.1 uncultured Bacteroidales bacterium | reverse complement strand
GAATACCTCCGATGAGCTTCGGTGGTCCCACAGCACAAGCGTAAAAATATATTAACCATCCAAAAAAAGACTGCATCAAATTGATACAGTCTTTTTTTTTGATAAGTTTTGAGTTCTGCAACCAGAAACCTCAAAATCAAAACTTTAAACTATTTAGTTTTATCAGGAAATGCAGGAATTACAGGTGCATCCTTCATTTTCTTAACTTCTTTCAATATTACCTCAATAGCTTTATTTAACTGTTGATCTTCTCCTGCAAATTCTTTAGCAGGATCGTTATCAATTACAATATCAGGGTCAACACCATGTCCTTCAATAACCCATCCTTCGCCATTGACACCAAATGGAGCAAATTCAGGTTTTCTCAAATCACCACCATCAATAAATGGAAGTGATCCTCTAATACCAACAACTCCACCCCAGGAACGTACACCAATAGTTTTTCCAATACCAAGTTTTTTAAATTGATATGGGAATAAATCACCATCAGAAGCAGAATAACTATCAAGTAATAATACTTTTGGTCCGACAAGCATTTGTGCCGGTTTTGTATTTATTCCTGTATTTCTTGCCATTCCGTATAAAGCCAGTTCTCTGTTTAAACGCTCTATAATCATCGGAGATACATTTCCTCCACCATTGCCACGGTCGTCAATTATTAAAGCTTTTTTGGATAACTGAGGATAAAAATATTTAACAAATTCATTTAAACCGCCTGGTCCCATATCCGGAATATGAATGTACCCAACTTGTCCGTTAGTAGCCTCGTTTACTTTACGGATATTTTCTCGTACCCAGTTAAAATAATAAAGATTACTTTCATCAGAAATTGGAACAATAATTACATTATTTGCTTCTTTTTCAGATGCTTTATCATTAATAGTAAACTCAATCTGTTTTCCTGCAGTACCAACTAATGCAGCGTAAATATCTTTCATTCCTTTAGTAGATACTCCATTTACAGAAATAATAAAATCGCCTTCATTAACATCAACACCAACTTCGGTAAATGGCGAACGAGTGTTTTTTGTCCAGTTTTCTCCTTTAAGGATTTTCTCAATTTTAAAATAACCTGATTTGTCTTTGCTTAACTCAGCACCAAGTAAACCAGTCTTAATTCTCTCAGGCTTAAGTTTATCACCACCGCTAATATATGCATGACCCACACTTAATTCGCCAACCATTTCACCAATTATATAATTAAGATCATTTCTGTTGTTAACATATGGAAGTAATGGCGAATATTTTTCTTTTATTGATTTCCAATTTAATCCGTGCATATTTGGAGCATAAAAGAAGTCACGCATTTGTCTCCATGCCTCGTTAAATATTTGAGTCCATTCTTTTTCGTAATCAACCCAAACTTTCATATTACTAATATCAATATTGTCTTTAATTTTTACCGGAGCTTTTGGAAGACTAATAACTGCATATTTTCCACTTTTTTTAACATACATTTTTTTCTTGTCAGCGGTAATAATAAAACTACTAATTTTTCCAAGATCAGATTCTTTCTTCTTTTTAAGATCAAACATCTTTAAACTTACTCCTTTATCTTTACTCGAATGTTTGCAATAATAAACAGAATTTCCAACAGGAGAAATACTCCAATAATTTGCAACACTTATCGGAAGACAAATAATACGATCTGCAATTCCATCAAAATCAATTTTTACTGATTTTTTTTCATCTTTCTTTTCTTCTTTTTTATCATTCTTTTTCTCTTCGACTTCAGTATCAGCCTCTTTAATAGAAACAACATCATTTTCAGGTTCGAAAGGAGAAGAAGTAGATTTTTGCAATGTTACAAAGTAAATTTTGCTCATCTCAGTATACGCATGATTCCATTCTGTACGGCTGTATATTGGATTAAAATCACGTGAAGAATTAAAAAACAAATATTTTCCATCATCACTAAAAACAGAACTTGATGAATTATACCATTTATCAGTAACCGCATGATTTGCTTCATTTTCAAGATCATAAATATAAATCTGAGAAACTGCATTTTGCGAAGGCATTGTGTAGCTTACATATTTGCTATCATTTGACCAGCTATAATCTCTAATCTCCCAAGCGGTAGCAGTTGTAATTTTTTTAATCTTTTTTGTTTTGATATCGATATATTGTAGGCGTAATTTTTTGTCTCCCCACATAAGATATTTGCTATCCGGTGACCAAACAGGATTATATTTATAGGTATCAGATTTTTTTGTCAATTTTATTGCTTCTTCGCTACCATCTTGATTAATAATGTATATTTCATCCTCTCCACTAATATCAGATATATAAGAAATAAATTTTCCGTCTGGTGACCATTCCACATTTCTGTCGTGAACACCGGGAGTTTTTGTAAGATTATGTGTAATTCCGTGCTTTGCAGGAACAGTGAAAATATCACCACGGGCACCAAACACAACTCTTTTTCCATCAGGAGAAACAGCATAAGAATTTATAAATTTACTTGCATCTTTAAATTCGTTTCTTGCCTGATCGAAATCGTTCGCAATATGAATTTCTATCTTTTCTACTTCCTGTTTTTCAAGATCAAATTTATATAAAAACCCACCATTTTCGTAAACTATTGCTTTATTACCAAGAGATGGAAATTTAACATCATACAAAGTATAATCAGTTAGCTTTTTAGTTTCTTTTGTATTCAGATCATAAGAGAACAAATTCATAGTCCTGTCGCGATCAGAAAGAAAGTAAACTTTATCTCCATGCCACATCGGGAAAATATCCTGAGCTAAATTATTGGTAATATTCTCAGTTTTCTTTGATTTAAAATCATAAATCCATACATCATCAGCCATTCCGCCTTTGTAATATTTCCATGTTCTAAATTCTCTAAAAACGCGGTTATAAGCTAATTTCGATCCATCAGGGGAATAATTACAGAATCCACCACAAGGAAGTGGAAGTTGCTCTGATAAACCGCCATCTTTTGAAACAGAAAATAAATGACCTTTAAATGAATTAAAGGTTTTTTTACGTGAACGGAAAACAATATTCTCATCATCTTTCCAGCACATTACAATATTGTTTGGTCCCATCCTGTCAGACACATCGTCTCTTCCAAGAGTAGCAGTATAAGTAATTCTTTCGGGAATTCCGCCCTCTGAAGGAATTGTAAAAACCTCGGTATTTCCATCATATTGGCCTGTGAAAGCTAAAGTCTTTCCATCCGGAGAGAACTTAGCAAACATTTCATATCCAGGATCATTTGTAAGTTTTCTGGCAATTCCGCCATTAATATCTGCCGAATAAAGATCACCTGCATAAGTAAAAACAAGTTGATTGTTGAATATTGCCGGAAAGCGCATCAAACGAGCTTCTTCCTGAGCATTGATAATTGTCAGGAAAATAAAACATGAAACAAAAAATGTTAAGATTTTTTTCATAATATAATTTTTGGTTTATAAATTTTAAAAACAAAAGAAGCAACAATCACCAAATTAGTGCCATAAATCATATTTTTATTATAATGAACAACTTATAATAAATGTCAATTATATCAACAGTAGTATTTGTTCAGTTTTGTAACATTATCGTTCGTATATGTACACATTGTATCTGTCAGAAAATCGCGAAACTCAAAATTAAAATCTCCGTAAGAGATTCATAAACTAATTTCAAATAATTATAAAACCGCTACACGGTTTTTGCATATTTAATATTTCATCATTTTCTACAATAATGTATGTCCTACGGACAAAAATAATAGCTTTATATAATTAAACTTCTTTGATTTGCAAATATCAGATTATCTAACAGGGTGAATATTATGGTGCTTGTAATTTTATATTTTTCCAGATAATTAATTATTTATATAATGCTCTTTTCATAATTTATCTCCAAAAAAGTGTAACAAATGTACAAATTTATCTCCAAAAAAATGCAAATATTAATTTGCGAATTAGCTGCTTATTTCTTTTTGCTGCTAATGTGCGAATGATTTCTAGATCAAATTAGCTACTTTAATTACATTTTAAAACTTCATCAATTCATCAATATATAAAAGATACTTTTCAACATTTTCATATCCCATTTCCAATAATAGATCAGCATATTTATCAATTTGATGTTTATGTTTTTCTTCCTTTTTTCCGGTTTTATAATCAATCACAATTACACGCTCATTAATAAACACAACGCGGTCGGGGCGATATTTTTGTCCATCGGGTAAAAGTATTTCTTCTTCCGCTTTTACAATTATTCCTTTCTCAAAGAATGGTTTTATTTCTGGTTTGGAGATCAGTTTGTGAATAATAACAGAAAGTTCCGCTTTTTCATTTTTATCAATAATTCCCTGCAAGTTAAAATCATCAAGAACATTTTCAATATTATCTTCAGTTATAATTTCTGCCAAAATAGAGTGAATAAGATTACCTCTCTCACTCTTTCCAACCGGATCATCA
>CAYOKJ010000210.1:0-4456 GCA_964404485.1 uncultured Bacteroidales bacterium | reverse complement strand
AATTTAGTGTAAAGTCTAATCTTTAACTTTTGTAAACGATGTATCTTAACGAACAGTATAAACGGATTATTACGGTTATATTTATGTTGTAGCTAATGCAAAAAAATGAATAAAGATATTGAACAGAAGGCTAAGTATTATTCTGAATTAATTGATAAAAATTTTAATCAACTTAAAGAATTCTATTCTCATTCCTTTATGGAATTTTGTAAATTAAACTTATTGAAAAATGAAATTCTGAATTGTTTGCTTTTTGAACTTTATCAATCAAGTATTTTTAGTACAAATCATTTTCTGGAGAGAATGATTAAACTTTCACTGATAAAGTTACATACAATAGAATATGACTATTCAGACATGACAAATTATACTAAAAAATTAAAAGAAAGTGAAAAGGAATATGACAATTTAGTATTGTATGAATCACTAAAAAAGGCCTTCGAATTTAAACTAATTACAAAAGAACAATATGATTATCTAGTTAATGTGAAGAATGAATTGAGAAATCCTTATTCACATGCAGAAGTTTCTAAAGTGATTAAAAACGATATTGATTTTAAAGGGTTTATGTTTAACATCAGTGATGGAATAAACAAATTGAAAGAAGGCAAACCTTTGGATATTCCTAATCCAACAATAATACCAAAGTTTTCACCAGCAATGGCTCAAATGTTACAGGAAAATAAATCTAAAGAACTAGCTTTCGACTATTTCAAAAACGTTTTTAATATTTTAAATGAAATCGAAAATAGAATAACTGTATTTAAAAATAAAAAGCACTAGCTACAACAAAAAATATAGTGCATTTGGCAGATAGTGCTAAATATAAAGATGATAGCAATAAATAAACATAGTAGTAAATTGAAAAATTGGAGCGTTGAAATACCAAACGTGCCATAAACAAACCAATATATTTAGATATAAACGGAATATTACGGTTATATTTATGTTACCAACTATTAACAAATAATAATATGAGCGACAATCATAAAGGACATAATCATACATTGCCTAGTATAGATAAAATCAACAGAGCATTTTATATCGGAATAGGCTTAAATGTCCTTTATACAGCGATAGAGTTTTTCGTTGGATATTCAACAAATTCTTTAGCTTTGATTGCAGATGCAAGTCATAATTTAAGTGATGTTGCAAGTTTAATAATATCACTAATTGGAATGCGATTAGCACAAAAAGCAGCAACTTTTTTATATACTTATGGATATAAAAAAGCTTCAATCTTAGCATCATTAATTAATTCAATCCTGTTAATTATTATTGTAGTCAAGATATTTATTGAAGGAATTGAAAGGCTAAGCTCACCACCTCAAGTGGCAGGAAATATAATTATCATAACAGCCTTAATAGGAGTATTAATCAATACAGTTTCAGCTTTTCTGTTTTATAAAGGACAAAAGCAGGATATTAATATCAAAGGGGCATTTCTTCATCTTATTGTTGATGCAGTAGTTTCATTAGGAGTAGTTATTTCTGGAATAATTATTTATTACACGAACTGGAATATAATTGACCCTATTATTAGCTTTATTATTGGTATTGTTATTATATTCTCAACATGGAGCCTATTGAAGGAGAGTGTTAAATTAACATTAGATGGTGTTCCAAAAGATATTAATCTGAAAAAAATAGAAAAATTATTGCTTAGAAATCGTTTTATTGAGGAAATTCATCATCTGCATGTATGGGCACTTAGTAGTTCTGAAAATGCGTTAACTGTTCATGTTATATTGAAAAAGAATGTTGATACTCAAGAATTTTTAATTGCCAAGAATGAAATTAAACAAGATTTAGCACACGAAAATATCCAACACTCAACTATTGAATTAGATGATATGAATCAAGAATGTAAAGAAATTAAGTGTAAATAACAGTTGGTAACAATGTATAGGAATAATAGCCGAGACAGTAGAAAAATCAATAAGGTTAGAAACTAATTTAGTGTAAAGTCTAATCTTTAACTTTTGTAAACTATGTATCTTAACGAACAGGTAGAAAAATAAACAAAATACGAAAATGAAAAATAAACAGATTAAAATAATTTTTTTAATTACATTAACATTACTCTGTCTGAGTTTAAAACAGGTAGCGAGCCAAGTATCCATTAATGATGCCGACAATCTGTTTTATAGTCTGAATTTAAATGGAGCACTAGATTCTTACCAGAAAATTTATAAAAACAATAAAGTAAATGTTGAAGACAGAGTTTTAGCAGGTAGAAAACTTGCATATATTTCGTGGCATTTTAATAATGATATGGAAAATGCAAGAGAAATAATTAAAAATACACTTAACTTTAAATCATATGAAGTTTATTTATACAGCGACCTAATTCAGTACGAATCACAAGCAAATAATTTTAACAAAGCAAAAGAAGTTTATCAAGAAGCAATACTAAATATTACATCAGAAAACAAAGTTAATTTTATCAATACTACTTATCCAAATTTAATATTATATGAGGCAATTTATAAAATAAAAAACAATAAACAAATTGACAATCTACTGATAAATGATGCATTGAACAAAATTAAAATTGCAAATAAGTTCGATCCCGGTATTCTTAAATCTGCCAAGATTCAATTAGGCTTAGCATTGCTTGCTGAAGATGGAAAAGGAGCTTTAAATGCATGGAATTTATATTTTAATATTTCATCAAAACAAAGAGCAACACGATTATTAGCTAAACCACAAAAAGAATTATTCCAAATCTTATTCAGCTGGTACAAAACCGATTTATCCGCAGAGAACAGAGAAAAAGTTATTATAAATCTCGCAAATTCCAGGTTTTATGAGTTTGCTTATGTTATGAATTTATATTTGCCAAATAAATCAAAAACTGATAAGCCTGCAATAAACGACATTACAAATTATTACGAATTTTGTGAACAAATAGAATATCGTATGTATGCGTATTATCAAGATTTTGCATTAGCAAAAGGAAATAAAATTAAGGAAGTTAAAAAAGACATAAAATCAATTCAAAAACAATTATGGCACGAACTCTATTGGGAAGACAAAACTCCTAAATTTACAAGGGGGCGATTTTATGAAGAATTATATAATAGGTTTGGAACTAAAGTGTATTCAGGTAAATTTGATGGATATTATTTTTATATAGGTGGTCATGCAATTGTTGACACAATTAAGACAATAGAGCAATTTAATAAAAAGGCTGAAATACAATTCTTTGTTTTAGATTTAAGATTTTCAAATAATTATTGGGGTTGGTTTACTAATAATTATGGTTTTGCAGGTTATGCAGATGATGCAATTATTGTCAAGTATAGAGAACCAGTTTCTTCAAATCCATTATACTATTGGAATAAGTTAAATAATATTGAATCACTTTCAAAATGGAAGGATGAGATTGTTATTCTTGCAGCTCAGGACGATTCGCTATCAAAAAAGAATACAAACGCAAGTTTAAATGGAATTTATGAACGAATACGACTAAATATTTATTCTGAAATAATAGACTCATTAAAATCTGTAGGATTTCAAAATGATGAACTTAGAAAACAGTTTATCTCTATTTATAATGACATTGAGTATAATCATATTATTAATCACGAAGGAAGGCATGTGATAGATTTTAATACTTTATCAAAAGTAAAAATAATATTGTTGGGTAATACAGAAATTGAATTCAGAGCAACATTATCACAAATATATTTTTCGCAATACCCATTGCTTGATATAAAATTTGAAATAAATAACACTCCGCATGGTTTAGCTAATAAAAAATTATTGGAGCTTATAGCAAATTGGATGGACCAAAATGAAGAAAAAATTAAAGGATTTGATGCAACTAAACCAACCATCCCACAATTAGATTTGCTTACAAATAAACAGCTAATAAAAATAATAGAATCAATAGAACCTTTTTTAAATTAATAACTTATAGACAGAGTTTTTAACTAATAATAAACTGTAAATAATTGAGTAAAACATAACAACCCAGCAGGAAACACGCAATATAAAAAATTGGGCAGAAAGCGGTAAATATGAACGAATTAGCAATAAATAAACAGTGTGGTAATTCCGATAACTATCGGAAGAAAGATTGGAGTTTCAAAATGCCCAACATTTTCATATTGCAACCGTTATATTTAGATATAAACAGAATATTATGGTTATATTTATGCTGTGGGCTATTTCCTTCAACACGATAAACAAAATTAATTTTTATTGCTATCGACAATGTGTGGTAAAAAAAATTAGAGAAAAAAGTAAATTAGAGAAAATATAAAAAACTGAATATCAACAACAAAATTAAGATAGCATTAATTGAACAAAAAAAACAATAAAACATGAACCCTATTTTTCAATATATAATCTCAGAGTCTGTAAAACGTGGACTTAAGAAGAAAAAATATAAAACAACGCAAATTGAGAAAGCAATAAGCAGCACTAAAGTTGAATTTTCTCATTTAAT
>CAYOKJ010000209.1:0-4476 GCA_964404485.1 uncultured Bacteroidales bacterium | reverse complement strand
TGTGTGAACTAATATATGTTCAATAGCTTCGGATTTATCCAGCTTTTGGAGGACGCAGGATAGGCGAATTATTTCGGGTCTTGTTCCTACAACAGTTAATACTTTTAATTTTTTGATTGGTGATTGGTGATTGGTCATTAGTGATTTGTTATTGGTGATTTGTTATTGGTGATTTGTTATTGGTGATTAGTGTCTTGGTTATTAGTGATTTAATTAGGCCTTGAATCATTTTAGAAATTGTAGTCAATTCAGATTGAATTATTACTACTTTTTGTTTTTCTATAAAACCTAAATTACCAGCAATAATTAATTGCGTGTCAATTTCTGCTGCACTTGATAAAGATATAAATAAAAATTGTTTGAATTCTTTTTTGTGATTACGTGTTGCTCCTTCAGCAATATTTGAGGGAATAGAAACGGCAGCTCTGCGAATTTGAGATATTAAACCATATAACTCAGATTTAGGAAATGAAGCAGTCACAAATTCAATAGCTTTTTTCCAAACTTCCAGATCTTTGTGAGTTCTTACCATTATTTACTAATTACCAATTACTATTCACTATTCACTATTCAAACCTTTTCAAAATACGTATCAGTATCATTAGCATTAAAATGTTCATTAATCCAAAAAATAGTAAACAATTCTTCATCACCAATATTTGTGATGTTATGCGTGTACCAAATTGGTATATCAACAAAAGATGGTGAGTTTCCATCCAATTCAAAACTTAGTACTTCTTCTGTTCCAATTTTTCGTAATTGAATTCTTGCTTTGCCTTTTATTACAGCAAAACGTTCTGCTTTGCAAGTATGATAATGATTTCCTCTTGTAATTCCTGGAACTGTTGTTGAGAAAGAAATCTGACCTCCGCTGTTTAATTTTACTGTTTCCACAAAACTACCACGATTGTCTGTGTTTAGTTTTAGATGAAATGGGAAGAATGAAGTATGGTTAAGGTAACATAGGAAAGTATTCCAAAGATTTTTCTTAAAAGAAGTATTTAAATCAGGGATTTCGCCTTTTTTGAAGTAATTGTTTTTATAATCCTCTATCAGTTTTAAAAGTGCTGAAACTTTTATTTCTGAGGTGTGAGGGACTTTGTGATTGGTGATTGGTGATTGGTAATCTGTAATGTGTTGTATGATTTTTTGTACAAGTTCACCAACGTAAATAAGTTTTATTTCACCGTCAACTTCTATTTTTGGTATTTCATTGTGAGTGAGTTGGTGACAGAAGGTGGCTACAACGGAATTGTAATATGGATGACCAAAAGGACCGAAAACATTAGGTATAATAAATCCGGTAAATTTAGCTTTGTTTCTATCTGCCCATTGTTCAAATAATTCACGTCCATCTTTCTTTGATTTACCATAAAGATTATTGCGTTCTTCCTGAGTACTGGAAGAAAATAAGATATGTGGAGTTGAATTGGTTGATTCGCAGGCATCAATAAGTTGTTTTACCAGATCAATGTTTGTTTTGTAAATAACTTCCGGATCGTTGTGTCGATTCATGGCTGCAAGATGAACGATAGCATCGCATTGAGACACAAAATATTTTAATTTTTCTGCATCCTTAAAATATGCATCTTCAAAAGGAATACGCTCAAAGGCTTCAGGATGTAAGCCCAAAGTATTATATAAATGAGTACCAACAAAACCGGCTTGGCCTGTTATTCCGATGGTGATTGGTGATTTGTGATTGGTCATTTGTGATTAGTGATTAGTGAAGGTTGATGAGTTATTGACCGTCAATTAATTCTATATTCCAATTTACATTAAAATAATCATGTTCCCAGCGGTAGTTGTCTGATTTTGAATCTTCGAGTGTCATGTCGGAAAAAACGAGGACTATAGAATCAGGCTCCAGTGCTTTAAAACCATTGGCGTGTCCCTCAGGAATAGTCAATACTTCACTTTGTTGATCGGTTAGTATTTTTGACTGTACTATGAGATCCTTTGAAGGATGGTCAAAATTATCTATTTCAATCCATTTGACGATAAAAGAACCTTTTGTTACATAAAAGTAATTTGTTTCATTTTGATGACCCTGCCAGGCACGAACAACATCAGTGTCAGGATGATGAATAAAATAAATACGTTGTACGTCATCGAAGGCAAAATTATTAAGTGAATTTATTTTACCTCTTTCATCAACGAAAATTTCACCCTCAACTAATTCAATGTCCGACATTCTATTTTAGCCTTTTAAATCCTTTGTAATGAAATCAAGTTTCAATAAAAGTTGTTTCATGCCTTCTATATCTAAACGCTTGGTATTATGTGAGTGGTAATCTTCAATTTTGGAAACCTTTTCTTCCCCTTCAGCAAAATACTTATCATAGTTTAAATCTCTGTCGTCGCAAGGAATACGGTAATAATAACCCATATCCTCGCTTTTAGCCATCTCCTCGCGAGTAACAAGTGTTTCATAGAGTTTCTCTCCATGACGAGTTCCAATAACACCTATTTTACTTGTTGATTTATACATTGAAATTAATGTATTTGCAAGAGTATCAAGAGTTGCTGCGGGAGCTTTTTGAACAAAAAGATCACCATTTTCCCCATGTTCCCATGCATAAATTACCAAATCCACAGCATCATCAAGAGTCATCATGAAGCGCGACATATTGGGATCAGTAACCGTAAGGTCTTTACCTTGCTTAAGTTGTTCAGCAAATAAAGGAATAACAGAACCCCTTGAAGCCATTACATTACCATAACGAGTACAGCAAATGGTTGTTGTTGCACCTTTACCAAGTGCACGCCCTTTTGCAATGGCAACCTTTTCCATCATGGCTTTACTGATTCCCATGGCATTTATAGGATAGCAAGCCTTATCGGTACTTAAAACAACTACATTTTTCACACCATGAGCAATGGCAGAATCCAATACATTTTCTGTTCCCAATACATTAGTGCGTACAGCTTGGATTGGAAAAAACTCACAAGAAGGTACTTGTTTTAAAGCTGCTGCATGGAAAACATAATCTACCCCCATCATTGCACCATCTACACTTCTTTTATCGCGTACATCTCCAATGTAAAACTTCACCTTGGGGTTTTGGACCCTATGACGCATATCGTCCTGTTTTTTTTCATCACGAGAAAAGATTCGGATTTCTTTTATATCTGTATCAAGGAAACGATTTAGTACTGCGTTTCCGAAGGAACCGGTTCCACCAGTTATTAAGAGGGTTTTGTTTTTAAACATCCGATTATATATTATATTTATTTAATACGTCCTTAAGTTGAACGTCATTGTAAACTTTAATTATACCATTTGATCTAAGAGAAGGAAACATGTTTTCAAAATCAAACTTATCATCCTTATCAAAAAGAATTGCTACTGGTGTAGACTTGTTATATAAAGCTTCAATTAGTATAGTAGATTTTCGTGCAAGACAAATATTTCCTGATATTGAATCAGCAAAATCATCTACAAATTCAATATCCTTAAATTGTGAATAATTACTATATTCATCAGCCGGATGTAACTTTATTTTAATACCTTTAACTGATTCAATTAAAACCTTAATTATATCGATGTTTATTTTAACCTTTCGTGGTTCTGTAAAAAAGATTACTTTTTTGCTCTCGTTTTTTTTATTATAAGAAAACATTTTACTAACTACTTTACGGTCAAAAACAAATTCCTTAGTTATATATTGTTTTGATAAAAATTCCGCTTCATTTTCAGAAGTAGAATAGAATAAATCACCAAAAACACCTAAAGGAAACCGATATGCATAAGCCATCCCATGTGGAATACAAACGGCTTTTATTTTACTCTTATCTCTGAGTTTCATTGCTATTACACCATAGCGTGATTCTCTTTCTCCTGAATAAAAAATCTTAGATTTAGAATTCTTGAATATTTTTAAATAAATCTTACTTATTAAAATAAAATGAGATATTCTTTTAGAAAAAAAATCCATTGACAAAACAGCACCATTAAATCCTAATATTTTTTTACTCGTAATGAAAGTCTTCCTAAATAAAATAATTGTTGCAATTGGCAGAATAAAAATGTTTTTAAGTAAATCTTTTCTGCTTAAAATAGAATAAAAAGAATAATGCCTTTTATCATCTGGCAAATCAAATTTATAAGAATCGTAATAATATATCACATTTTTATTTAAAACATTATGTATTTTTTTATATGAAGATCTTGAGTGAATTAATGAAAATTCGATACTAGATGTAAGAACTTCTTTAGAAAACGTTTTATTATGTTTTATTATTGAATAAAAAGCTATATATAAAGCACCTAACAACGAAACAATAAAATTTGCTGTAAGAGAAAAAACTAATATAGTATTTGTTTTGTACTGATTAAAATTAGTAATTACTTGGATTTTATTTTTTCTACAATAGCTTCTTATGTAATTTAAATCCTTATTATTCCCAATGAATCTAACTTTTTCAACAGAATACTTTTTAAATAAACAATCTATGTGAGTAATATATTTAATG
>CAYOKJ010000208.1:0-4479 GCA_964404485.1 uncultured Bacteroidales bacterium | reverse complement strand
AAAGGAAAAAAGAAACGAAATATATCGGTAATTTGGATGTTCAGTTGGTATTATTATAGTAATCGATGGCGATTGAATTAATACAATTGAAGGAAATACAAACGATGAAGTTTCAAGAGAAGGTTATCCAAAGGAAAAAGTAACTTCCAAAAAAATATATTGATAATTTTAAAATATCTTAAATATTACAAAATTACAAAAGAATAGAAAAGCTCAGATTGTAAAATATTTCCCAATCATCTCTAAAAGTTTACTTTTACCAATAGGTTTTGCAATATAATTGTTACAACCTACTTCGATAGATTTATCCATATCACGGTCAAGACCATAAGCTGTTTGTGCAATAATTATAACGTCTTTATTGAATTTCCTAATCTCTAGTGTGGCTTCATAACCATCCATTTCCGGCATTCTGATATCCATTAGTATTAAATCGATATCAGGATTGTTTTTGCATATTTCTACGGTCGTAGTACCGGATTTTGCATGAAATATTTCGCTACTTATTTTCTTTACAACTTCACTTAGATAAATGTTTGAAAATTCTTCATCTTCAGCAATAAGTATTTTAATTTTTTTCTTTTGATTATCATTATTCATAATAATAATTTTCTTAAAATTATTTTCATCTTTTTTGGGCTATGTTTGTTGATGGCAAAGTTAAATAAAAACAACTTCCTTTTCCATGTTCACTTTCCACCCATACTTTTCCATTTAGCTTTTCTATGATACGACGCACTATGGAAAGGCCCAATCCGTGACCTTCTGTTTTTACTTGATCCAAACGTTCAAATTTTTTGAATATCTTTTTTTGATTTTCATCTGAAATACCAGAACCATTATCACTAATCCAGTAACGAACCATTTTATATGGAAAGTCTTTTGATTCTACCATATCGCAACCAAGTTCAATAAGTGGGGGAGAGCCGCCATATTTTATAGCATTTGTCAAATAGTTTATCCAAACTTCTTCAACCCATGGTAAATAGCCGTATGAAGTAAGCCATATTTCGGGAAGTTTTATTTTGGCATTACTTTTTTCAATTAATGATGATAAACGGTTAATACATTCTGAAACAATTTCTTGAATGTTTAGCTTTTTAGGTTTTATTTCATCTTTCCTTATGTTTGCAAAAAGAAGTAAGCTGTTGATAATTTGTTGAATATTTTTACCGTCTTTAATTATTATCGTCAGATATTCGTTTATTTCCTCTTTTGAAATTGTATTATAATTATCAATGATTATTTTGGCAAAACCCATAATATTTCCCAAGGGGTTTTTCAAATCATGGGCAACCGTATGCGAAAAAGCATCCAAATCTTCGTTGTGCTCCTGAAGTTGTCGAGCATATAACTTTAATTCTTTTTCAGCTTTCTTGATTTCGGTAATGTCTCTTGCAATTCCGCAAAGACCGATTATTTTCCCTTCAGAATTTCTAAAAGGGACTTTAATTATATGAAATGAATGTAATATTCCACTGAACTGTTTTTCGATTTTTTCTATTGTTACTTCTCCCTTAAAGACTTTCTTATCTAATTCACTAATATCCTTTTCTGCTTCTTCTCCAAAAAGTTCGTTTTCTGTTTTTCCTATTAAATTTGATGCAGACAGTCCGAAAAGTTTTTCCATTGCCAGATTAACATAAATATATTTTAAATGAACATCTTTAATAAAAATTGAATCAATTGCAGATTCTGATATTATACGAAATTTTTCTTCGCTTTCGCGAAGTGCTTCCTCCGTCTGCTTGCGATTTGATTCAAATTTTCGCAGTATAAAAGTAGTTATCAAAAAAACCAAAAAAAGAAAAAATATTTCAATGGTAATTTCTTTCCAGTTTATTGGTGTTGACTGCGCTCTTAATATTAAATGTGGTAAATCAAGCACCTCACCTAAAATACTCAAAAGACAAAGTAAAATAAATGATAAAGTTAATATCAGTAAGTATTTTTTGTTTGAAAAAGGATTAATATTTTTATGTTTCATAATTATGAAATTTTAAATATCAAAATTCGGAAAGTGTGCTACATATAAATAATAGAGCAAAAAAATATTAACTTATATTTTATAACTCTATCTTCTACTTCAAAACATCTACAAAGATACAATATATTATTAATATTACAATTATTTGTTTGCAACATTGCAATTGATGAAAAAAAATAATATTAAATACAATAGATGGTTATGTTTATTTTTTTATTTTTATATTACTTTGAATATGTTGTCCGTCTATTGCTAATCCATTCATTATTTTTTACTTTAAAAGTCCTTCACTTTGAAAACTAAAATGTTCATCAATTGTAGTACTTACCAAATTACAAGCTGAAAAAGTGTAAGCTATGTCCCTTTAACTTTTGGCTATGAAAATGTAGGCGATTGTGAAGCACAATTTTTTAAATTACAATGAAGCCCAAATGGGCTACAAAACCTGATGCTACAACCAAATCAACCATTTTATATAGCCTTTGTTTAGCACTGGCATTCTTTTTTTCAATCATTTTATCTTTCCAATTTGATACAAATTTTCTTCTTGTGCGTTGGCAAGACATCCTTTTTTGGTCAAGCGTTGGCTCGTACGAATTGCAAATGTGTATGGCTTTATGCGGTAGCTTTTTCCACAATTTTAATTTCATCCTCTGTTAATCCATACAATTCATAAACCATTTGGTCGATTTCTTTGTCGGTTTTGTCTATTTCTGCTTGTAATTGGTTTATTTCTGTTTTATAAGAATTAAAATATTCTTCCCACTCGTCTTGTTGCAAGAGCGATAAAACTACTTTTTTCTTTTTAAGCTCCGATACGAATATTTTAAAATCGTAATTGTAAAAAACTTCTAATTTTTTGCTTAGTTTTAGGTCAATGGGGCATGCCCCATTGACGGGGGCTGTTGCCCCTAAATTATCTTTTAATCGGTTTAAAAATTTGCTTTTCTTTTGTTGAAAACTTTTGTTTAAGTCTAACATTTGATTGGCTTTTTCTATAAATGGTTGTTGAGTTTTAATAGAAATTAATTTTATAGGTAAATCACGTAACTCATATATTCTTATTTCAGGGAAAGCTTTATCTGTCCTATTATATTTTCTTTTAAAATAAAAAGCAATTAGTGACGAATTTAATATTGCAAGTATCCATTTTGTGTCATTCTTTTTAAATGGTTTGACTATTTGTAATAATTGACTTGTAACATAATTTTCGTTAATGTATGTTGAAATTAGGCGTTTCCCTGTTATTCTCCTGACAAGTAATCTATCTCCTTCAAAAAGCTCTTTTTCTCTTGGAGCAGCAAGGTTCACTCCATATTTTAGCCATTTATCAGACCAATTAAACCAATATGTATTAATGCTTTTCCCATCAAGAAATCTACGATATGTATCGTCTACTTTATAATCTGCCTCATATATATGAGTTTTTGAAAATTCAGAAAGTTGTGGGGGATTACCTTTGCCTGTTTCATATAATTTTATTCCAAACTTAACTGTTGCAAAATCTGCTAATTTATTGGTTGAATGTTCTATCTTTTGATTTAAATACTTTTCATCTTCTGTTATTCTTATATTTATAATTTTATAGTCTTCGTTATTCCAAAATGATTGAGATATTTCGTGAGAAAACATTAAGTTAATACCTGAGTTTACAGGTTTAAATATTTTTGTTTTTTGCTCAGAATTCATTTTTTTTAGTATAAAAATCACAGGAAGAACAACAGCATCTTCAAAAACTTTAATATCAGAATAATCTGCTATTTCAACAATTGAAGTTTTATTTAAAACGTATTCTCTTAATTTTTCTGTTTTTAGGTTATTAAGCCACGTATTAGGCGTAATATAAGATATAACACCACTTTTTTTAGTTAAAAGTATTCCTTTTTCCCAAAAGAGCACATACATATCAAATTGATATTCGGCGACTTGATATTTATTAACAAAATAATCATAATCTCTACCATCTTTATCTTTCCAATTTCTTCCACCTAAATAAGGTGGATTTCCAATCACCACATCAAAACCACCATTATATTCGGTTCTATTTGCGTGTTCTTTAGAGCATAGAAATTCTTTTTTTATTTTTTCTATTTTTTTACTTTTTGGCAGTTCGTGTTTTATTCGGTTATCTCGTATATATTCTATTACGTTATTTAGGTAGTTTTCATCTTTTATTTCGCTTTTTCTGAATTTTTGCGTCCAGAGAGCGTTATATTTTTTCTTTTCATTTTCTTCTTCTATATCGGATAAGGGGATAGAGTTTTCTATTTTCTTCTTTTCGGTAGTCGCCACTGAGTCGGACAAGGGGACATGTCCCCTTGTTGTAATACCTTTTTCTATATTTCGATTTTTTCCACTTACAGCTTTCAGTTTTCCTACTATCTTAGTTAGCTCATCTTCTTCGCATACGAGTAGCAGGTGCATATGGTCGCCACAGATATTATACTCTATTACATTCAGATTATCTTTTTTTACTATTTCGGCAATAGTTT
>CAYOKJ010000207.1:0-4495 GCA_964404485.1 uncultured Bacteroidales bacterium | reverse complement strand
CGAGATTCTTTGAAGATGAGAGATATTAAAAGAGATATGGATAGATCTAAAAATCGATAATTTGTTTGTAAAAATTATTCTGTTTATTAATCAATTTATTACTTCCGTTTACTGTATTAATTTCCAATGTTAAATTTTGTTAAAACACTTTTTAAGTATTATAACTTTTATTTCTTTTGCATAAAAGAAACAAAAATTTAATAATTTATGGACATTAAAATTAGTAATTTGACAAAGAAATATGGTGCACAACGTGCGGTTGACAATATTTCTTTTATCGTAAAAACCGGAGAGGTCTTAGGGTTTTTAGGGCCTAACGGTGCGGGAAAAACTACTACCATGAAAGCAATTACAACTTATCTTTCACCAACTTCGGCAGAAATTACTGTTGGAAGTTTTTCTATTGATGAGCAAGCTGAGGAGATCAGAAAGTGTATAGGATATTTACCGGAAAACAATCCGTTGTATCAAGACATGCCGGTAATTGACTATCTGAAGTTTGTTGCTAAACTTCATGGAATTCGCAAATCTGAAGTTAAAGATAGAATTTTAGAAATGGTGGATTTATGTGGACTTGAAGGCGAAAAACATAAGAAAATCATTGAATTGTCGAAAGGCTACAAGCAAAGAGTTGGATTAGCTCAGGCATTAATTCACAATCCTGAAGTGCTGATACTTGATGAACCAACTGCAGGTTTAGACCCTAACCAAATTATCGAAATAAGAAAACTGATAAAGAAAATCGGGAAAGAGAAAACTGTAATCCTAAGCTCGCATATTTTAGCTGAAGTAGAAGCAACCTGCGACAGAATTCTGATTATCAACAAAGGAAAAATTGTCGCCGACGGAACATCTGAAGAATTGAAAAAACATGCCGGTGGTGCTGAAGTTATTAAGGTTAAAATTGAAGATGGAGATGTTAATGATATTTTTACTGCATTACAAAGTATTGATTCGGTAGAAGTTGTTGATATTTTTAATAAAAATAAAAATACTTTTGAAATTCAAAGTAAGAAAGAACATTCATCGAAAAGAAAAGTTTTTAATTTGTGTGTTGAAAAAGGATGGGTGTTAACAGAATTATCCCCATTGGAAACAAAACTTGAAGATATATTTAGAGAGCTTACTTTAAATTAAATTATTTAAAATCATTTTTTATAAAATAGAAAAAAATTATCATGAGAAATGTAATTACCATAGCAAATCGTGAGTTAAGTTCGTTTTTTAATTCATTGATGGCATATATAATGTTAATCCTGTTTTTAGGATTTAGTGGATTTTTTACCTGGTTATATGGTTCTGATATTTTCTTTGTCAAACAAGCAAGTTTAACTGCATTTTTTGGCATTGCATATTGGACCTTATTTTTCTTTATCCCTGCTTTAACAATGAGATTGCTGGCAGAGGAAAACCGGTCGGGAACAATTGAATTATTATTGACAAAACCTGTTAGCAACTGGCAAGTAGTTCTTGGAAAATTTACATCAACACTTGTATTAATATTTATTGCTCTTGCACTCACAATCCCTTATTATATCACAGTTTCTTATCTTGGAAATATCGATCATGGAGCTGTTTGGTCAGGTTACCTTGGCTTGCTTCTGATAAGTGCTGTTTATATTAGTATTGGTATTTTTGCTAGTAGCTTTTCCACAAATCAAATTGTTGGATATTTGTTAGCTTTATTTATTGGAATATTTTTCCAAATAATATTTAGTTTAATTGCAAGTGGTTCTCATGGATTTATTGGAGAATTGTTCAATTATCTGAGCATGAGTGTTCATTTCGAATCAATCTCTCGTGGTGTAATCGATTCTAAAGACCTTATTTACTTCTTGTCTCTCATCTTTTTGGGGCTTATTGGAACCGAGGCTGTTATGGAAAAGAAAAAATAATATTTATTAATAATACTTTGGAAATAATTTTACTATAATCATGAAAAATAAAAAATCAATAATTTACCCAATAATATTAGTTTTGGTTGTTGTTGTGTTTGTAAATATATTATCAGATAGATATTTTGTCCGTCTGGATTTAACAGAAGACAACCAGTTCACTTTAAGTGATGCAACAAAAAATATTCTTGACGGATTAGATGAAGTTGTTACAATTACAGCATATTTTACTGAAGACCTTCCTCAAAATATTGTAAAAACAAGAAACGATTTTAAAGACCTTTTGATAGAATATTCTAATATTTCGAGAGGAAATCTAGTATATGAATTTATAAATCCAAGCAAGGATGTTCAAACTGAACAAAAAGCTATTAAAGCGGGAATAAAACCTGTTGTTGTTAATATTCGTGAAAAAGATCAGGTTAAGCAGCAAAAAGTTTATCTTGGTGCTGTAATTCAATGTGGAGAAAAATCAGAAGCAATTCCTTTAATACAACCTGGAGAAGCTATGGAATATGCTCTCTCAACAAATATTAAAAAACTTAGTGTGCTTCACAAACCACTTCTTGGATATCTTCAGGGACATGGCGAGCCTGCTTTGGATGATTTACAGGAAGTGAAAAATTCGCTGTCAATATTATATGAAGTCGAAGAAGTTTCGCTTGACAAGGTAGGAAATGATTTAAGTAAATATAAAACAATTGCTATTGTTTCTCCGGCTGATACTTTTCCGCTTACTCATCTGGAAAAGATTGACGGCTATCTTGCTGATGGAGGAAATTTATTTATCGCATATAATAGTGTAATTGGGGATTTCTCAAAAGCACAGGTTAATTTAATACATACCGGTATGGAAGATTGGTTAAGCCAAAAAGGATTGAAAATCGGAAACAATCTGATTGTTGATGCAAACTGCGGTACAATAGGAGTTAATCAACAACAGGGCCGTTTTAATTTTACAAGAAATATTAAATTTCCATATCTTCCTTTAATTACAAATTTTGAAGTACACCCAATAACTGAGGGATTGGAAACTGTAGTTTTTCCTTTGGTAAGTTCAATTACTTTTACAGGAGATACAAGTCTTACTTATATTCCTTTAGTAAAAACATCAAATAAAACCGGTACAGTAAATCCACCATTAACTTTTGATGTAAAAAAGGAATGGAATAATAAGGATTTCCCTTTATCAAAATTAACAGTTGCAGCACTTGTTTCAGGTAATATTATTGGAAATACTCCATCAAATATAGTGTTAGTTGCTGATGGAGATTTTCCTGTAAATGGCAGCGGACAAAAGGCTCATCAACTTCAGGGTGATAATGTAAACCTGATGGTAAATTCAATTGATTGGCTTTCTGATGATACAGGACTTATTGAATTGAGAACAAAAGGTGTTACTTCAAGACCTCTTGATCAAATCGAAGATGGAACAAAGGTATTCCTGAAATGGTTTAACTTTTTAATTCCTCTTATTTTGGTTGTATTTTATGGAATATTCAGAATTCAGCGTAATCGTAATATTAGAGTAAAAAGAATGGAGGAAGGTTATGTTTAAAAAATTGAATATTTGGACTTTATTAATTATTGTAATTATTCTTGCTGCTTTTTATTTTATCTCAGAATATTCTGATCATAGTGAGAGAAATTTTAAAAGCAAAATCATTTCAATAGATACAAGTATAGTTACTTCTTTTGTGATTAATAATCCTGAAGGTGCTGTGCTTACTTTGAATAAAGAAGGTAACAATTGGTTTGCTTCTTCGGAAAACAAAAAGTATTCTACAGATAACAAAATCGTGAAAAATCTTCTTTCACAATTTTCAAATATTACTGTTGAGAGAGTAGCTGCTACTAAAAAGAAAAACTGGGCAAAATACGAAGTTGAAGATTCAACAGGAATTAAAGTAACTGTTTTTGCCAACGATGAAATATTAGGTGATCTTTTGATAGGTAAATTCTCATACATTCCGGCTGATGAAGCACAAAATCCTGCTTCTGACAATAGACGGCAGCCCAGAGGAACAATGATTTCTTATGTTCGTCTTGTTAATGAAAATGAAGTTTATGCAGTTATAGGATATTTAAAAATGATGTTCAGTACTGAGTTGAAAAGCTTAAGAAATAAACATTTGATAAACGTAAATAAAGAGGATATTTTAAAAGTTATTTTCGATTATCCGGATAATAAATTTACTTTATCGAAAAATAATAATTCTTGGACAATAAATGGTGCTGTGGTTGATTCTGCTTTAAGTGTGAAATATATTTCAAAACTTGCAAAATTAAATAGTAGCAGTTTTGTAGAATCGAATGAAAATAAAACATCATACTATTCAATACAACTTGAAGGAAATAATTTTATACCAATTCAGCTTTTTGCATACGAGGCTGATACTGCTAATAAATTTATTATTACTTCTTCTGCAAATAATGATTCATATTTCAGCGGTGCAAAAAAAGATCTTTTTGAAAAAACTTTCGTTCAGAAATCAAACTTTTTTAAGTAAAATTTATTGAGAATTATTGTTATATGGATTTAAGGTTTAATTATAATTCAAATCCTCCAAATTTTTAAAATTTGGAGGATTTTTTTTGTA
>CAYOKJ010000206.1:0-4564 GCA_964404485.1 uncultured Bacteroidales bacterium | reverse complement strand
TTTTTGTATCTTGTCATTCAAATAGACAAAAATATGTTACCAGTTGTTATAGTTTCAGATGGAACAGGGCACACAGCTCAACAAGCATTGAAAGCAGCGTTAACACAATTTACAGGGATAGAAACAAATATTATATTTCATAAAGGAGTTAGAACAAAACAGCAAGTTTATGATGCAGTTAAAGATGCTAAAGAGAATAATGCAATAATCGTTCACACCCTTGTTAAAGAAGAAATTCGCAATTCATTAATCCGTCATGGAAGAAAAAACAATGTGGAAACAATTGATTTAATGGGTCCATTATTGTCAAGGCTATCATATCAGCTTGCAAATGCTCCTTCTGAAAAACCTGGGCTTCTTTATCAATTAGATAGAGAATATTTTAACCGCATCGACACTATGCAATTTGCATTTAAACATGATGATGGTTTACGAGAAGATCAACTTAATAAAGCCGAAATAATATTACTCGGAGTTTCTCGTACATTTAAAACTCCATTAAGTATTTATCTGGCATTTAAAGGTTGGTTTGTTGCAAATATTCCTATTGTTAACGGGATTAACCCTCCGAAAAATTTACTGGAAGTTCCACCGGAAAAAATATTTTGTCTGACAACCAGCCCACATCATTTGTCAGCCCTGAGAAAATTTAGAGAAGAATATCTTGGAAAACAAACAGGTAATTACGCTTCTTATGATTTTGTTAAGCGTGAGGTCGCTTTCGCAAATAATTATTTTTTAAGAAATCCTCAATGGTCTATTATTAAAGTCACCAGTAAACCAATTGAAGAAATTGCATCTGAAATTCTTGCAATCCGAGGTAAACAGGAAAGACACCCATTATTATAAATATTTTAGCCTTATTATTATTATTTTATTTATACTTTTGTACGGAACAATTATAAATAATAGAAAAAAATTGTTTTTTATTATACTTTTTCCATAATAAAAATTTGAACTAATTTAATGATAATTAACTTTATGAATAATAAGCTTTTACAACTCAAACCTGAACGACTCTGGTTCTATTTTTCTGAAATATTAGAAATTCCAAGAATATCAAAAAAAGAAGAAAAAATTGCTGAATACCTGATGGATTTTGGCAAAAGTCATAATCTTGAAACAATAAAAGATGAAACTGGAAATATTCTTATCAGAAAACCCGCAACGCCAGGAAATGAAAAAATGAAATCCGTTGTTCTGCAAAGTCATATGGATATGGTTGGAGAAAAAAACGGGGAAATTGATTTTGATTTTGATACAGATGCTATTCAGGCACGGATTGACGGTGAATGGGTTAAAGCTACTCAAACTACTTTAGGTGCAGACGATGGAATTGGAATTGCAGCTGAATTGGCAATTCTTGAAGCAAATGATATCGAACATGGCCCTATTGAGTGTCTTTTTACTATTGACGAAGAAACCGGACTAACCGGTGCCACCGGATTAAAACCGGGTCTTTTGCAAAGTAAAATTTTAATCAATCTCGATTCAGAAGATGAAGGAGAATTATTTATCGGGTGTGCAGGAGGAAGAGATACAAATATAGAATTTACATATTCTAAAGAAGCTTCCGCAAAAGACACTTCAGCTTTTATAATTAATATTTCAGGATTAAACGGAGGTCATTCTGGTGATGAAATACAAAGAAGACATGGTAATTCAATTAAACTGATGACCCGTTTACTTTGGTATACAAGCGAAAAATTTAATTGTAGATTATCAAAATTTGATGGAGGGAATCTAAGAAATGCCATTCCTCGTGAAGCTTATGCAATTATTACTATTCCGGATGCAAACAAAAATGATTTTATTGCTTATTTCAAAGATTATACAAAAAAAATAAAAAATGAATTAAAAGTTACTGAACCTCAGTTAAAAATAATTATTGAAACCACAGAAAACCCTAATCATCTTATAGATATTGACACACAAAACAAATTATTAAATTCATTGTACGCATGTCCTCATGGAGTTATTGAATGGTCAGCTGACATTCCTAATTTCGTTGAAACATCAACAAATCTAGCGGTAGTAAAAACTTTGGATAATTTTATTGATATAAGAACTAGTCAGCGTAGCTCTGTCGAATCAGCAAAAGAAGATGTTTGCAATATGGTAGCAAGTGTATTTAAACTTACCGGAGCAAAAATTTATCATAGCGATGGTTATCCCGGCTGGACTCCTAATCCAGACTCGGAGATTGTTGAAATAACTAAAGAATCTTATAAAAAGCTATTTAATCAAGAACCAAAAGTCCTTGCAATTCATGCCGGTCTTGAATGTGGATTAATTGGACACACTTATCCTGAGATGGATATGATTTCGTTCGGACCAACTATTAAAGGCGCTCATACACCGGAAGAAAAACTTAAAATTGATACCACTACAAAATTTTGGGAACTTACAATTGATGTTTTGGGAAAAATTCCGGAAGACAAATAGAAAGAAAAATTTAAGGTTTTAAATTTGAGATTTATGATTTTTTTTCTTTGGGATTTTTTGTGCTTTTGCGCCTTAGTGGCAAAAAAAGTAGCCACAAAGACACAATCCCGAAGGCTTTTGGGACTAAGATACACAAAGAATATTCATTGTATTTTCCTGATAATCTATATAAGAAGAAAATATTATAAATCAAACTCAGGTTAAAAATCCTAAATCTAAAATAAAAAATAAACCCCAACCCTAAAGATAGGACTTGTATAAGGATAATATAAACTTTCGTTGATATTAAAAAGCAGTGAAAGATTTGAAAACACATTTTTCCCGAACCACTGCCGGTAACCTCCACCAATCAATATACCTTCGGCAGTTACATTTTGTTCATCACCTATATTCCAATCCATATAATCATATTTTAATATCTGATATTCTGCATGAGCAAAAAAATCTTTATAAACAAAATATCTTGCAAAAACACTTCCTCCAATAATATTACTTTTGTAAACAGGAAGATAACGCGAATCGCGATAATACTGATACGAAAACCCCACTCCTGCAGTTAGTTTTTTTGTTATCTTATAACCAATTTCCGGCGACAAATCAATAACAGTGACAGTACCAAACTGCAATCCAAATCCACTTCCAACAACAAATTTCTTTTGAATATATATTTTCTTTATCTCCTGACTTTGCAAAGTAGCATTAAAACAAATAATAAAAAATAATGAGATCAGTAAAGCTAAAATTGTATTGTTTTTTTTCATAAAATAAATTTTAATTCATTTCGAAATTCCTATATTTTTAATGAATTTCAGTAACAATAAAACAACAAATATAACGTATTAGTGAAGTAATATTATTTTTGCATTACAATTTTTTTTATGCTCAATAAACTTTTAAATAGAATTTTCCTCATCGGTACTTCAGCATTAATTGCTCTTACACTGATTTTTTCATCTTGCAAAAAAGATAATGTTTTTGATACAGACCCATCACTAAAATTAACTTTTTCAAGCGATTCAATTTCATTTGATACTGTTTTTACAACGGTTGGCTCTTTCACCAATCAACTTAAAGTTTATAATCCAAGCACTAAATCCATAAAGATTTCTTCGATAAATCTCACAAACGGAAATGATTCGTTTTTCAAGATAAATATTGACGGAACACCAACATGCGGGGTAAATGATATTGAGCTTGCAGCAGAAGACAGCCTTTACATTTTTATTAAAGTCACTATTGATCCAAATGACGAAAATTCTCCTTTTGTTATTTCCGATCAAATTATTTTTAACCTTAACGGGAATACTCAGGATGTTGATTTGGTAGCCTGGGGGCAAAATGCAAATTATATTATTGCTGACACTTATGTTCAGGGATTGCCACCATATAAAATTGTTGCACACGAATTTTCCGACACAACATGGACTTCTGAAAAACCATTCCTTATTTATGGTTATGCAGTTGTTGATTCTAACGCAATTTTAAGAATTAATGCTGGAACAAAAATTCACTTCCACAACAATTCGGGACTTTGGATATACAAAGGAGGTGCGATAAAAGTTAATGGCGAGCTTGATATGCCTGTTACATTTCAAGGCGACAGACTGGAAGAATTCTACTCCGAAATTCCCGGACAATGGGACAGAATCTGGATAAACGAAGGAAGCATTGAAAATGTGTTTAATTATGCCGTAATTAAAAACGGTTTTATCGGAATTCAGGCGGAAACCATGCAAGAAAACATGGGTAACCAGCTTACCCTCAAAAATACGATAATAGAAAATATGAGTGGAATTGGAATTTTATCAAGATTTTATAATATCAGCGGGAGCAATAATGTTGTTGCAAATTGCGGCAATTATTGCGCTGCTTTTACCATGGGTGGGAATTATAATTTCATTCACACTACTATAGCTAATTTCTGGTCCAATTCCATCAGGCAAACGCCTTCCCTTTTCCTTAATAATTATTATTATGATAGTGATGAGGTCATACATCCCGTTGACCTGAATGTAAGTTTTGGAAACAGTATTGTATATGGAAATAATGATGAAGAAATTCAATATGATGAAGATGCAGGAGCAGAATTTAATTACATTTTCGATCACTGCGATTTAAA
>CAYOKJ010000205.1:0-4582 GCA_964404485.1 uncultured Bacteroidales bacterium | reverse complement strand
AAAATAATTGTAAAAACAAGTCCGAATACTGCTCCCCAAAAGTGGGCACTATGCCCGATATTGTCTTTTGATCTTTTCGACATGTATGCAGAATATACCAAATACAAAATACCAAATATTGCTGATGGAATCGGGAAAGGAATTAAAAACAGATAAACCGATCCGGTGGGATAAATCAAAATACTTGAAAACACAACCGCTGATACTGCACCTGAAGCTCCAACAGCATTGTAATAAGGATTCTCTTTGTTTTTTCTGAAATCAAAAAGAACAGAAAATATTGTCCCTCCCACATATAAAAGTATAAAATAAAAAAAACCTTTTATGTCAAATAAATAACGAAATGCTTTAATAACAACATCACCAAAAGAATACAAAACAAACATATTGATAAAAAGATGAGTCCAATTTGCATGAATCAAAGCATAGGAGAAAAAACGCCAGCCTTCTTTTTCGTGTTTTATGGCAAAAGCATTAAACCTAAGTTTATCAGAAATATCCCTGTTTTGAAATGCCAGAAACGAAATTATGGCTGTTATTGCAATTATAATTATTATCATTATTATCACCCCCTTCCCAACCTTCCCCCAAACCCCGAAAGCATTCGGGAGGAAGGAGTTACATTGAATAAGATTTCTAATTTATTATTCTATTATATTCATATGATTCACCACAATAAATTGTGGTGCTATTCTTATATTTAATTACAATCAATTACCCACCGCTGTATAATCAATCTCCGATCCAAGCACACTATGCGGAATCAGGTAAATTGCCAGCAAAACCACTGCAGCAACTAAAGCCCATCCTCTTTTTTCTTTGTTTTTATATAAATTAATAAATGCTATAAGCCAAAAAACAAATGCAACAACAGTTTTATTATCTGTAAGGTCATGCCCAAATGGCCAGCCGGTCCAGAATGCTCCAAAAGCAAATTTTTGAACAATTGGTCCGAAAATAAGACCACCAATCAATAATGTAAACAAAGTGATTCTGGTATAACTAAATGTGTTATGACCTTTGATTAAAGCTTCGAATCCTGTTCGTAAGGAGAAAATCATAGCAAGAAACATGAAAATAATATGTGGAATAAGCACGTATGCAGGTACACCTCCCTTAAAACGAATAATCACAGGTTCTTCAGTTAATGTGTAATTCTTGTTGTTTTTTGTTAGGATTATTTTATAAATAACTTTTCCTGCCGGTGGCTGATGAGGAATTTTTGCAATTAAGTTTTTTGCATTTTTTTGCATTGGAACTTCCAACCATTCATCAAAGCTTTTAAATCGTTTGTATATAAATCTACCTTCAATACTTTCATCGGGAACTTCAAAGCTTATTGTGGCATCATCATCTCCACCATAAGATGTTAGTAATTTGTATTTGATAACATTATTTTCAATATTTACTTTCCCTCTAATCGGATGTGTAGGTCCTGTTAGTCTTTGGTAAATTGCAATTCCTGACATAAAAATTATTGCAAATATCCAAAGCAGGATTGATTTAGTTTTGTATTTCATTAGCTTGATGTTTATTCATTAATTTTGAGTTTTTAATGGCATCATAAAAAGCCTGATGCAGATTAGTGCGAATATTATACTCAACTATTTTCCAATTCGATGCATCGGGATAAACACGATTCGACAAAAATATATAAATAAAATTTTCTTTTGGGTCAACCCAAACGTAAGTTCCGGTAAAACCTGAGTGCCCGAAACTTTCGGGTGAAGCATCTTCGCAAGTTGGTCCATTGGAATCGTATTCGAGCAAAGGTTTGTCAAATCCTATTCCCCTCCTATTTCCTGTCAAAGGAAACTGGCATCTCGTAAATTCTTTAATTGTTTCTTTGTTAAGATATTTTTTGCCGGCATATTCTCCGTTTTGCAAAAGCATTTGCATTAAAATTGCAATATCATTAGCATTGGAAAATAATCCTGCATGACCTGCAATCCCTCCTAACATTGCTGCTCCGGGATCGTGTACATCGCCATGAATCAGTTGATTTCTGAATTCTTTGTCATCTTCAGTTGGAGTAATTCCGGAAAGCTCAAAATGTTCCCTTGGTAGAAATACCATATCATTTATTCCTAATGATTTGTAAAAATTATCTTCAACAAATTTATCAAAAGGTTTATTGCTTATATTTTTTATTGTTTCTGACAAAAGATAAAACCCAAGGTCGCTGTATTTATATTCAGTTATATTTCGTGATGAAGAAAAAATTATACTGTCGAAAATAGAATAAGCATAATCTTTTTTAATGAACAGATTTTCGGCTACTCTTATCGGAAACTCAATAGAAATATTTTTGTTGTAAATTGTTGTATCAAGTTCACCGTTTTCTATCGTTGATCTGTAATAAGGAATCCATGGCTGTAACATTGCCTGATGACTCATCAATTCACGAATAACAATATCTTTTTTATCAGAATTCCTTAAATAAGGAAGATAAGATGAAATTTTTTCATCAATATCAATTTTATTATTTTCGCTGAGTTTCATTACAGAAATTGTAGTAGCTGCAATTTTTGTAATCGAAGCAAGATCATAAATATCAGTATTTTTTACAATTAAATTACTATCGTAAGTATGATAACCAAAACTTTTATTATAAAAGACCTTCCCGTCTTTAGCTGCGATAACCTGGCATCCCGGATAAGCTTCCATAGTTATACCCGACAGAGCAATAGAATCAGCAATAGCAAGAGCATCACGTGAAATATTTAACTCTTCCGGCTCGGTGTATTTCAAACGAATTGCCTTGGTATTAATTCCTGTTCCCAAAGGAAAATCCGGTGAGGCAGTCACAGGAAGTTTTCCCTGAGCACCAATCCCACCAAAAATTATTTGTCCGGAAATATCCTGTGTATAATAATTATCTTGGTAAGAAACTAAAATTGCTTTTATGTTTTTATTTGGCGGAAAATTACTGAGCGAATATGGGTTTGCAAAAATGTTGAGGATGGTCTTTTTCTCCAAACTAACTTTATTGACAAAAGTAATTCCTTCATTAGTCAAACCGAAATTTTTGTATGCAGACATATTAGTATTCTGAACGCCAATAATTATCAAATTATAATTTGACAGTTCATTTATCAGATCATCTCTTTCTTTTTCGGTGGAAATTTTTGGTAAAGAAAAATGTTTGATTTCTGCATACCTTTCAATTGATTGTTGAAATTCGTTATCAACTCCCCTTCCAATCGAAACTGCAGCAATTTTAAGTGTATCCAGTTTTTTGAGTGGAAGAATATCATCATCATTTTTCACCAGAGTTACAGCTTTTTCGTAAAGCCTGCGATTAAGATATTTTGCATCAAAATTATTAAGATTGGAAATAAGATTTAAAGTGTCAATTGGAGTTAATTCCGATAAATCGGTTTTAAATTTATAAGCTAATATTTTTTTACATTTTTTGTTGATAACAGATTCATCCAACTCATTATTTTCAATTGCTTTTTTAATCCTTTCAATAGCTATTGGAACATTCTGTGGAAGCAACAAAATATCATTTCCTGCTTCGAGTGCTTTTAGTTCAATCTCTCCGGGTTCGAAATATTTTGTAACACCTCTCATGTCCAGAGCATCAGTAACAACAAGACCCTTGAAACCAAGTTTATTTCTAAGCAGATCAGTAACAACGGGATAAGAAAGTGTTGTAGGAGTATTTTTTGTGTTTTCCAAAGCAGGAACATACAAATGAGCAATCATAATCCCATCAAGACCATTTTTTATTAATTCCTTAAAAGGAAATAATTCTATTGAATCCAGGCGATTAATATCATGATAAATAATAGGTAGAGTTTTATGTGAATCTGATTCTGTATCACCGTGTCCGGGAAAATGTTTTGCTGTTGCGATAATGCCGTTTTCCTGCAATCCATTCATATAAGCTTTCCCTTTACGGAAAACGTTGAATTTATCCTCTCCAAAAGAACGACTGTTAATCACAGGATTTTGCGGATTGCAATTAATATCAACAACAGGAGCAAAATTCATTTGAATCCCCATTCTTTTACAATGCTTTGCAATTTCAGAGCCCATCTCAAAAATAATGTCATCGCCCTGAATAGCACCGAGAGTCATTTGCAGGGGAAAAGAAATAGTACTGTCAAGACGCATACCCAAACCCCATTCAGCATCTATAGAAATAAATAATGGGGTTTTGGCTAAACTTTGCCAGTAATTTGTTTTATTAGCCTGAATAATTGGTGATGATTTAAAAAATGTAACGCCGCCAATTAAATTGTTTTTAATGAGTGTATCAACAGATTTAAAGAATTCCTTATCGGGATTATTTGCTCTAACTACAAATAATTGACCTATTTTTTCGTCAAGGCTTAAAGTATTAAAAACAGAATCCACCCAAGCTGTTTTATTATTGTCTCGAAGTTTAACATCTTTTTCCTGAGAAAATAAATTAATTGACATCAACAAAAACATTGAAAATATGAAAGTTAAGATAAGCGATTGTTTTTTTATTGACATGTACATAAGGTATGTATTTTTAGAAAATAAAAATAGATATTTTTTAGCTTGCAATTAGAATGAGTTTAGCGAATTTCTAACAAGTTTTTGTTAG
>CAYOKJ010000204.1:4433-4607 GCA_964404485.1 uncultured Bacteroidales bacterium | reverse complement strand
TGGCTAAATGGTCATTATTTTCGTCATAACTTTTTAGTGGCCATTTGCCTTTTTTATTATGTTCCTTGAATTAGTTAAAATTAAAATATTGTGAGAAAAAAAATCACAGATATTTTGTAAAAACTGGCTAAATGGTCATTATTTTCGTCATAACTTTTTAGTGGCCATTTGCCT
>CAYOKJ010000204.1:0-4333 GCA_964404485.1 uncultured Bacteroidales bacterium | reverse complement strand
TTTTTTAAAATTCAGTGGAACATATATTTGTTAAGAAATAAATAATTGATTTAAAAAATGATTAGTTCCAATAATTTGAATAATGAATAATAATTTATCACGCCTTAGTCGTGACAAGCTAATATTAAAATTCAAATTTTATAACAAAAACAGATGACAAAAGGACGGGATACAAAGCCA
Source organism: uncultured Bacteroidales bacterium (assembly GCA_964404485.1). Lineage (GTDB taxonomy): Bacteria > Bacteroidota > Bacteroidia > Bacteroidales > JAIORY01 > JAIORY01. The sequence continues at coordinate 4,153 of CAYOKJ010000204.1, read as the reverse complement.
CATATCGGAATTTTTGGTAGAAGAAATAACGGGAAAAGCACTTTTATTAATTCTGTTGTAGGACAGGATATTGCCATAGTTTCAGATCATGCAGGAACAACAACAGACCCTGTAAAAAAATCAATTGAAATATTTGGTATAGGACCTGCAATAATTATTGACACTGCAGGAATAGATGACGTTGGATCATTAGGGGAAAAAAGAATCGAAAAAACTCTTGATGTAATAAATATTATCGACTGTGCAATTCTTCTCATCACAAATAATCAATTTGGTGATTTCGAACTTGAACTGATAAATAAATTTAAAGAATTTGATTTACCTTATTTGATTATTCATAATAAATCGGATATCGATAAACTTTCCTTAACATTAAAATCAGATATAAAAGAGCAATTTAATTGTGAAGTAATTGACCATAATTCAAAAGATACTGAGAATATTGAAAAAATAATCAATGAATTAAAAAAGATAATTCCGGAAAATGCTTATCAAAAAACTTCATTAATTGGTGATCTTGTAAAAAAGAATGATATTGTTTTACTTATTACTCCAATTGATTCGGAAGCTCCCGAAGGAAGAATGATACTTCCACAAGTAATGGCTTTGAGAGATGTTTTGGATAACGATTGTATTGCAATAGTTTTAAAAGAAACTGAATTGGAATCGTTTTTAAAGAAAACCAATATCAAACCAAAGCTTGCAATTACCGACAGTCAGGTTTTTGAATATGTAAAAGATATTGTTCCCGAGGATGTTGCGCTTACAAGTTTTAGTATTATCCTTGCCAGGATGAAAGGAAATTTTGAAAATTATATTGCAGGAACACGAAAAATATCTGAACTTAAAAACGGTGATAAAGTTCTTATTCTCGAATCCTGCACTCATCAAGTAAGTTGCGATGATATTGGAAGAGTTAAAATTCCAAATTGGATAAAAAAACTAACTAAAAAAAATATTGAATTTGATGTAGTTTCAGGACTTAATAAAATTACCGGAAACATTAAAGATTATTCTTTGGTCATTCAATGTGGTGGTTGTGTGGTTACTAAAAAACAATTACAAAGCAGACTAAAACCCGCAATTGATGCAGGAATTCCGGTCAGCAATTATGGTATGGCAATAGCTTACATGCATGGCACTTTTGAACGATCTGTAGAAATTTTTGATTCAATAAAACCAAAAACCAGGTAAACACCTAACAATGAAGCAATGTAACCATGAAACTCTCATTCAAAGACATATTAAATAAAAAAGAACTTTCGAGAGATGATATTATCATTTTGTTAAATGCCACCCAACAAGAGAGTAAATTGTTGTTTGCAAAATCTAAAGAAATCAGGCTAAAACATGTTGGAAATAAAGTTTATTTGCGGGGATTAATAGAACTTTCAAATATTTGCAAAAAAGATTGTCTTTATTGCGGAATTCGTAAAAGTAATAAACATGTCTGCAGATACAATCTTACAGATGAAGAAGTTCTGAGAACGGTAAAATATGCTTACGATAATAATTATGGATCTTTAGCAATTCAATCTGGCGAACTTGACAATAATATTTTTGTTGAAAGAGTAAATAATCTTTTAATAAAGATCAAAGAACTTACAAAAGGGAAACTACATATTACACTCTCCTGCGGCGAACAAAGCGAAGAGACCTACTTAAAATGGAATAAAAACGGGGGAAACAGGTATCTTTTACGTATCGAAAGTTCTACAAAAGAATTATACAATAAAATACATCCTAATAACGAAACCCATAGTTTTGAAAAACGTATAGAAGCATTAAAAGCTTTAAGAAAAACAGGCTATCAAACCGGTACCGGAGTTATGATTGGCTTACCATTTCAAACCACAGAAAACCTTGCCGATGACCTTTTATTCATGAAAGAAATCGACATCGACATGGTTGGCATGGGTCCCTATCTCGAACAAAAAGACACTCCTTTATATAAATTTAAGGACTCTCTTAAACCTATTGAAGAAAGATATTTCATGACATTGAAAATGATAGCTGTTCTCAGAATATTAATGAAAAATATCAACATAGCAGCAACAACAGCACTTGAAGCTATTGGAGTAAATGGAAGAGAAAAAGCTATAACTGCCGGAGCTAATGTTATAATGCCAAATATCACTCCTGCTGTCTACCGCGAAAATTACATGATTTACGAAAATAAACCTCTGCCCTCGTCAAAAGAGATCCTTGTCCCGGAAAAAAGAATTAAAAAAATCGGATACAAAATCGAATGGGGGGATTTTGGTGATTCAGCTCATTTTAAGAAAAGAACTCAGAAATAATTTATAAAAGTTTTCTTTTAATTTTCTGTGAATCTGTGGCAATATTTTTAAAATAATTTTATTACAAATGTTTTTCAGCATCTTATTAATCGCAATTTAACAATGTTGTAAGATAGCGGATAAGCATTTTTTTAATTTTCAAATAATTAAAATCTAAATATTAAATCATTAATCGAACTTTTGTTTAGAATCAAAAATTACGTGGGGTGGCTGCCATGTTATAGTATTGCCATAAATACCACGAGTTGTACTACTTACTTCCATCCAAATAGGAGTAACTTTAATTAAAAGATAATTATCTTTTTTGTTTGTATAAAAGGCTTCCCATTCATCTTTCCATCGTTTTTCTTTTTCCTTTTTATCATCAATTAATTCTGCCGTTCCGTGAATCATAACATAACTTGAAGCATCACTTTCTAAATAATATAAAGTTACCCGATCATCATTTTTAATTTGATCTACCTTCCTGCTTTTAGCATTAGTACCAAACCAGACTGTAAGGTCACTTTCTGGTTTAAAAGGATCCATCGCTCTTACTCTGGGGCGACCTTCTTTGTCTAGAGTTATTAGTGCACAAGAAGATACAGAATTCATTATTTCTTTTGCAGCAACAATTAATTTATGATTTGTTGTATCTGTTATTTCTGTATTTTGACTGTAAGTTGTAGAAAATGTCAAAAGAAGAATTGATAATACTGATAATATAAATTTTACTGATGTTTTCATTTTTTTATTTTTAGTATCTTATGCTTGCACCCAACGTTCATGAATAAAGGGCGTTTGGCATTTTGAAACACTTGTTTTTCACACCACTATATATTTTATTAAATGTACTCATTTCAATTCCATCACTTTCTGCCAAATGCCATATATTTGGCATTAGCCATAGTGTTTAATTTCTAATGAAATATTCTTCATTAATTCCTCTAGAATTTTCACCTATCTTTTCTTCAATTAAATAAATCTCTTGTCTATCATTTGATATTTTAAATCTCTTGTATCCATGCAGAATATTTCCATCAATATATTGATAGTTAATTATCCCATGATTTTTAGAGGTCATTATAAGTTCTCCTTCCCAACAATTTTCATATTTTTCACCATGTCTAACTTTGATTGTTAGTCTATTGTCAAATGAAAATTTTATAGATGCAGTACTTTGATGCAAATTATCTTTTACTTTATCTTCTTTTTTGTCAAAACCAATGTATTCTTTTGCAATTGGCTTAAAGATTCTACGTTTATTAAATCTGTTAAGTAAGAAAATAAAAACTGAATATAAAATACTTGCTGTAATACCTGCAATTATAGCAATAACAAAATCATGACAATCAATATTCATAGGCTTTTTTTACATTATGGCTAACTCCTAAATAACCACCATACCATACGTATTATTTCTCTTTTGGGATTAGTAGTCCGTTTTATTAAAGTATTGATTAATAAAATATTAATATTTAGAAGTTATTGTTTAAACAATTTATTCTTCAAATATACTGAAAAATATTAGATGTATAAATTATCCGGTGGACTTTTAATTTTCTGTTTCACAATGATAATTATCCTCCCTTAGAATATAATCCTTAATGGAATATCATTTTTAGTTGTAATGCATAAATTAAATAAATTCGAATACGAGTATAGATTATTCATTTAAGCATCTAATCATTTTATCATTTAATCATTTAAACATTTAATCATTTAAACATTTAATCATTTAAACATTTAAGCATTTAAACATTTAAGCATTTAAGCATTTTATATTGTATGGAAAATCCTTTATTTCACGTAAGTAAGGAAAGAATAAGTAAAATCATTCTGAGAGTCATCAACAATATTTTCTTCTTCAATTA
>CAYOKJ010000203.1:3602-4683 GCA_964404485.1 uncultured Bacteroidales bacterium | reverse complement strand
GCAGGAATAAACATCCTGCTTTTCAATAATATACTAATTCTTAACAATTTTGCAAAGCAAAAGCTGTTTAGAAATAGTAATACGGTACAAAACAAAACTGGAAATTTTGCAATTCTGTTCCGTACAAGTATATTTATTTATCAGATTTACTTAGAATCACCTAGGATAAGTGGCATTCCATCTTTTGAATTACCAATAATAACAACTTTTGAATTTGGTGATTCAGCTAATTTAATAGTTGCCTGGATTCCTTTTTCCCTAAGAATTTTATCAGTTAAACTTGCATTTAAAATACGGTTAGCTACAGCTTTACCTTCAGCATCAATTTTCTGACGTTTAGCTTCTTTTACAGCTTTTGTAAGTTTAAACTCATATTCAAGTGACTCTTGTTCCTGTTTTAGTTTACTTTCAATTGCTGTTTTAATAGTTGGAGGAAGGATAATTGAGCGAATTAAAACTCTGTTAACTTGTACATACTTTTCATCTAATATTTCAACAGTTTCGGTAAATATTTCATCCTGAATCGCATCACGTTTTGTCGAATAAATTTGTTCAGGTGTATATCTTCCAATAACAGTACGCGCTGACGAACGCATTGCCGGAATAATTATTCTTCGTAAGTAATCAGTTCCAATATTTTTATGTAAAAATCCTAGTTCAGAAAAACTCGGTTGATACCATGCAGACACATCTACTTTAATTTCAAGACCATTAGATGATAATACATTCAAATCTTCAGCAATCTCCTGCTGACGAACTTCATAGTCTACCATTTTGTTCCATGGTGCAATAAAATGAAACCCCTCGCCATAAGTTTTTTCAGTATCGATACCACCGCCAAATGTTTTAAATAAAACTCCACCGTGTCCGGCTTCTATAGTAACTGTCATTCTACTCCAGAAAATTATTACTAAAATAATTGCTGCTATTACCAGTACAACCGGTAATACTTTTTTCATATTTACTTCTTCTTGTGCCATAATTTTGGTTTTTTGTGAATAACAAAAGTAATACAAATGTTTTATTCAAAAACAATTAAAGTAACCTAATCCCGAAAACTTTTGTATAAAACCCGCTTAGC
>CAYOKJ010000203.1:0-3502 GCA_964404485.1 uncultured Bacteroidales bacterium | reverse complement strand
TGACTAAAATTTCAAACTTATCCCGGCAAGAAAATTAGTACCTGCCTGAGGGAAATAACCATCCATAATATTATGTTCGCCACCATAATAATAACGATAAACCCATGCGTTGGTTTCGTATTCTTCATTAAAAATATTATTTACTTTTAGGTTAAATGAAATTTCTTTAACAAATCCGGGATTAATACTATAGCTCAAATTAATATTATTTACAAAATATGGATCAAGACTTCGTTCCTCGCAAGAGGTATTATCGATATACTGGCGGCTAACATATTTCGATACAAACGAAAGATAGAATCTTTTAAATAGAGAATATGTTATACTGCTTGAAGCAACTATGCCAGGAGAAAAAGAAAGATCGGTTTCTCCAAGGAATTCACTAACCTGGCCATAAGGTGCGCTCCAGTTATCAACATATTCTGTAAAATTGATAACTTTATTTTTACTAAAAGATGCATTTACATCAATTTTAAGCTTTTGGGAAACTTTTAATGCGCTCGAAATCTCCATTCCAAATCTGTAACTCTCAGGAACATTAGCCATAATAGCTGCACCCACCGAATTAATTTCTCCGGTAAGAACAAGCTGATCTTTATAATCCATATAAAACAAATTAGCCTCTGCAAGAAAGTTTGATGAATGAAAAGAATATCCAAGTTCGTAATCAAATAATTGCTCGCTTAAAGGAATTTTTCCGGGATCAGCATCACGGTAATTACTTCTATTTGGCTCGCGATTTGATATTGCAAACGAAAAAAATGCATTTTGTTTATCATTAATTGTGTAAAAAACGCCTGCTTTTGGATTAATAAAATTGAATTTATGTTTTTGTGTTAAATCTCGTAAATCGTCGTGAGTACCACTAATATTATAATTTAAGTAACGGTATTGAACATCGCCATATAAATTAATTTTATTTGATAAAGAATAATTAATTTTACCAAAGATATTGAAATCAGATTTAGTCCCATTATTATTATACCATTCATGGTCTTTAGCTCCATTGCTTGCATATTGCGCCCAGATAACTTTCCCGAAATGGTCGCCGTCATATTCATTTAATGCACCACCAAGCGTAGCATCAATATTTTGTTTTTTATAATTCAAGGAATAAGTTATTCCATAAAAATTATTGTCGAGCCATTTTTGCTGAATCAAATCTGTTTTTGTAATTGTATCCTGACCAATAATTACGTTGGTTAACAAATAATCAGAATAATCTCTTCCTTCTTTATATTGCTCATAATATCCTTCACCATGAATCAAAAACAAAGCTGTATTAAAATGAAGATATTTATTTATTTCTTTTGAATAAAGAAGTTGATAATGGTCTTGTTTATAGTTATCGGTTTCGTTTTCATAAGTATAAGGATTGTAAGTTCTGTTGGTCTCCAGCGAATCTTTTGGTATTCCTGCCCATGACTGATAAGTTTTTTCTTTTCCCGAAAAGGTAATAAACTTAAGAATACTTTTTTTACCAAAATAAGCACCTGAAAAATAATATGATTTTAAATCCGAGAAAGCTCTGTCAACAAAACCGTCAGAAGAAATTTTTGAAAATCTCCCATCAAAACTCCATTTTCCGTTCAAAAGTCCTGTTCCAAAACTTACATTATTTTTAAAAGTATTGAATGAGCCTGCAGAGCTATTAATTTCTGCATAAGCTTTTGATTGCAATTTTAACGTTTGAATATTAATGCTTGCACCAAAAGCAGCAGCTCCGTTGGTCGAATTTCCCACACCACGCTGAATTTGCATATTATCAATTGAGGATGCGAAATCAGGCATGTTTACCCAGAAAACTCCATGTGATTCCGGGTCGTTTAAAGGTACACCGTTAATAGTTACATTTATCCTGGTCATGTCTGTTCCTCTAATCCGAAGACTTGTGTATCCTATGCCTGTACCAGCATCTGACGTAACAACAACCGATGGGGTTAACTCAAGCAAAAACGGAATATCCTGTCCAAGATTGTCATTTTTCATTTCTTCTTTTGTGATGTTATTGAAAGCTATTGGTGATTTTTCCGAAGCACGTGTTGCAGTAATAATAACTTCTTCTTCGAGTATTGCCTTGCTTAAAAGTTTGATGTCAAGTTTGATGTTTTCATCAAGATCAATTTTCTTTTTACAGGTTTCATAACCGATAAAACTAATATTTAAAATGTATGAACCATCTTTAAGTTTACTTATAAAAAACTCACCATTTTTATTTGTAGTGGTTGATTTAAAAGTATTTTTGATGATGATGTGTGCTCCCTCAAGAGCTTCACCTGTTTGTTTGTCGGATACTTTACCCGAAATTGAATGTTGCGAAAATATCGCAAACGGCAATGCTGCCAGCAATCCTAATGTTAAAATTGTTTTTTTCATGTTATTGATTTTTTTAAGTTAAACTTTAAAAAACCAATAGAGGAAAATGTTTAGTAATTCTCTATCCCTTCGCCGGCATTACCCGGAGCAGGTTCAAAGAGTATATTCTCAGCCCGTAAATTTAGGGCACCCCTATTGGAAATGATTTTGCAAAATTAAGAAATAATTTCTCGCAAGTCAACAAAAATTGGATTAAAATGAAATAAAATAACTTTTCGTGCAAGATCAAAAACTCTTACTTTGCAGTTATCAATTATTGCAGAATCTGAAGTGCAAATAATTCCGTGGTCAATATTTTTTAATATAAAATCAGGTGAATTGCAGGTTTGCGCTTTACCGGAAATATCATTTTTTATTAGACATTTTCTTATCTCACTGCAAAGCTCACCACTTTTACTTATCGGTTCATCAAGATAAAAATCAGCATTCTTAACATTATTTTTTTTTAAATAATCAATAGTAAGTTGTAAGGATCGTTCAACAAATTTATTACGAAATATTTTTCCGTGCAATTCTGAAACATCTCTTAAAAAATTATCATTACAAATAAAGACCATATTCCCATTTAGATAGCTTCCAACAGTTATCAAAACATTATAGCCATCAATTTGAAACGTTTTATTTTTGATACTTTTAATATTTTTTACAAGAATATTTTTTCGTTTATTAATATTACTGTGTGTAGTTATTCCCCTGAAAAGCATTGCTCTTTCTTTTCCGGTAAGCATGTATTTATCTCCAACAATTTTAAGGATAGATTTTGGGGGATATTTTCTTTCTAGAAAATATTTGTAGTCTTTTATAGCAATATTAAAATTTTCTGACAGACCCATGATTTGTAAAGGTATTTAATTTTTTACAAAAGAAAAAAACGATTGAAAAATTGAATGTCGAATATCGATTAACGAATAATGATTTGTCAAGAGTACTAAAACAAATCTAAAATCAAAAATACTTTTTCAATCACAAATATATCAAAAATCGTTAATCAGTGTTCGGTGTTCGATATTAAAAAAGAAGATAAATGAAAAAGAATAGAAGATAACACATAACTAAACCGGTAATGGATATTAAATGATTTTAATATAGAATAAGTTATAGCTTAACAATAAGTTTGGTAAAAAAG
>CAYOKJ010000202.1:0-4693 GCA_964404485.1 uncultured Bacteroidales bacterium | reverse complement strand
TTCCAAGAGAATTTTGCTGCCTGAACAAGTCCTTTTTCAACTAATGATTTTTTGTAATCATCATCCGAAATAATTTTTGAAATTCCTTTTGCAATTTCACTTGGATTGAAAGGATCCACAATATGTGCGGCTCCACCGGCAATTTCCGGCATTGATGATGTATTAGAGCTGATAACCGGAGCACCGCATCGCATAGCTTCGAGAGGAGGAATTCCAAAACTCTCTCTTAATGATGGATACAAAAAGACTGTACATAAATTGTAAAATGCTGGTAAATCAGTATTTTTAATATAACCTGTAAGTTGAATATGTTTTTTTAAATCAGGATCACCAATGTCATCTAATATTTTATTTAGATAATCTGAACCAAAATCAAGCATTAACAAAGGTATTTTTTTGTCACTGTTTTTTAAAAACTCAGAGTATGCTTTTAATGTTCCGGGTGTATTCTTTTTTGGGTCAGTATTTCCAAGAAAAAAAATGAATTCATCAGGTAAATTATAAAGTTTTTTAACTCTGTCAAGTTCTTCTTTATCATCTAGTACTTTAAAATATTCGCTAACACCATTATAAACGGCAACTAATGTTTTAACTTCTTCAGGATAACCAAAAAAATTTCTAATTCTATCTTTTTCAAAATTTGAAACTGTGATTATTCTTTTGCTTTTCTTAACATTTTTTGGAACCACGAAGCGTCTGTACATGTTTCCAATTTTTTGATAAGTAGTGCCTCCTTTTTTTAATATGCTAATACTTTCAAGATAAATAATATCGTGAAGAGTAATCATCAAAGGGATTTTTGTATGAATTGGAGCTGTATTACTAGTACAGTGCAAAATATCGCAACCCTCTTTTCTTGCAGCGCGTGGTAATAAATATTGTTCCCAAATAGGAAAAGAACTTCCTGACAGTTCTACAATTTTAAAATTTGCTGTTTCGTGCATGCAATCTCTGTCAACATCAGGTTTTACAAAAATCACATACTCATTATTATCATCGATTTTTTGTAAATTATGGATCAGTTCAAGGGCTACCATGTCCATGCCATGCTTTTTTTTGCGAAATAGTCTTTGTCCTTCTATACCTATTTTCATATTTTGATGTTATTTATTAATACTGTCTTTGTTAGTTGAATGTTCTGTATGTATGAATTTTTTATTAGCACCTTTAATCTTTAATAGAGAAAGAAACATTAGGAAAAATGCAAGTGGCAATTTAAATAATGCTCTATATGTTGTAAAGTTATAAAATTTTATTGGAATTGAAAGAATAAAAGCGACTACACATGCAGCTAAAACTGATAGCCAGGCGTATATAAAAGGTGTTGAATTAAATATTATTGAAATGATATTAATAACTAATAAAAAGCCAAGCAGCATAATTCTGGGAGGTTGAATAAACTGTATTGATTTATCAAAATAATCAATATTACCTTTTAAAATCAAATGTTTTAATGATGTAAGAAAATCTTTACTAAAATAGTGTAATTGGGCACTTAACCATCGTCTTCGTTGATTGGAAAAAACTTCGGATTTTTGAACTTTTTCATCAAGAACTAATGCATCATTCAAATATTCGATAAGCTTTCCTTCTTTTAACATATAAAGTTCGATTTCTTTATCGAAGCCACCAACAGCTTTTATTGATTTCATCATATTTTTAAAGTATGAATATTCAATTGCCATTCCTGATCCAATTAATGCAGCTGATAATCCAAGGTTTCTATGACCTTTTCGAAAGATATTGTTATTAATTTCTTCACTAATAGCATCCAAAATTGCAAATGCAGTGTTAGTATTTTTAGCAGCACGATGACCTTGAACAACAATAAATCCATTATCAAAAGCCGTATTTATTTTTGAAATAAAATTGGTTTCCATTAAATTATCTGCATCCAAAATTAAAGCTACATCGTAATCATCGTGTAATTCATCCATTGCTTTATTCAGAGCTTTTGCCTTGGTACTTGATTCGAAAGAAACTTCTATGACTTTAATCGGCATTTCTTTTAATGATTGTATTGTTTTAGTATTAAAAGAATCGGCTATTATAATTACATCATACAAATCTTTCGAATAGTCTTGTTTTAGTGCATCTTCGGCAACTTCAATTATAGTATTATCTTCTTTGTATCCGGGAATCATTACTGCAAATTTCCGCTTGATTGATGTAGTGCTTGTAGCTTTTTTGTTAATATTAAAGATACCGGCGAAAGCAAAAACAAAAATGTATAAACTTGATAATCCAAGGTAAATCAAAAATATTATTTGCAGAATATTTAAAATAATCATAATTGTTAATTTTTATTTTTAAAATTATTATAAGAAATGTTATTGTTTGTATGAGGTGTTGGATTAAAATTTTTCCTTGCTTTCTTAAAGGTGAAAATTGAAAACAACATCAATAAAAACCCATATGGAAGATATAGTAATGCTTTTAATGTTTTTTTGTTAAGAAAATATTTTGGAATAGCAAAAATTATTGCTGAATAGCAAATTAATGTACTTATTATCCAGAAATAAAACAGAGTAGTTGATCCAAAGAAAAAAGATAAAACAGAACCTGCAAACAAAACACCCAACATAATTATTCTTGGAAGAATAATTAATTGAATCAATTTGTCAAATAGTTCAATATTTAGTTGTGTAAATAATTTGTAAAAAGCTTTAAAAAAGTAACGTTTTGCATAATAAAATTGTGAAGATATCCATCTTGATCTTTGATTAATAAATGTTTTTGCAGCACTTATTTTTTCATCATAAACAAAAGCTTCTGCAAGATAGCTGATTTTATATTTTCTTTCGAATAATTTAAGTTCGATTTCTTTATCTTCATCAAATGGAGAATCAATGCTAAGCATTACATCTTTATATATATGATATTCGAATGCTATTCCTGAGCCTATTAATGAACAGGACAAACCGAGGGCAGAATGTCCTTTTCGAAATAAGGAATTATTTATCTCTTCACTTATTGCATCCAAAACAGCAATAGAATTGTTTTGATTTTTTGCAACACGATGAGCTTGAATTATATTATGTCCGTTAGAAAATAAATAATTCATCTTTTTGATGAAATCCACTTCCATAATATTGTCAGCATCTAAAATAATTGTTGCATCATAGATTTTCTTGATAACACTTAATGCTTTATTTATTGAATTTGCTTTTGAACTTTTTGTAAAAGAAACTTCTAATACATTAATGCTTCTTGTTTTTAATTCCTCAATAGTAGTTTTCTTAAAGGAATCAGCAATAACATATACATCATATAATTTTGAAGGATAATTTTGTTTCAGCGCTTCGGTTGCTGTGTTAATTATTACATTATCCTCTTTGTAAGCAGGAATGAGAACTAAAAAGCTTTTTAAAACAGGACTTTCAAAGTTTTGTTTTTTTCGATAAAATAAGGAGCTAATAGAAAAAATAAATAAATAAACAGAAGATAGACCAAGATAGAAACTAAATATCCAAATAAATATTTCCAGAATAATTTTGTATTCAACCAAAACTCCTAAAATTTATTAATGATTCTACAATAAAGTAAATTTTATGCTATACAAAGATAAAAAAATATCCATTATTGTCAATTTGTTGATAAAATAATTATTCTTAAAATTGAAATAAAAGGATAGGTTTTGATAATATCAATCCTGCTAAAGCATTGGGTTTTCGTGAATTTCTTTACTTTTAAAATTTTTAATATTCCAACCGATTGCGCGAAAATAAGCGTAAAATAATTTAATCTTTCCTTTAAGAAGTATTTTTAATGCGTTTTTGGGAATTGCAACAAAAAGTTGATAAAGAATGCCAATGTATAATTGTTTCCCTTTAATATTACGTCGCATAAAAACAAGTCGATTTCTGTTTAAATAATAAATTTTTAGTGCACTTTGTTTTCCTGTTGAAATGGATTCTTTATGTAAAACTAATGATTTGTAAACAAACATTATTTTATATCCGGCGGCTTTTATTCTGGCACACCAGTCGGCTTCTTCATAATAAAGAAAAAATGTGTACGACATCATTCCTATTTCTTTAATTATTTTCATTGGAACCATCAGAGCAGCACCATGTCCATAAGCTGTTTCCCTGTCTTGATTATGCTGACCATGATCAACTTCATGGAATCCAATTGAAAAATTTCGCATTGTGTAGTAATTAATAGGAGTATAGCCGGCATATTGAATACGGTCGGGAGTGTGATAGAATCGGATTTTTGGACTTACTGCACCTATTGTCGGATCGGATTCTAATTTTTCAACAAGAGGTTCAAGAAAATCTTTTTTTACTTCAGTGTCATTATTTAAAAGGAAAACATATTTACCTTTGGCACACATAATCCCGAAATTGTTTCCAGCAGCAAAACCATAATTAATTGGATTTTCTATTAAAACTATATTCGGATGTCTCTCTTTTATAATTTTGGGATCATCTGTAGCGCAATAATTATCTACAACGATGATTTCAATATTTGGATAAGTTATTTTGTTTAATGATTCTATTAACTCACAAGTAATATGAGAGTGATTATAATTAACTGTAATTATTGATACCAGCGGATATTCTTTATATGGTTTCTTGTAATTCATCAATTTTTGTTAATAATACAATTATACATAAATAATCTAGAAAATAAAATTTATTTAGCGAGATAATTGGAAATACTATTTATTTGATAAAACATAATCGGC
>CAYOKJ010000201.1:0-4751 GCA_964404485.1 uncultured Bacteroidales bacterium | reverse complement strand
AAAGAATGGACTGTTGACGGAAAAAGTATTTTGGAAATCAATATCCCAAAAATGAGTAACATTCCACATTTTGCTAAAAATGAAAACAATAAATGGTTTGCATATATTCGTGTTAAAGATAAAAATCTATTGGCAAATAAAATTCTGCTTGAAGTTTGGAAAAGAAAGAAAAAAACAAAAGGAGTTTATATAAAATACTCAAAAATTGAAAAATTACTTTTAGATAGTTTAAAAAATGAAAAACAAATTACTCTTAATCAATTTTGTAAGCTTGCAAAAATACCAAGATTCAAAGCGGAAAAAGTTTTAGTTAATTTTGTTTTACTGAAAATCATTGATATTAACTTTACTGAAAAAGGGGTTTTTTATAAATTAAATAAAGATTATCAGCCAAACAAAGAAATTCCAATTATAGAATCTAATTAAGATAAATTATTATGGCAAAACTTAATATCAAATTACTCGCATTCTCAGGAGCAAAAAAACAATTTTTTGAAAATGCAAAAAGCTACCTTTTTAGAATTCTTGACAAAAATAAAATCAGTTTTGTAAATGATAATCCTGATATCCTCTTCTTTTTGACTGGAGGTTCCGAATCGCAAGCAATAAACTTATCCGATAAACAAAAATATTACGGAATTATTTCAAGAAAAGAAGAAAATGCATTTGCAGCAGCAGCAGAAACCAAAGCATTTTTGGATAATTCTGGCTATAATTCTGGCTTAGTTCTTCCAAATGAAATCTCAACAGCTAAATTTCTAAATAACTATTATAATATTAAAAAAGGATTAGAAAACCTTTATGGAAAAAGACTTGGTTTAATTGGGGAACCCTCAAATTGGTTAATTTCATCAAAATCTGATTCAAAAACATTAAAATTGAAATTAGGAATTTCATTGATTAAGATTAATAATTCAAAACTTCTTGATTACGAAAAAGCAAATACATCAGCTGAGTTTTTGTCAATATTTAAAAAATACAATAATAATGAACTTCAGAATGCTTCAAAAGTTTATACTATTTTAGAAGAGATTATTAAAAATGAAAAACTAGATGCTGTTACTGTTGAATGCTTCCCACTTGTTATAGAAAAATCTGTAACCGCATGTTTAGCATTATCCAAATTGAATAGTAAGAATATTCCTGCAGGTTGCGAAGGAGATACTACAAGCATTTCAGGTATAATGTTAGCACAAGAAGTGTGCGGAATAATCCCATGGATGGCAAATCTTGCATACATGAAAGATAATATAATAACTTTTGCTCATTGTACTGCACCCCTTAATTTGATTTCAGATGTTAATATTACAACACATTTCGAAACTGATAAAGGAACAGCAATAAATGGAAAATTCAAAAAAGAAACTGTAACTATTTTCAGAACTAATAGTTCGTTAACAAAAGCATTTCTAACTAAAGGAGAAATTATAAATACACCAGATAATAATACTTGCTGCAGAACACAAATAGAAGTCCGGATACCAAAAAAGAAGGCAAGATTATTATTAAAACAACCTCTGGGAAATCATCATTTGATTATACCTGGTGATTTTATTGATCAGTTTACTTTATTATTCAAATTATTGAAAATAGAGATATTGTAAATACTCAAAAATTGAAGAATCACTTCTTAGTTTTTTAAAAAAGAAGATCAATTATACTTTCACAATTTTGTAAGCTTGCAAAAACCCCAAGATTCAAAGCGGAAAGAGTTCTAGTTAATTTTATTTTACTGAAAATCATTGATATTAACTTTACTGAAAAAGGGGTTTTTTATAAATTAAATAAAGATTATCAGCCAAACAAAGAAATTCCAATTATAGAATCTAATTAAGATAAATTATTATGGCAAAACTTAATATCAAATTACTCGCATTCTCAGGAGCAAAAAAACAATTTTTTGAAAATGCAAAAAGCTACCTTTTTAGAATTCTTGACAAAAATAAAATCAGTTTTGTAAATGATAATCCTGATATCCTCTTCTTTTTGACTGGAGGTTCCGAATCGCAAGCAACACGTTTAAGATATACTTTTTCATAATTTTACTTATTTTATAGTGAAATTAATTTTAAAATATTTTGTTTCTGTTTTAAGATCTGGAATTTTAAACAATTGTTCAAAATTTGTGTAAAAATTTCCAATTGGCAGATACGTTTGGTGTAATGTGGGATCACCAACAATTAGACAAAAATGATAGAAATTATTGTTCTCTGAGTTTACCCAAGGACAATTAAACTCCGATGTATCGTTTTTGGGAATTATAAACCCCCCTATTTCACAAGTACCATCATATGGATATCCATAATCCAATGTGTCTTCGTTTGTGTTGATTTGATAAACCCTGAAAAAATCATAATTACCCAAAAAGTTTCTTAAAAGCAGGTCTTCAGATCCTTTGTTAATTATCTGAAAACTGAAAACTATATTTTCTCCCTGGTTAAATTCTGTTTTTTCGTTTCCAAGAGTATCCAGTAATACATATTTATATTCTAACGGTAGCTCTGTTTTGTCTGTTTTATCCTTATTGCAACTTGCTAATATCACAATCGTTGCAAATAGTAATAGTGATAATTTGTTTTTTTTCATGATTTAATTTAAAATGATATTATTTATTTGTCGTTATTTATATTTAATATATCTGTTTATCAACGATTAACGTAATAATAGTTTAATAAACATCAAAAGAATTCGGTTTTTTAACCCTGAGGTTGGATTGCATTAGTATTGCAGCCAGTATACAGGCCGTCAATTATGTTGTTGATTTGTTTGGCTTTCTATACTAGTAAAGAAAGCCTTTCAATATCGAACTTATTTTTGCCTAAACAATGAATGGTTTTGCAG
The DNA here is from genome assembly GCA_964404485.1 of uncultured Bacteroidales bacterium. Lineage (GTDB taxonomy): Bacteria > Bacteroidota > Bacteroidia > Bacteroidales > JAIORY01 > JAIORY01. The sequence goes on along the minus strand of CAYOKJ010000201.1, from coordinate 1,910 downwards.
GCTTTTAATTTTGCTATTTTCATTTTTTGTTTGTGTCTAGTAAAACTATAAAAAATCATTTAAAAGTCAATGTTTATTTTGAGTATTTTTCATTTTTTTTGTCAATTCGTTTTTTGTGCGCTAGTTAAAATTTAAACTCTTTTGGTTTTTTCGTTTTGGCCTCTTGCGTTGGCAAAAAACCAAATGTGTTTAAATGTGCGTTGGCTTTTTCGCCTTGTTGCCAACAAGCAAATAAAGAGATTCCTTTAATCAAATCTACTTAATTTAAAGTGTATTACTACAAGTTTTGGTGATTATTGATAAATATCAAAATAATTTAATGCTTAAAAGCGAAAGTAAAAAAGACTTTTCTGATACAAAACTAAATATTGTCTATTATCTAAATTACCTGCTTAGCAATTTTTCTAAATGAACTTAATACTTATGTTTTTTTAAATATCGAATTTTGATTAGCAATTCTAAATTATATTTATCATTATTTGAGAATGAAATTTGATTTAAAATACCCATATTTCCTATTTTCCCATTATTTCTCTATTTTCCTCTACTCAGCTATGCCATTATTAAAAACATTTTTAACAAGATTTTTAAGTAAATTCATCCCAATTTCAAAATATAATAGAACATTATCAAAATATTTTCATCATCAAAACATACACATTCAGTATCTTATATAATCATTCAAAATTATTTCATTTTTTTTACAAAAAGGCTTGTTTTATTAAAATTAATAATTGTATTTTTGCACTCGCAAATGAAGAAATGTTCTTTAACAAAAAATTACAAAAAGCTCAACTACTCTACAAAATAGTGAGTTTTTAAACTAAATTTTGACTTAAAAAAAGTTTAAAATATTTTTTTTAAAATAAGTCAATAAAAAGTTTGTAATTTAAACAAAATGTTTACTTTTGCAAACTTGTTTTTTGAAACAAAATAAATCTGCAAATATTTTTTAAAAAAACATCAAATAAAGTTTGCAGATGTAAAAAATGATATTACTTTTGCAATCCGTTTTCAACTAAAACGGAAAACAAAAAAAAGATATATAAGTTCTTTGAAAAATTTGAAGCAAGCCTAAAAATAGTAACAAATATCCCCAATTCCAAATCGAATTGAGAATAATAGATCGTGAGACAATAATCAAATTTTTTACAATGAAGAGTTTGATCCTGGCTCAGGATGAACGCTAGCGGCAGGCCTAATACATGCAAGTCGAGGGGTAAGGTCTCTTTCGGGAGATACACGACCGGCGCACGGGTGCGTAACGCGTATGCAACCTACCTTTAACAGAGGGATAGCCCCGAGAAATCGGGATTAATACCACATAACACCACATTGTTTCATGACAGAGTGGTTAAAGCTCCGGCGGTTAAAGATGGGCATGCGTGACATTAGCTAGATGGTGAGGTAACGGCTCACCATGGCAACGATGTCTAGGGGTTCTGAGAGGATGATCCCCCACACTGGTACTGAGACACGGACCAGACTCCTACGGGAGGCAGCAGTAAGGAATATTGGTCAATGGACGCAAGTCTGAACCAGCCATGCCGCGTGCAGGATGAAAGCCCTATGGGTTGTAAACTGCTTTTATATGGGAAGAAACTCCCGCACGTGTGCGGGACTGACGGTACCATACGAATAAGGACCGGCTAACTCCGTGCCAGCAGCCGCGGTAATACGGAGGGTCCAAGCGTTATCCGGATTCATTGGGTTTAAAGGGTGCGCAGGCGGAATAATAAGTCAGTGGTGAAATCCTACAGCTTAACTGTAGAACTGCCATTGATACTGTTATTCTTGAGTACAGTTGTAGTGGGCGGAATGTGTTATGTAGCGGTGAAATGCATAGATATGACACAGAACACCGATCGCGAAGGCAGCTCACTAAGCTGTAACTGACGCTCAGGCACGAA
>CAYOKJ010000200.1:0-4794 GCA_964404485.1 uncultured Bacteroidales bacterium | reverse complement strand
ATTCCCATCAATTTTCCATTTTCTATATAAATATTATTATCAGTTGACCTGAGATAATATTTAGTGTTTTTTGCGATGTTTTGTCCGATGTTTTGAACTACGAGTTTTACTTTAACCTGTTCGCCGGATTGCAGTTGCCCGTCTTCTACGATAGCTGCTGTGCCTTTGCCAATATCAATTAGTTCCAATCCTGAAAAAACAAGTTTAGGTTCCTGAAATTTTAAAGTGTTTAATATCAGAAAAGCATGATCCATGTCATATCCAAAATGTTCGTTAACAGAAATTTGTAATTTATGTTCAGCGGATTTAATATCCATACCTGCTTTTATAGGTATTTCTATCAAGGTACTTTTATTAGGATAAAGATAAGGGATTCTTTTCCCATCCGAAATAGTAAATTCGTAATCAAGATAACTATCTTTAACTTTAACTAATAAATCCTGAGCAACACCTTTTCCTTTGTTTGTGATATTGATTATGAGAGATGCCTTTTCACCGGCTTCGAGAATCCCATTTTTATTAGCATCTTCAAAACTCAGATTTACAAAAAGATTAGGAGGTAATCCTCGTTTGTACTCAGGGTTTAATTTTAAACGGATTGTTTTGCTTTTTCCTGAGATAACATCCTGAGCGAAAGACGAACTTGCAATTAAAACTGCAATAAGTATTAGTATAATTTTTTTCATAGTGTAGCAATATTTGAAGATTTTAGAACCATAAAATTACAATAATTTATATGTATTTCAAAATCAAATATTTTTGCAATTATAAATTAGTACTTAATTTTGGGGAAATGTGACATTTGGAGAGGTCATTTATTTGCAATACTGATCTTAATCTTCTTATCAAGAAAACTGCCAGAAGTAGCTCTATTTACTGAAAGCCATTTTTTAAAAGTATCAATATCAACAGACTTAGGTGTTTTATATCCTTTCTTATATTCATCTAAATCCTGAGCATTATTTAGTATGGGTTTTACATAATGCTGTTCGGAAAAAATTATATAAATTGTGTTATATTCGATTTTTGAATTTGTGAATAATTCCTGCTCATCAACTGCTGCATCCTTAAAGTAATTATTTTCTTTTGCGAAAAACACGTAATCTTTATCGGCTTTAACACTACAAACATTATACTCTTTGTCTTTCATGTTTTCATAAGGAAGCAGGCGGTATGCTTTATCATTATCACAAAGCCAAATACTTAAATATCCGGAAACGGGAGTTTTAAAATTAAGATATAATTGCTCTCCTGAAATATATTCTACTGTACGACATTCGGTATTAGGACAATTTAAAGTTTGATAAAATATGTCTGCTTTTGGTGTGGCTTTTTTAGCTTTTCCTTTAATACAGCATGTAATCCATATTTCCAATTCTTTTCCGTATTGTCCTTTGATTTCACGTTTTTCCTCTTCAAAAGAAATGTCTGTTGTTTCAACCCATTCGCCTTTTACTTTTGTAGTTCCAATGGTATTAAAACTAATTTTCCCATCGTTAAGACTCATATCTGTTTCCTGTCCTACATAAGTCCCAAATTCGTTTTCTAAGGCATCTATTATTGCAAGTTCTTCAGCTTTTTCCCTTACTTGTTCTTTTGTTTTATTGATTTCCTGACGAATTTGAGCTTCTCCTATTGTCCTTTTTATTTCCTGACCAAAAGCATTATTACCGGAGATAATAAATAATATTAAAGCAAATAATACAAGAATTATTTTTTTATAAGGCATAATAACTAATAATTTAAAATGTTAGATATTAGATTTCTATTTTTTATTACAATAATTTTTTATTTTATAGACGTTCCAGCTCAAAAAAAGAGTTGGAAGGTTATCAAGTTAGTATTAATATTCTATTATTTCTGGATATTCATTTCTTAATTCCGGCATTAACATACCACATTTTGCTCCGATATATGTTGGATCGCTAATGTAGTATTTTTTTTCATTATGTGTTAGATATACACCTTTTATCGGGTTTGCTAAATTTACTGCAAGTGATACATGTTCGGGAAAATTAAGCCCTATCGTTTGTAAACCGACATAGTGTTTTATTAACCGAGCCAACAATACTGCTCTATCTTCGCAATCAGCACCCGAATAATAAAGTGATTCTTCGGCAAACAAATAATTCTCTTGTCCAAATTGTTCTTCATCTCGTAAATAAACAAGTGAATGTTGTACAAAATCCATAAGGTAATTTATTTTCCAAAGTTCATTTTTATTATTAAATTTTTGATTGAAAAAGGAGTCAAATCCTATTAATGTATTTTTTGATAAAGGAGTATGAAAATATACTTCCAATGCGCAATCAGGGTAATCACCAAAGAACTTAATTAAATTTTTATTCTGCGATATTGTAAAACTTTTATTTAGAAAAGAAAATTCCCTTATGGTAACATTATTTTCCAAATCAGGTATTTTTTCCATCAATAAAGAAAAGCTATAGGAATTTCCGGGGTAGTCAGCTTTATGTGCAATTAAAGATTTTACTCTTTCGGTATTATCTTTAAAGTTTGCAACATAATACTTATGACCGGCTATTGTAAAATATGATGTGTTAAATATCTCCTGATCTGAAGGTATCAACAAATAAATATTATCATTATTATATGCCGTTTTTACGTTGTATCCGTTTTGTAATAAGGCAAACCAAGTAAACAGAACCTTGTCGTTGATGTTTGAATAAAGTCCGGCTGCTGCTGTTTGGAGTATTTTTAAAAATCCCCAGTCATTAAATTTGTATTCATCGGCAGTCATTTTTAATAATAAAACCGTTTTGATAAGATTGTGATTTGATGAAGCTTCACGATAAAAAGCAGTAATGTTATCTCCGTTTATTACCGTTATTAGCGGAATGTTTTTATTATAATACAAATCAAGTTTCCGACCGTAAAAATTAATATTTGTTTTGTTTTCAGCATTAATTTTAAAATTTTCTAGGTTTTTAATTATTCGAGATTTTTCTATGAGTTTCTCGCCTGGTGTTGTCTTTATTGCTCCTGTTTTTTTTATTGGTGTGATTTTTAAATCAATTTTTTCGGAATGTTTTATTACAGGTTGGCTTACAGGTTTTGGAATTTTCGGTTTTTCATTATAAATAAGATCAAAAGAATACCATGAATCCTCAAGGAACTGCACAAAAACAGAATCATTTTTCTTTTTAAAATCATCAAATTTTTTTTGAGTTTTATTTTTGAATGATTCAAATTCCTTAGTAAACTCATCTTTGTTTTTATCAATTTGTGCAAATAAATTTGAAGAGATAAATACGGCTGCAAAGAGCAGACACTTTGTTATTGAAGATATTTTCATCTGTATGTTTTTTCGATTAAATAATTTCAAAATAACCGGTTTTATCAATGTTAAAAAGATACCATTTATATTTTCCTTTTTTAAGTAATGATTTTTGAATAATAAATTCTCTTTCGGATAATTGTACCGGAATTTTTATTAACAAATAATCACTGGAGATATCATAAACAAAAATGTATCCTATTCCTGTTTCTTCCGATGTCCATTCAATTTTTATATTTTCCGAAGTTTTGAATTTTATAAATGTACCGGCTTTTTCATTTCTTAATTTATCAAGGATTATGCTATCCATGTTAGCATTAGGTTCATTAATATATTTAATATTTGCTTTCCGGTCAGGATATTTAATTTGTGGTTCAAGTAAATTAATTTGTTCAGTACTGTCTTTTAATGCCATCTGCGACGACCCACTATTAAAAACATCTTCACCCAAAAAGTGTATTACAATATAAAATGACAAAAGAAGAATAATAGTAGCTGCAACAGCAAAATAATATGGTTTATAATAATTTGATTTTTTACTTTCGCTCATTGCTTGTTTCACGTTTTTATTTATACGAGAATACACAGTCGTATCTTTCCAAAGTTTCTCGGTTTGTTTTCTTAATTCATATTGACGTGCAAACTCAGGATCATCATCCAAGCGTTTACGGAATTCATCAGTCTCTTTTTGGCTGAGAGAATCTTCCATGTATGCCTCAATTAATTCGAAATCGGATATATTATTTTTCATTTTTTTTCTTAAGATAAATATTCGGAAAATTCAGGATGGTTAGAAATGTTTTGTTGTAATTTTTTTAGACAGCGTTTAAATCTTTGTCTGGCATTATCAGTTTTAATACCAAGTTTTTTGGCTATTTTTTCAAACCTGACATTTCCCGTTTTCTTATGCTCAACAATTGTATTTTGGTTTTCATCTAAACCAAATCTGCAATTGATTATTTCAATACATTTTGCATCCATAGAATCTTTTAAGCGAATGACAAATTTAATCAGTTCAAAATTCTGCTGTTCATCATCTGCTTTAGCTATGTCGTCAATAACAGGGGAAGCATATTTATTATTTGATAATTCTTTCAGGCAAACATTTTTACAAATACCCGAAAAGTATGTAAGAAACGAAGACCTGCCTTCAAACTTACCGGCTTTAATATTCATTATTGCCCTTGTCAAGCCCTCCTGAAAAATGTCATCAGCAATAATATTTACGTTTCTGAATGTCATAACCATTATTTTTATTTTGGGATAATACTTTTTATAAATAAATCTCAAAGTTTTATCATCATCTTCGAGTATCCCATTAATTATTTCTTTATCGGTTTTTACATTCATTTTGTACTTTTAAATTGCTTATTGTGACAATTATTGTGATAATTATTTTTCGTTATCCAAAAATACAAAAAAATTTGGAGTGATGAGTCTACTCCGAAAAGTCAGAAAAAAGAAATTAGTAATAAAAAAATGTCTGTCTTATACAAAGG